>JBGVNV010000084.1:0-15675 GCA_045125955.1 Faecousia sp.
GAATTGTCCATTTCAGATGATAAAACATTATTGATGTTGAAGATATCTGACAGTCTTCGATTGACGGCGGATGATGATATGATCGCTGTCGCAAGAAGAAAATCGCTTTTTGGTGTTCCTTATGATCGTGTGGATCATACCCATTATACTGATTTTGAGGATTTGTATCAGCGGCTGCTTACATATCTGCCTGCTGATGCAACATGATTATAGGAGAATAAAATGTCTGAATTATACGAAAAATCCCTTCTGAAGCTGGAGCTGGACCGAGTCCTGGAGCAGCTTGCGGAGCGGGCCGGTTCTGAGCTGGGCAAGATCGCCTGCTTAGAACTGCGGCCCACCTCCGATCTGGAGGATGTGCAGGCTCTGCTGGATCAGACCACCGCCGCCTGCGACCTCTCCACCAAGAAGGGTTACCCCCATTTTTATGAAGCCCAGGATGTCAGCTTCTCTCTGGAGCGGGCAGACCGGGGCGGCGCGCTGAACCCCAAGGAGCTGCTGCGCATCGCCGGAACCCTGCGCTGCGCCCGGACCGTCAAGAGCTACACCGCCGAGGACGAGGCCGCCACGGTGCTGGACGGCATGTTCATGAGCCTGACCCCCAACAAATATCTGGAGGACAAGATCTTTGGCGCGATCCTGAGTGAGGAGGAGATCGCCGACAATGCATCTCCCGCCCTGGCGGATATCCGCCGCCACAAGAAGGTCCAGTCCGCGAAGATCCGCGACTCTTTGCAGAAGATCATCTCCTCTCCCGCCTACGCCAAGAGCCTGCGGGAGCCCATCATCACCATCCGGGACGGCCGCTATGTGGTGCCCGTCAAGTCTGAGTGCAAGAACGATGTGCCCGGTCTGGTCCACGATATCTCCGGTTCCGGCGGCACGCTCTTTGTGGAGCCCATGTCCGCCGTCAACGCCAACAACGCCCTGCGGGAGCTGGAACTGAAGGAGAAGAAGGAGATCGAGCGGATCCTGGCGGAGATGTCCGCCGAGGCCGCCGCTCACCGGGAGGACATCAACATCAATGTCAAGCTTCTGGTGGATCTGGATGTGATCTTCGCCAAGGCCAAGCTGGCCTACGCCATGCGGGCCTGGGCTCCCCTGATGAATGACAAGGGCGAGGTGGACCTGCGCAAGGCCCGTCACCCCCTCCTGGACCCCAAGATTGCGGTGCCCATCACCGTCCGTCTGGGTACGGATTTCGACTCCATGATCATCACCGGCCCAAACACCGGCGGTAAGACCGTCACTCTGAAGACCATCGGTCTGCTGACTCTGATGGCCGAGTGCGGTATGCATGTTCCCGCCGGTGACGGCAGCCGCCTGAGTACCTTTGATGCAATCCTCGCGGACATCGGCGATGAGCAGTCCATCGCCCAGAGCCTGTCCACCTTCTCCAGCCACATGCGGACCATTGTCGATGTGGTGGAGGAGTGCGATGACCGGACCCTGGTGCTCTTTGACGAGCTGGGTGCGGGCACGGACCCCGCCGAGGGTGCGGCTCTGGCCATTGCCATCATCGAGTTCTGCCGGACCATGGGCAGCCGTGTGGTGGCTACCACCCACTACGCCGAAATGAAGCTCTACGCCATGCAGACCAAGGGCGTCATCAATGCCTCCTGCGAGTTTGACGTGGAGACCCTGCGGCCCACCTACAAGCTCCTCATCGGCATCCCCGGCAAGTCCAATGCCTTCGCCATTTCCCGGAAGCTGGGCCTGCCCGAACATATTTTGAAAGAAGCCGACGATCTGGTTGGCAAGTCTGATAAGGATTTTGAGGATGTCCTGTCCCAGCTGGAGCAGCAGCGACAGCAGATGGAGGTGGCCCGTCAGGAGGCCGAGCGTCTGCGCCACGAGACCGCCAGGATCAAGCAGCAGAGTGAAGAATTCCATGAACAGATCCGCCGGGAGCGGGAGAAGGCCATGGCCGAGGCCCGGAAGGAAGCCCAGCAGATCATCGAGGATGCCCGCATCACCGCCAACCGGGTGGGCGAGGAGCTGAAGGCCCTGAAGAAGCAGCTCCAGGAATCCGCCGACACCGCCAACCTGAACCAGAAGCAGACGGAGCTCCGCCGGAGCCTGAACGAGGCCGAAAGCAAGCTTCGCGTGGGCAAGGTGGAGGAGAAACGTCCGGAGCCCAAGCGGGAGATCCTGGTGGGCGATACCGTCGAACTGCTGAAGCTGGGCACCAAGGCCTCCGTCATCGGCATCAACAAGGATGGCACCTACGAAATTCAGGCTGGCATCATGAAGCTCAAGGCCAAGAAGTCCGAGATCTACCTGCTGGAAAACGAGAATCCCTACGTCCAGAAGGGCCGCCCCAAGCACTCCGGCCGGGAGATGAAGGTGGCCGCCATGAATCCTGAGGTGGATCTGCGTGGTATGGACTCCGTGGAGGCCATCTGCGTCATGGACCGGTATCTCGACGAGGCTATGCGCTCGAACCTCAAGCAGGTGCGCATCATCCACGGCAAGGGCACCGGCGTTCTGCGCAAGGCCGTCCACGAGAGCCTGAAGCGGAACAAGTACGTGAAAAAGTACCGCCTGGGCGTCTACGGCGAGGGTGAGGACGGCGTTACCATCGCAGAATTTGAATGAACCAACTCTGAACGTGCTCCTTTCGACTCCGATGAAACCGGTTGCGCGAAATTTGTTTCGGCAGATTGTGACTATTTGACGAAAAATTGATTGACATTTTTCGCAAATTTGCTATCATATAGAAAGGAACCGGGTGTTTGACCAGCACCCGGCGAGAAGGTAAGGAGTTGTTGATCTATGTTCAATAAGGAAGTCATCGTCCGATGCGAATCCGGCCTGCACAACAAGCAGGTTACATACTTCGTCCAGAAGGCCAACGAGTTCAAGAGCTCTATTTGGCTGGAGAGCGAGAACCGCCGTATGAACGCCAAGAGTCTGCTGGGCATCATGTCCCTGGGCATCGTGACCGGTGCTGTCGTGACTCTGAGCGCAGACGGCGCAGATGCAGAGGACGCAGTCAACGCCCTGGAGACCATGCTCCAGCGGGATGTGTATTGATCGATCCCCAACCAACCGTCCCAGCGTAGACCGCGCTGGGACGGTTTTTCGTCCCCGGTTCCGGGGGCGAAAAACCATACAAACAGGAGGTGATGTGGTATGACATTCGATGAATTGAAAGACAAGGCTCTGACCCTGCCGCTGGTGCCCGGTGTGTATATCATGCGGGACAAAAATGACAAGGTCATCTATGTGGGCAAGGCGAAGAAGCTGAAAAACCGGGTGAGCCAGTATTTTCAGGATACGGCCTCCCACAGCCCCAAGACCCGGCTGATGGTCAGCCACATCGACCATTTTGATGTCATCGCTGCATCCAGTGAATTTGAAGCCCTGATTCTGGAGTGCAGCCTCATCAAACGGCACATGCCCAAATACAACATCCTTCTGAAGGATGACAAGGGCTATCCCTATCTGCGGCTGGACATGAAGGAGATTTATCCCGTCATCACCCTGGCTCCCAGGTTGAGCCGGGACGGGGCGGAGTATTTTGGTCCCTTCGGCAGCCGTCACGTGACGAACCAGCTTCTGACCGCCCTGCGGGAGGTTTTGAAGCTGCCGGACTGCTCCCGGCAGTTTCCCAGGGATGTGGGAAAGGAGCGGCCCTGCCTGAACTACCACATGAACCGCTGTGAGGGCTGGTGTCAGGAGAGCAAGTCCTGCACCGAGTACCGGGAGCGGATGCTCCAGGCCAAGGCCCTGCTGCAGGGCAATTACAAAGAGGTTGCCTCCCAAATCAAGGAGCAGATGCTTGCTGCGGCGGAGAATCTGGAATTTGAGATCGCCGCCAAGCTCCGGGACCGTCTGAATGCCGTGGAAAACCTGAGCAAAAAGCAGCTCGTCACCGCAGGAACCCTGGCCGACACCGATGTGGTGGGCTACGCCGAGCGGGGCAGCAAGGCCTGCTTCACGGTGCTCCATTTCTCCGGGGGCAATCTGCTGGACAAGGAATATGAGGTCTTCCAGGCTCCGGACGAGCCGGAGGAGGCCGTCTCCGGCCTGCTGAAGCAGTTCTACCTGAGCAGGGGACTGGCACCGAAGGTGGTTCTGCTGCCCTTTGCCATCGAAGACGCGGAGCTCTTTTCTCAGCTCATGGAGCAGGAATTCGGACGGAAGACCAAGCTTCGGGTCCCCCAGCGGGGCGACAATATGCGCCTGGTGGAGCTGGCCCAGAAAAACGCCGCCGAGGAGGCGGAGCGGGCCGTGGGCCGGGAGGAAAAACACACCGCGACTCTGGTGACCCTGGGAAAAATGCTGGGTCTGGAGCCGCCGGAGCGCATCGAGTCCTACGACATTTCCAACATCTCCGGCACCGACATCGTGGCAAGCCAGGTGGTGTTTGTGGACGGCAGGCCCAGTAAGAAAGACTACAAAAAATATAAGCTGGAAGGCATGGAGGGTCAGGATGACTACGGCTCCATGCGCCAGGTTTTGACAAGACGTTTCAACCATTTGAAGGCCGGGGACAAGGGCTTTGAGCTTCCTCCCGACCTGCTGCTCATCGACGGCGGCGTGGCCCACGCGGGTGTGGCGGTGGAGGTACTGACGGAATTGGGACTTTCCTTCCCGGTCTTCGGCATGGTCAAGGATGACCGCCACCGGACCCGGGCTCTGGTGACCCCGGAGGGTCGCGAGATCCGCATCGACAACAATCAGGCCATCTTCGCCCTGATCGGCAGCATCCAGGAGGAGACCCACCGCTTTGCCATCACCTATCACCGGCAGCTTCGGAGCAAACGCCTGAGCTACTCGGAGCTCGATGGGATCCCGGGCATCGGCCCGAAACGAAAACAGGAGCTGCTGAAAAAATTCGGTAGCCTGACCGCCATGCGGGCCGCCAGCCTGATGGAGCTGGAGCGGGTCCTGCCCAGGGATGCCGCGGCGGCGGTCTACAAGCATTTTCACGAGGAGGATGAACTATGAGAGTTGTTGCGGGAACGGCCCGGGGAACGGTGCTGAAGACCCCGGAGGGGATGCTGACCCGGCCCACCGCCGACCGGGTCAAGGAGGCGGTGTTCAGCATCCTGCATTTTGATGTCCAGGACGCTGTGGTGCTGGACCTCTTCGGCGGCACCGGTCAGCTTGGCATCGAGGCCCTGAGCCGGGGTGCGAAGCGGGCGGTCTTTGTGGACCATCAAGCCAAGGCCTGCGAGCTCATCAGGGAAAATCTGCGCCGGACGAAATTTACCCAGCAGGGAACTGTGGTCCGGGGGGACTATCTGGATTACCTGAAGCGGACGAAGGAGAAGTTCGATATCATCCTCCTGGACCCGCCTTATGCGGAAATTTTCCTGGAAAACGCACTAAATTGCATTGCGGAAATTGACATTCTCCGAGATAATGGTATAATAGTCACGGAACGGCCTTTGGAAAAGGCACTGGATGTACGGATGCCCGGCTACAGCCGTTCCCGCGATTACAAATACGGTAAAACGCTGGTTACTCTGTACCGGCGTGAAAACGAGGGGGATGAAGCATGAAAATCGCCATCTATCCCGGCAGTTTTGATCCCATCACCACGGGACACCTGAATATCATCGAGCGCGCCGCGAAAATTTTCGACCGGCTCATCGTATGCGCCATGGTCAACGCCGGAAAGCGCAGCCCCATGTTCACCCATGAGGAGCGGGTGGAATTTATCCGCCGGGTGACGAAGCATCTGCCCAATGTGGAGGTTGACTCCTCCTGTGAGCTTCTGGCGGACTACGCCCGGAGCAAGGGCGACTGCGTCATCGTCAAGGGCCTGCGGGCAGGCTCTGATTTTGAAAACGAGTTCCAGATGGCTCTGATCAACCGCAAGATCAATCCGGAGCTGGACACCATGTTTCTGACCTCCGAGCATCAGTTCACCTACCTGAGCTCCAGCATGGTCAAGGAGCTGGGCAGCTACGATGTGGATCTGACGGATTTTCTGCCCGCCGCCATCATCCCCGATTTTCGGAAAAGAATTGAAGACATTCGTCAAGGAGGAAATACATAATGAACAACAACCTGGAAGAGCTGATCACCGCGTTGTACGATATGATCCAGGATGCCAAGTCCGTGCCCCTGAGCTCCGACAAGTGCATCATTGAGCGGGACAAGGCTCTGGATATGCTGGACGATCTGAGTGCCCAGCTGCCCGCAGAGCTGAAGCAGGCCCGCACCATCGTGGCTTCCCGCGAGGAGCTGGTGAGCCAGGCCCGCCGCGAGGCTGAGAACATCATCCGCAATGCCCACGCCGAGGCTGAGAAGCTCATCGAGCATGAGACCATCTACCAGCAGACTCTGGCCAAGTGCCAGGAGATGGCCAAGGCCAACATGGACGAGTGCGCCGAGCGCATCCGCCAGACCGAGGCTCAGATGGAGCAGATCAAGGCTGCCAGCTTCGGCTACGTGGACAACTCCCTGCGCCAGACCGAGGAGACCATCCTGAAGGCTCTGAACGAGGTCAAGGGTACCCGAACCAAGTTCCAGAACATCACCAAGCCCGCCAGTGTTGCTGACAGCAACCAGTACGACCAGGAACTGTAATTTCAGATCAATCAAGACCGCTGCCGCGTGCAGCGGTCTTTTTCTGTTCTGCGGCGGAGCCTTTGGACATAGTCTTGGACAAAGGAGGCGATGGGATGAAGGGAATGAAAATGTCCATCCGGTGGCAGGCGGTATTGCTGGGGCTGGGCGTGGGGATGCTCACGGTGGTCTGCGGGTGTGCCGCAAGCTCGGCCCTGCTGGTCCAGGGCGCGGTGGAGCTGGACACCATGGGCCTGTGGGCCGCGGGGATCACCGTGGGCTCCGGGCTTCTGGGGAGCCTGGCGGCCATGCTGGGCGGGGGAGGGGGCGCGGACGCGCTACTCGCGACTGCGGGGGTGCTGGTGGTGCTCTTCGGGCTCAACGGCCTGCTCTGCGGCGGACAGGTGGAGGGCGCGGCGGTCACGGCACTGGCTTTGGGCGGCGGAAGTGGAGCGGCGGTGCTCCTGCGAATGGGGCAGGGGACCGGGCATCGGAAACGCCGCCGCAGGAGAAAATCGTGAATCTGCCCAAAAACTGGTATAGGTAAATAATATTTACCTATATTGCATTTTGATGCAGGAACTCTTGCAAAAACTAGATATCGGTAAAAATGACGGATATAGGACCCTATATCTGGTGGAATAATCGAAAATGTTAAACGCAAAAGGGATGTTATTCCGAGTGGTAGACATAACTATGTTAACATAAAAATCGGCACAATTGACAAAAATTCAGGATGCGGTCGGATTTGGCTTGAAATTTCATCGTTTTTGGAGTATAGTATAAGTGCATTTTATACCACGCACTAGCTGTGTCCATTTTGACGGATGTATCTTTCTGTGCTGAGCACCGCCGCTCCGGAAACGGGAGGGAATGAAGATGCATCAGATCGTCTGCTTTGATCCGCGCGCTGACCGCAGCATGATCCTGGGCCTGAGCCTGATGGGGCTTTGGTTCGCGGGAGTGTCCCTGGGCCTTTGGGCCGCTTGCTACTATGGGGGATCGGTCGGGGCTTTGGCCCTTTCGGCGGGGCGCGCCGGGATCACCTATCCGAACGGCTGTGTGGTGACGGTGCTTCCTTTGTTTTTATCCGCATTTGCGGTATGCTTTTTCCATCGCGCCGGTGCGCGCATGGCCTGTCTGGTCCGTGGGACCCTCCTGGGGTTCGCCCTGGGGAGCGTGACGGCTGTGGGCGGGCTGTGGCTGGGCACGCTGCTGCTGTTTTCGGCGGTGGCGATGAGCCCTGTGATCCTCTGGTTCCTCTGGCGCAGGCTCTGCCTGGGTCTGGATAGATGCCGGAGGGACTTGTTGTACGCATTTTTGGCCGCGTTCGGCATTTCTGCGGTGGATATCTGGGTGGTGGCCCCGTTTCTGGAGCGCGCCCTGTCATTCTAAGAAAGGCAAAGGAACAATTGTCATGCTGGATCTGATCGGTGCCTATGAAAATTACCTGACCAAGGTAAAGCAGGCATCCGGCAATACCGTCGCCTCCTACCTGCGGGACATCCGCCAGTTTGCGGGATGGCTCCATGAGGAGGAGGAAACGGAGGTAGTCGATGCAACACAATTGCATATCCATAGCTTCCTGACCCATCTGGAGTCCGAGGGACGCAGTGCGGCCACCCGTTCCCGGGCACTGGCCAGTCTGAAGAATTTTTACAGCTATGTGGTCTCCGCCGGCTTCCTGGGGGAGAGCCCCGTGAAGGAGGTCAAGGTGGACCGGGGGGAGAAGAAGCTTCCCCAGATTCTGACCAACCGGGAGATCGAGCTGCTGCTGGCTCAGCCAAGCTCCCTGGATCACAAGGGCATCCGGGACAAGGCCATGCTGCAGGTCATGTACGCCACCGGCATCCGGGTCAGCGAGCTCATCGGACTGGATATCTCCGATGTGGCCCTGGAGGTCGGCATCATCCGCTGCCAGAGCGGGAAGAAGACCCGCAATGTGCCGCTGTACCCGGAGGCACTGCAGGCCCTCACTGTCTACATCCGGGATGTCCGGGCGCGGCTCCTGGCGGACCCCGGCGAGCAGGCTCTGTTCGTCAACATCGGCGGCGCGCGCATGAGCCGTCAGGGCTTCTGGAAGATCCTGAAGCACTACCAGTCCACCGCCCGCATCGACAAGGAGATCACCCCCCACACCCTGCGCCACAGCTTCGCCGTCCATCTGCTGGAAAACGGCGCGGACCTGGGCTTCCTGCAGGAGGTCATGGGTCACAGTGATATCTCCTCCACCCAGATGTACACCCAGATGGTGGACCAGCGGCTGAAGCAGACTTATGCAAGATGCCACCCCAAAGCATAAGGGAAGACGCGCCGAAACCGGCGCGTCTTTTTTATATGTGATGGTGCAATCTTTCGAAAAACTTAACAAAGCATTCACACCATTGTTTTCTTTTTTTGATATGATAAAAAAAGAAAGGATGTGTTTCCGTGAAAAAATTCATTTGTGTTGCGCTTGCCGTGTTTCTCGTCGTTTGGGGCGCGGCTCTGATCCGGTGCGAATACCTTACCCGCGAGTATTATGCCGATTTCGAGAATGCCTGGATGCAGAATACTATGCTCGGTGCTGTGGGAGATTTCAAGGTTCTGGATTGTGACGGTGAAACAGCCGAGGTATATTACATTGCGAAAGATCATTACAGCGGTGATGTGATGCGATTTGAACTGCAGGCAGGGGAGTGGATCGAAACTGGTTGGATCACGATCTGGTCCGACACCGGCAGTGCTTCCGATGTGATCTGGCCCTACTGGTGGCATTTTATTTATGGCGGATTTTGAAAAATAAGGCTTGACAAATCCTGCTGGCGGTGCTATTATATGGGAGCTGTCTGAGAGAGACACCCACATGGAGCAGTATCGAAGTGGTCATAACGGGCACGACTGGAAATCGTGTGTACCCCAAAAGGGTACCGAGGGTTCAAATCCCTCCTGCTCCGCCAGAAAAAAGAAGGACATCCGTTCGGATGTCCTTCTTTTTTCAACGAAATAAATCCTGCCGGATTTGTGAAATACCCTTCGGGCGTGAAATATGGCTGCGCCATGTGAAATGCCTGCGGGCGTGGGTGGATTTATTTCATTTCACTTTCTGCGTCAGCAGAAAATTTCACAATGCCAACAGGTATTATTTCACATCCGAAGGATATTTCACAGAACTGGGAGGTTTTGCCATGCGTACACTCTTCACCCTCGATGCGAAAAACTACGATCCCGCCGCACCGCTGCACGTCCGGCCATCGGTCCGGGGCATCATCATCCGGGATGGGAAGATCCTGATGGTCCACAGCCGCAAATTTGACTATTACAAGTTCCCCGGCGGCGGGCTGGAGCCGGGGGAGAGCCATGAGGCGGCCCTGTGCCGGGAGGTAAGGGAGGAGTCCGGCTTCACCGTTGTGCCCGGCTCCGTCCGGGAATACGGCCTGGTGCCCCGCCGGGAGCGGGACGGTGACGGCACCACCTTTGTTCAGGATAATTTCTACTATCTGTGCCAGATCGACCGGGCCGTGGGCCAGGAGCTGGACGAGTATGAGGCCGAGGAGGGCTTCACCCCGGAATTCGTCGATCCCCGCCACGCCATTGAGACGAACCTGCACCACGACCACAGCGGCAAGGAAAGTGCCATGTTCCCCAGAGAAGCGGGCGTGCTGCAATGGCTTCTGGACGAGGGATTCTTTGGAATTCTACCACCCGTAGATTGACATTCAACCTTGTTTAAGGTGTAAAATCGTGGTAGAATCCATCATAAGAGGTGACTGCCATGAAGATCAACGAGGCTGAGGAACTGCTGGGTATCTCCAAAGCCAATATCCGTTTTTACGAGAAGGAGGGACTTCTCACGCCCCGGCGCGGGGAAAACCGCTACCGGGATTACAGCGAAGAGGACCTCGACCGGCTGCGGGAGATCGTCATTCTGCGCAAACTGGGCATCAGCGTTCAGGACATCAAACAAATCCTGGACGGCGAGCTGATGCTGGGTGATGCCATGACGGCCAACATTGCCAATCTGGAGGAGCAGATCAGCCAGCTCACCGGCGCGCTGAAGCTCTCCCGCCTGATCCGGGAGGAAAAGCTCACAAAGCTGGATACGCCCCGGTATTGGGAGATCATCCACGCCGAGGAGCAGCGGGGTGGAAAGTTTTTCGAGGTCATGTCTGAATTTTGGACAGGCAGTGAATGGTGGAATGGCGTTGGCTGGATGTTCCATCGCATGGTCCTGACTGAGCCCGGTGACGGATGGCGAAAGATGGTGCGAAACGGTGCGTATCTGACTCTGTTTGTGATCGTGGTCCGACTGCTTCGGGGACACAGCATTGAGCTTGTCGATGTGTTCCATATTCCCATCGTGGTCTGCGGCGTTGCACTGCTGCATCTGCCGGTGTACCTGTTGGGCCGAAGGTCCCGGAAAGCCGCTGAAATTGGCATGCATGTGATTGGTATCAGTGCGACCTTGTTCCTCCTTTTGCTTTTTGTGTTTATCATCATCCTCTTCTTTAACAGTCGTTATCACTTTTGGTATTGACCGCTTTTTGGGCCTCCGGCGTTTGCCGGAGGCTTTTTTCCTTTCCTGCCGATTGCGACAGGAAAAACGGCGCGGTTGCATTATACTGAAATCCATCCAAAATCAAGGAGGATCTCAATTTATGCAACTGACCAGCTTTCTGGAAAACAGCCGTCTGACCATCGCCCTGACCGGGGAGATCGACCACCATCGGGCCAGGTCCTACATCGACACCATCGCCGCCAAAATCGACGCCTACACCCCCGCCGAGTGCATCCTGGATTTTTCCCAGGTGAGCTTTGTGGACTCCTCCGGCATCGCCGTGGTTATCAACACCATGCGCCGCATGGCCCAGATCGAGGGGGAGCTCTTTCTGGCGGGCCTGGGGGAGCAGCCCAAGCGGGTCTTCCGCACCTCCGGCATCGACCGGCTGGTGCGCATCAAGGAGGCGGTGTAAGTGAAATTCGAGAATTACATGATCCTGGAATTTCCCAGCCGGTCCTCCAACGAGGCCTTTGCACGGTCGGCGGTGGCCTGCTTCGCCGCCCAGCTGGACCCGACTCTGGAGGAGCTGGGGGATATCCGCACCGCCGTGTCCGAGGCCGTCACCAACTGCATCGTCCACGCATACCCGGATTCCTACGGCCTCATCACCCTGCGCTGCCGGATTCTCAAAGACAATGTGCTGGATATCGTGGTGAAGGACAAGGGCGTGGGCATCCCGGACATCGACCAGGCCCGAAAGCCCATGTTCACCACCGGCGGCTCGGAGCGCAGCGGCATGGGCTTTACCATCATGGAGAGCTTCATGACCAGCCTGCACATCACCTCGGCCCAGGGGAAGGGGACCACGGTGCACATGCGCCGGAAGGTCCAGCGGCGGTCGTGATGCCCATGGAGGAGCTGATCCGCCGGGCCCAGAACGGGGACCGGGAGGCTTCTGAGCGGCTGGTGACGGAGAACGCGGGGCTCATCTGGAGCGTTGCCAAGCGGTTTCTGGGCCGGGGGACCGAGGCGGAGGACCTGTACCAACTGGGCTGTCTGGGCTTTTTGAAGGCCGTAGAGGGCTTTGATCTGGAATTCGGGACCCAGTTTTCCACCTACGCCGTGCCCAAGATCTCCGGGGAGATCCGACGGTTTTTGCGGGATGACGGGGCCATCAAGGTGTCCAGGTCTTTGAAGGAACGCTCTGCCGCCGTCCGGTCAGCAAGGTCCCTGCTGGGGTCGGCCCTGGGCCGGGAGCCCAGCTTAAAAGAGCTTTCGGACCATCTGGGGCTGGCCCCGGAGGACATCGCCCAGGCGGAGGCCGCCACCCGGGAGGTGGAGTCCATCCACCGGGAATGCGGCGAGGAGGGCTTCACCCTGGAAAATATCCTGACGGATACGGAGTCCGAGGAGCGGATGCTGGAGAAAATCGCCCTGCGTCAGGCCATCGCGGAGCTGCCGGAGCGGGAAAAGTGCGTGATCTCCCTGCGCTACTTCCACGGCCTGACCCAGGACCGGGTGGCGAAGGTCCTGAATGTCAGCCAGGTCCAGGTCAGCCGCATTGAGAAGAAGGCAATCGGGATACTGAGAGATAAGATTGGAGAGTGAAGAGTGGAGATCATATTATCTTCACTCTCCACTCTCAAATCTTCAATCTCACAAAGAACTTTACCTTTTTGCTGTTTTGTGATATCATGTAAGGTACGAAATCACAGAGAGCAGGTGCTTTATATGAATCACACCTTTGAAGAACGTTTTCTGGCGGCGCGCCGGAAGTATATCGAATCCCAGTTTGCGGATCTGAATCCCATGCAGCGCACCGCCGCGCTGACCACCGAGGGCCCCCTGCTGCTGCTGGCCGGTGCCGGCTCCGGCAAGACCACGGTGCTCATCAACCGCATTGCAAACCTCATCCGCTTTGGCCGGGGCTATGAGTCCCGGAGCGTCCCCGAGGGGGTCATCGAGGAGGATGCGGCATTTCTGGAGGAGCTGCCTCCCGTGCTGACTGCCGCCCAGCGGGCCCGGGCCGACGGCCTCTGCGCCGAGATGCCCGTGTATCCCAACCGGGTGCTGGCCATCACCTTCACCAACAAGGCCGCCAGCGAGCTCAAGGAGCGTCTGGAGCGGATGCTGGGGGACAACGCCCGGGGCATCTGGGCCATGACCTTCCACGCCGCCTGCTGCCGCATCCTGCGGGAGGACTACCAGTATCCCAGCAACGATCCCCCTGTGGCCAATATCCAGCATCTGGGCTACACCCGGAGCTTCACCATCTACGATACCGCCGACTCCGAGAAGGTCATGAAGGACATCCTCAAGGACATGGGCCTGGATGACAAGGCCTTCCCCGCCAAGCTGGTGCTGTCCGTCATCTCCCGGCAGAAGGACCGGATGATCTCCCCGGAGGAGTGCGCCAAGACCGCCAAGGAGCAGAACGATGTGCGCATGACCCAGATCGCCAAGTGCTACCGCCGGTATCAGGCCCAGCTGAAGGAAAATGACGCGGTGGATTTTGACGATATCATCTACCTGACCGTCAAGCTGCTGCAGGAGCACGAGGCCATCCGGCAGCATTATCAGCGGAAGTTCCGCTATGTGCTGGTGGACGAGTATCAGGACACCAACAACATGCAGTACCTGCTGACGAGCCTCCTGGTCGGCGGCTATGAGAACCTCTGCGTGGTGGGTGACGATGACCAGTCCATCTACCGCTTCCGGGGTGCCACCATCGAGAACATCCTGAATTTCGAGAACCAGTATAAGGGTGCCCGGACCATCCGGCTGGAGCAGAACTACCGCTCCACCCCCGCCATCCTGAATGCCGCCAATGCCGTCATCGCCAACAACCACGGTCGCAAGGGCAAGACCCTCTGGACTGCCAACCAGGAGGGCGATCCGGTGACCATCTACACCGCATCCGACGGCACCGAGGAGGCAAACTATGTCTCCGGCCGGATCCTGGCCCTGTCGAGAACCTCCGGCTTTAAAAACTGCGCCGTCCTCTACCGGACCAACGCCCAGTCTAACGCCATCGAGTATTCCTTCAAGCGCAACGGTATTCCGTACCGGATCATTGGCGGCACCCGGTTCTTCGACCGGGCGGAGGTCAAGGATATGCTGGCCTACCTCACCGTCATCAACAACCGCAATGACGACCTGCGCCTGATGCGCATCATCAATACCCCCGCCCGTGGTCTGGGTGCCAAGGCCATCGAGACCGCCCAGCGGCTGGCCCGGGCCGAGGGGAAGAGCCTCTATCAGGTCATTGAAAAGCCCCAGGACTACGCCCCTCTGGAGAAGCCTGCGGGCAAGATGCGCGCCTTCGTGGAGATCATCGAGTCCCTGGCGGAGCTTCTGAACACGGGCATCAGCCTCTGCGATTTCTACGAGGAGGTCATGCTCCGCACGGGCTATGCCGATGCCCTGAAGGCCAAGCCCACCGAGGAGAACCAGACCCGGCTGGAGAACATCCGGGAACTGAAATCCTCCATCAACAGCTACGTGGAGAATGCCGATTCTCCTTCTCTGGCCGGCTTCCTAGAGGAGATCGCCCTGTACACCGACATCGAGCAGTATGATGCCGGTGCCGACGCGGCGGTGATGATGACCATCCACTCCGCCAAGGGTCTGGAATTTGACCATGTGTTCCTGGTGGGCTTTGAGGACGGTCTGTTCCCGGGTCTGCGCTCCATCGGAGATCCCGAGGAGATGGAGGAGGAGCGGCGGCTGGCCTACGGTGCCATCACCCGCGCCCGGAAGACCCTGGACGTCTGCCACGCGAGAATGCGGATGCTCTACGGTCGGACGAACGCGTACCTGCCCTCCCGGTTCCTGAAGGAGATCCCTGAGGACTTCATCCAGCGCAAGGGCGGCATCCGTGTCCAGCCTGAGCGTCCCGCCTACGGTGCACAGCCCACCAATGCCCAGGCTGTCGCCCGCCGGGAGCAGATCAAGCGCAGCCAGCAGTCGAGCCTGACTGCCGCTTCCTCCGCGCCGAAGGCTGCGCTGGAGCTGCACAAGGGCGATATGATCCAGCACAAAGCCTTCGGCAAGGGCATGGTTCTGACCGCCACGAAAATCGGCAATGACACCCTGCTGGAGATCGCCTTCGACGGCGTTGGCACCAAGAAGATGTTCGCCAACACCGCATCCGTCCATATGAAGAAGCTGTAATTTTCCCGGGAAATGCGCATATCCTCCCTTGGAGGGGATTCGATGCGACGAGGGAGAAAACTGAAATTTCTGCTGTTTTTGACAGCAATGCTGGCGTTTTGGGCGTTCCTTGGGCTGCGTTCCCGGCTGTGGCCGGTTGCCCGGGATCTTGCCCGGACCCAGGTCATCAATACGGCCTCCGACCTGATCAATGACGCCATTTTGGAGCAGATTATGGAGGGGCAGATCCAGTATGACCGGATCGTCTATTTTGAAAAGGATCTGAACGGACGGATCACCGCCCTGAAGACCAACATGGCGGAGGTCAACCGATTAAAGACCGAGACCTTAAATATCATCAACGATCAGATCCTGGCGGAGGATTCCGACCATCTGGGCGTGCCTGTAGGCAGCCTGATCCTGCCGGAATTTTTCTCCGGACAAGGGCCCCAGATCCCCGTGCGGATCCTGGCGATCCGCAATTCCGACGCCACTTTTCACAGTGATTTTTCGGAAGC
>JBGVNV010000085.1:0-7701 GCA_045125955.1 Faecousia sp.
GCCGACGATAGTTGCCTGGTGACGGGCCGTGAAAATAGGTAATGCCAACACAAATATTCCCCCTTAGCTCAGTCGGTAGAGCGACGGACTGTTAATCCGCAGGTCGTTGGTTCGAGTCCAACAGGGGGAGCCATGAAAAAAGACCCGATGCTTTGCATCGGGTCTTTTTTCAAATGAAGCGCGCCTGACGGCGCATGAAGAATGAAGCGGCCTTCGGCCATGAAGAATGTGGGAAAAAGCGAAAAACTTGGTACGCGCTTCGCTTCATTTTTCATGGCGGCGCAAGCTGCTGCTTTATGTTTGCGTCAGCAAACGCTTCATTAAGGTTGTAGTCTTTTCCTGTAGTTATTTTTGATATTACGAAGTCGCTCCACTGGTGCGGCTTTTCTTGCTTTTTCTGGCTTGCGTTGCTATAATGTGTGCAGTGACTTCGGAAAGAGGAGATTTTATGCGAAATGATGTGACTTCTTATCTGGATGACCACGCTGAGGAAGCCCTCCGGCTTCTCATCGAGCTGGCCCAGATCCCTGCTCCCTCCCATCAGGAAGAGCGGCGGGCGGAGTTTTGTTTGAATTGGCTCCGGTCCGTGGGTGCTGATGGGGCTTATATTGACGAGGCTCTGAATGTGATCTATCCTGTTGGTGATACGGGAGAGAACGATCTGATGGTCTTCATGGCCCATTCGGATGTGGTTTTTCCGAATCTGGAGCCACTGCCCCTGCGGGTCGAGGATGGGCGTATCTATTGTCCTGGTGTGGGCGATGATACGGCCAATGTGGTGGCTCTTTTGACCACGGCGGGGTATATAGCCCAGGAAAAACTGGTGCCGAAGGACTGCGGTGTTCTGCTGGTCATCAACTCCGGTGAGGAGGGATTGGGCAATCTGAGGGGCTCCCGGCGGATCATGGCGGATTTTGGCCATCGGGTGAAGGAATTTGTTACCTTTGACGGCAATGCCAATGCGGTGGTGACCAAGGCTGTTGGTTCCCGGCGGTATCGGGTGATTGTCCGCACCGAGGGCGGCCATTCCTATGCGCGGTTTGGCGCGCCCAATGCCATTGCGCAGCTGAGCAGCCTCATTGCGCGGCTGTATGAGATCCGGGTGCCGGAGATCGGGCGGACCACCTACAATGTGGGCACGATTTCCGGCGGCACCTCCGTCAATACCATCGCGCAGAACGCCGAAATGCTCTTTGAGTTCCGATCTGATGAGCGGGAGGGGCTTGCCATTATGCAGGCTCACTTTGATCGGGTGCTGGAGGAATTCCGGGCGCGGGGCGTTCAGGTCGAAGTTGAAGTGGTGGGAGATCGGCCCTGCGGTTTGGAAGTGGACAATTCGTTTCTTGCGGAGCGGGCGGTTCGCGCAGTGGAAGCACATTATGGCTTTGTGCCCCGTTTCAGTGTTGGCTCCACGGACTGCAATATCCCGCTGTCCATGGGGATTCCCGCCATCTGTCCCGGCTGTGTCATGGGCGCGGGTGCCCATACCCGGGAGGAATATGTGGAGATTGAAAGTCTGCTGCCGGGTTTGAAGGTGGCGGCGGAGCTGATCCTGCACCATTTTTAAGGAGGAACCATGAAGAAACTGGCTCAAATCGTTTATAAAATCATTCTGGGTGTCTGTGTGGCCGTTATGGCGGTGTTTTACACCCTGGCTTCCGTGGTCATGACTCCTTTTCGGGCGTCGGAGTATCGCAAATCCGCCTTTGGCCGGGAATCCGGTGCGGCGTATCAGGCGGGCGTGACGGAGACGCTGGTCTTCCGGCTCTATAACCGGCTCCGGGCAAACGGTGTTACTGTTGGTATCATTGCCCATCCCAAAGAGTCCGCGTCTGCCCATCTGCTGTGGCAGGATGCGGTCATCATCCACGAGATCGACCGGGTGAAGCTTGCCGATGGCAGATGGGTCATCGGTTCCGGCTCGCCGGTGTGGAAGGAGGGGCTGGACCTGAAGGATGCGGTTGCGGAGGTTCTGGAGGATGTTGTCGATGACCGTCCCGGCTTACGGCCCGGCAACGCCCTGCTTCTGGTGGACCGGCGGGAAATCCCTGAGCAGGACCGCCTGGAGGCCGAGGCCATGCCCATGTTCCTGCTCTATGATGATGAAGAGGATCTTTACGAGGTCCTGCGGAAATTTTGCCAATAAGGAAAACTCCCGGTCCGTGTGGACCGGGAGTTTTTTCATAGTTCCATAATGTAAGTGGAATCCGCCCAGGTGTACCAGAGGCGGTGATCGTCCAGGAAGCCTGCACCGTTGCTGGTGGTCCAGTGATTCCAGAGAAAATAGCGGACTTTGTCGGCTTCCAAGTCCAGCAATACCAGCTCGGAGTGGTAGTCGAAGAGGGCCCATCTCCCGTTGGGAGAGAGGTGGACATGGTGGGGCGTATCGCCCGTAGAGGTTTCGATGGGAAAGATTCCGCCGTCGTTTCTTGTGATGATCTCCAGGCAGGGAAGCACACGGATCAGTCGGAAGCTTTCGTCGTAGACCAACGCCCCATCCTCCGTCGGGAGGATATACCGTCCGGCACAGTATGTCAGCTCGCACAGGGCCGGCGTGTCCGGCAGATGGATGGGCTCCCGTGGGGTCAAGGCGTCCAGGATCAGAATAAAGTTCCTGCATCCTGCGGTGAGCTGATAGACAAATGTGCCCTTTTCCGGTTCCAGTACATTGTAGCAGCTCACCACGGGCCGGACATTGGCCTCCCGCCAGTTTTCCGGAGGCACCCACAGGCAGGTTTCCCGATCCTCCCGGAAATTCCAAAGGAAGATTCCCGTATCCCTCTTGAAGTAGATCAGGTGGTCGCGGTCAAAGAATCGGAAATTATTTCCGCCTTCCAGCTTCCTGCGTTTGGCGATGGTCTCCTTTGTGATGGCGTCGATGACGGCGGCAGTCTTGCCGAAGGTTTCCGTGGCGATAAGCCCATCGTCGCCGGATACGGTGAAATACTCCACATCTCCCATGATCGGGATCTCGTCCGTCAGGACACCGGTGCCGGAGCTGTCGATGTCAAATCGCAGGAGCGACTTCTTTTGCGTGGCATAGTAGTGGTCGCCCCGGAAAACTCCGGCGGACTTTTTGTATTTCAGCCGCCGTCCCAGGGGCTTGGAGAGGGGCTTCCGGTCGAGATCCACCCCGTTGTAATGGACCTCAACCATGGGATGGAATTTGCCGCAGGTGGCGCATCGCCAGCCCGTCTTTTCCTGGGTCAGATTGGATTGGATGCGGTACCTGGCCCGCCGGTCGCCGGATTCCACATCCTTCCGCATCTGTTCCAGCTCTGCATCCGTCCGGCAGCAGGTTAAGAGCTCTCTTTCCATCATGCTTCAGCCTCCAGGATGGCGCGGGCGGCGGCGTACTTTTCTCTGCGCCGCTCCTGGTTTCCCTGGTTGCAGATCCGCTTGGGGTCGCCGTTGTGGCGCAGGTCCGCCAGCTTGACCTTGACGGCGATGGGATTTTGCCTGATGGCGCGGACATAGTCGAAATAGTCCACATCCTCGCCGTGGGTCAGAAGCCGGACTGCGTTGACCACTTCGGCGGGGAATTGCGCCGCCAGGTCCTCCAGTGTTACAGCCGTATCCTCCACGGTGTCGTGGAGCAGGGCCACGCAGGTGGAAATTTCATCGTCCATCTCCTCCGCCAGGTGGATGGGGTGGAAGATGTAGGGCACGCCGCCCTTGTCGAATTGCCCGTGGTGGGCGGAATAGGCCAGATTCATGGCCTTGATGGTCAGTTCTGTATAGATCATCTGTAAAATGCGTTGCCGCCGATGAACTCCCGGACCAGGCTGGTGGGGGGGATCTCATCGTCGACGTCAGCCTCCTTGACGTAGTTCAAAATCTTGACGATGGCGCGGACCTCGTCATAGCAGCTCTCCTCCGGGGGTACCGCCGCCAGCAGGGGATAGATGTGCTTTTTCAGCACTGCCAGCTCGTAGAGTGTGGAGCTGTTGAAGATCACATCGGCGTTCTCCTGGAAGGGGAAGATCCATCGGCGTTCGCCCCGCTGGACGCTCTCCCACATGTCCATGGTCTGCTCCACGCTGGAGCCCCGGGTTTCGTAGTCACGGACGGTCCGCCGCAGGAGCCGCAGATAGGAGGTTGGGATGCGGTTGTGGTTGTCGAGGTTCAGGGGGATCAGCGCGCTGACGTACATCCGGAAGACCAGATTCGGGGCGATGTCCTCCGGCAGCAGGACGGGATTCAGGGCGTGGAGACCCTCGACGATGATGACGGAATCCTTTTCAAGTCTGAGCTTGTGGCCCTTCCAGACCCGTTTGCCCAGCTTGAAGCTGAAGGAGGGGAGCTCCACCTCCTCACCGCTCAGGAGCCGCTTCAGGTCCCGGCGGAAGAGGTCCGTGTCGATGGTGTTGATGTGCTCCAGGTCCAGCTTGCCATCGGGGCCGGGGGCGATCTTGTCCCGGTCCAGATAATAGTCGTCCAGGCTCATGAGGATGGGCCGCTTGCCGTGGACCCGGAGCTGGACCGCCAGACGGTTGGCAGAGGTGGTCTTACCGGAGGAGCTGGGGCCCGCCAACATGACGGCTCTGGCACCCCGCTCGGTGATCATGTCCGCCACCTGGGAATAGCTCTTTTCGTGGAGGGCTTCGTTGACCCGGATCAGCTCCCGGACACGGCCGGAGGACACCAGATCGTTCAGGTCCGCCACGGTCTCACAGTCCAGGGTCTGGCACCAGCGTTCGCCCTCGTTGAAGACCCGGAAGAAATTGGGCATCTGGTTGAAGGAAGCCAATTCGTCGGGATTCTGAGGGTTCGGGAAGATGAACATGAAGCCGCCGTCCACGCTGATGATATCCCAGACGGTGACATAGCCCGTGGAGGGCATCATCTCGCCGTAGTAGTAATCGGCAAAATCGCCGTGGGTATACACGTCGAACCAATCGGCTGTGCGGTGGCTGAGCAGTCGTGCCTTGTCGGTCTGGCCGTCGGCGCGGAAATAGTCCATGGCCTGCTCTGTGGTAACGCGCTTGCGGATGAGGGGGATATCCTCGGCGATGAGCTCCGCTACCCGGTCTTTCAGCTTTCCGGCGTCAAAATCAGGGGTCATGACCTGGATATACAGCCCCTGACCCACGGTGCAGTTCATCTTGGCGGTGACACCGGGATAGAGCTGCCGCAGGGCCAGGAACAGCACAAACTGGACCGTGCGGGTATAGGCATCCCGGCCGGTGTTGTCGCCGTAGCGCAGGAGCTTGACGTGGCCGCCGGAGGCCGCCATGGCCCGCCGCTGGGGGGCGGTGGGGTCCAGCTCCTCCTTCAGGCGAACGGGGACATAGTTCAACGTAAAGGTCTCACCGGCGATCTTCGCCGCCAGGGGACGGGTGGAGAGGGTAGTCGTATCCAGGCCCAGGGCCCGGACCAGCTCCAGCAGGGTCTGGCCGGTCTTCGCTTCGATCTCGTGATTGTCGATGGTCAGTCTCATCGTCATACCTCCTTTGGTTTTTTCCTATTATAACAGGATATGCAGGGAAAGACAACTTCATAATTATGAATTTTATCCAGAAGAGAAAAAGAAATGGAAGCATGTCTTGTTGAAAATGGTGAAAACATGCTTCCACACCGTTGCATAAGCTGCCCTATCGCGTGATGCGAATATAAGAAGCGGCTGCGCAGCATTGATTTCCAGCAGAGAATATGATAAAATGACCCCAGATCATACGGAAAGTAATGGTGAGACTTTACAGGAAAGAGGGAAAAAACATGAAACCAATCACTGCAGTTGTTTTGGGCGCGGGAAGCCGGGGCAGCATCTATGCGCTCTATGCAAAGGAACATCCCGACGAGCTTCAGATTATCGCCGTGGCAGAGCCGAGGGAGGACCGGCGCGATTTACTCGCCCAGGAGCTGGGCATTCCGGAGGAGAACCGCTTTGCCTCCTGGCAGGAGCTTCTGGCGAAGCCCCGGATGGCGGACTGCGCCTTCATTTGCACCCTGGACGATGACCACACCGCCCCTGCGATCCGGGCCATGGAGCTGGGGTACCATCTCCTGCTGGAAAAGCCCATGAGCAACACCGAGGCCGAATGCTGCCTGATCGCAGACACCGCCGAGCGGACCGGAAGGACCCTGGCAGTGTGCCATGTGCTGCGCTACACGCCTTTTTACATGACCCTGAAAAATCTGATCGAGCGGGGGGAGATCGGCCAGGTCGCCGCCATCAATCAGATCGAAAACGTGGGCTACTGGCATCAGGCCCACAGCTTTGTCCGGGGCAACTGGCGGACCGTCCGGGAGACCAGTCCCATGCTCCTGCAAAAATCCTGCCACGATATGGACATCATCCTCTGGCTCATGGGCAAGGACTGCAAGCGGGTCCAGAGCTTCGGCTCCCTGCGCCACTTTACGGCGGACCACGCCCCGGAGGGTGCCCCGGAGCGGTGTCTGGACGGCTGTCCCCACGGGTCTACCTGCCCCTACTACGCGCCCCGGCTTTACATGGACATGAACCGAACCGGCTGGCCTGTGGATGTGATCACCACGGACCTGAGCGAGGAGGGCCGGCGCAGAGCGTTGGAGGAGGGCCCCTATGGCCGCTGTGTCTACCACTGCGACAATGACGTGGTGGACCGGCAGGTGGTGAATCTGGAATTCGAGGACGGGGCTGTGGCGACCTTTACCATGACGGCCTTTTCGGCGGATTTTTCCCGGCAGCTGAAAATTTTCGGTACCAGGGGCCAGATCCTGGCGGATATGGGAACCGGTGAGATCGTTCTGCACCCCTTCGGTGAAGAGAAGCGGCTGATCCCTCTCGATGAGGGGAACCGCAGCGGCCACGGCGGCGGCGACTACGGCATCATGGCGGACTTCCTGCAGATCCTGCGCACCGGCGGCGAAAGCCGCTCCAGTGCAAAGGTCTCCCTCCAGAGCCACCTGATCTGCTTCGCCGCAGAGCGTTCCAGAAAAGAGCACATCGTGGTGGAGCTTTGATCCATGGCATAAGGATACAAAAAATCCCGGTTAGAAAAAATCTAACCGGGATTTTGGTGTAGTGAGAGGGAATTGAATGGTGGAGGGTTGTGGAAACGGCAATAATAAATACTAGATAGTCGACAGAATACAAGAAATACCGACATCTTATGGTGTCGAATGTTAGGAACGTTTTGTAAACTATTCGTAAGTGTGTAAGGGAAATTGTAAGGAAAAAAACAGATGTAATACCGGTACAAAGAAACAAGAGGTGATAGCGTTTGATAAAATATATATCTTTCGACGTGCTTCTGTTGACGCTGAAGGTTATGGACATTGGAGAAAACATCTGATTCCAAAGGATTCTCTTTGGATTCCGTGTGTCATAAATTGGAAGAAATATGAAAGCCGCTGGGTATCCTCAGCGGCTTTCATTATTGAATAGAAGTAAGTATATGAAATGTCACCGCAAGTACAAGTAAATCAAACTTGTATACCGGTTTTACTGGAGAGAACATGGAATGTTGTTACAATACCAAATCTTAGCATATGTCGTAATATAATGAGAATGTTGTTGCTGAGTATATCTTGATTGTGGTTGAATTATCAAAAATGCTTATCGGCTTAACGCAGCATAATCAGCAAAATACACACGGCAACGATATGTCATCCTGAGCGACCGAAGAAAATCGCAGATTTTCGGAGGGAGTCGAAGGATCTTCGCACCGATTTGACTGCTCATGTTCCATAAGTGCGAAGATTCTTCGACTCCGCTGC
>JBGVNV010000086.1:0-3124 GCA_045125955.1 Faecousia sp.
AGGCACGCCGAAGGCTCCCAGGTTCTCGCAGACGGCCTTCAGCTCGCCGAGGCCCAGGTCGAAGACCTCGTTGCGGCCCACATAGCCCTCCAGGGCGGAAATCACCTCGGCATTGGTGCCGGTGATGGCGATGAACTTCAGAATCTCGTCGGCGGCGGACTCGTCCACGCCGCATTCGTCCATCAGAAGGGCCTTGACCTTCTCCGCGCCGATCTTGTCCAGCTTGTCCACGGTGCGCATGATGTCGCCGGACTTTTCGGACAGGCCCAGCATGGCATAGAAGCCATTCAAAATCTTGCGGTTGTTGACCCGGATCTGGAACCGAGACAAACCGAAGCGGTTGAAGATGTGGTAGATGATGCTGGGAATCTCGGCCTCGTTGAGGATATCCAGCTTGCCGTCACCGATGATGTCGATGTCGGCCTGGTAGAACTCGCGGAAGCGGCCACGCTGGGCGCGCTCGCCCCGGTAGACCTTGCCGATCTGGCAGCGGCGGAAGGGGAAGGCCAGCTCATTGTAGTGCAGGGCCACATACTTGGCCAGGGGCACAGTCAGGTCGAAGCGCATGGCAAGATCGCTGTCGCCCTTGGTGAAGCGGTAGATCTGCTTCTCGGTCTCGCCGCCGCCCTTGCCAAGCAAACTCTGGGCATCCTCGATGACGGGGGTATCCAGGGTGGCGAAGCCTTACAGGGCATAGGTTTCCCGGAGAATGGACATCATCTTCTCCATCTGGGCCTGCTTGGCAGGCAGCAGCTCCATAAAACCGGACAGAGTCCGGGGCTTAATCATACTCATTGGTAATCAATTCCTTTCAGGGTTTGAATGCAAAATGCAAAATGCAGAATGCAGAATTTCCAAAAATCATTCTGCATTCAGCATTCTGCATTCATCATTAACTTTTAATAGCGGGGCTTGGAACGCATCATCTCGCGCCAATCCAGGTCGCCGCGCTGGAGGCCCATGATGAACATTTCCGCGCTGGCCAGGTTGGTGGCGATGGGCACATTCTGCTTGTCGCAGTGGCGGATGGTCTCGATCATGTTGGCGTCGTCGTGGGGAGAATTGGTGTTGGGGTCCGTAAACAGCAGCACCAGATCGATCTCGTTGTAGGCAATGCGGGCATTGATCTGCTGATGACCACCCTGCTTGTGGCTCAGCAGCATGGTGATGGGCAGACCGGTGTTGTCTGCGATGAGACGGCCGGTGGTTGCGGTGGCAAACAGATTGTGCTTGGAGAGAATGCTCTTGTAGGCGGTGCAGAACTGAACCATCAGTTCCTTCTTCTTGTCATGAGCGAGAAACGCGATGTTCACTAGAGGTCACTCCTTCATATCAGTATTCAAAAAATGTCAAAGATCGATAGGGGGATGCGCCGGCCCTCCAGCCGTTTGGCGATGGCCTCACAGGCTTTGGCGGCACCCCGGTTTGTATGGACAATCAGCGGCGTGCCGAATGCAGCCGCGAGGGTCACATTTTGATCTTCAGGCACCACGCCGATCAGGGGCAGGCCCGCAGTATCCATCACATCGTCGACCGTGACGGACATGGTGGCGAAGAGCTTCCGGGAGACCCGGTTGACGATGAGCTTCACGTCATTCTTGCCCATGAGCTCCAGCCGCTGGGCGGCACGGGCGGCATCGCGCATGGCAGCCGGGTCCGCACCGGTGACGATCAGGCAGCGGTCCGCAAACCTCGCCGCCAATTCAAATCCTGCATCGATGCCCGCCGGGGCATCCAGGAAGATGTAGTCAAATTCCCGCTTGGCGGCGCGGACCATGCTGCGGAAGGCCTCCGCGTCCACGCTTTCGGCGGTCCGGTTCAGGGGGGCGGTCAGGAAGGACAGACTCTCAAATCGGTCGTGCTTTGCCGCCTGGCTGAGGCTGTAGCCCCCCTCGCAGACATCCAGGAAGGAGATGGCTCCGCTGTCGGAAAGCCCCAGGGAGATATCCAGGTTCTGCAGGCCCATGTCACAATCGATGGCCAGGACCTTATGCCCCATCCGGGCCAGTGCCGTTGTCACCGCCGCACAGACGGAGGTCTTTCCCGTACCGCCCTTACCGGACAGCACGGCGATCAGTTCTCCCAATGTATACCCCTCCCATTTTCAGTCTACATTCCATTATACAGGAGTTCGCACAAAAATCAAGTATCCAGAGGGGATTTTTCAAGAGAATTTCTACATATTGCCCAAAAAGTACATATCATCGGCAGGTTTGTGTAACCCAACCCCCGGTCAGTGGGAGGAAATTTTATTTAGCAAAACCGATTTTGAAGAAAAGATGCCGTAGGGGTGACCCTTGGTCGCCCGCCTGCCGCCGATGGCGGCAGGTCACCCACATCAGTCAAAGCTCGATTCTTTGGGAATCGAGCTTTGACAGCTTCTCCCTCAAGGGAGAAGCCTTTTGGTTGAAGACTTCGCATTGTTTCATGTAGTGACAGCGTGTTGGACACAGGACAAAGGCTTCTCCCCCCCCGCGGGGGAGAAGCTGTCATCCATTGGCTCTTCGGAACCAATGGATGACTGATGTGGGGGGCCGCCGCAGGCGGCATGGTTTTTGCAAAAGCAAAAGCCATAGGCGACCAAGGGGCACCCCTACAGTTCCGCATCCCATCCATCATACCCCAAAAAGAAAAAATGTAACCAATCGAAAAAATGTGCTTGACAAGTGGGGGTGGGCATGTTATGATGATGACGTAAATAAGAACGATTCGCATTTACAGACCACTCCCACGAAAGGATGGTGCCTATGGAGCCAAGATCAAAGCATTTCCGCAAGCGGGACGCGATCTTAGCCTATCTGCGGTCCACCGACCAGCACCCGTCTGCTGAAACGGTGTACACGTCCCTGAAGACCCAGATCCCGGACCTGTCCCTTGGGACGGTCTACCGCAACATTTCCCTGTTTAAGGATCAGGGGCTGATCATCAGCCTGGGCTCCGTGAACGGAGTCGAGCGTTATGACGGCAACATCGATCCCCATGTCCACTTCGTCTGCACCGGCTGCGGTTCGGTCACGGACCTCCACGGGATGCCCATCCCCCAGGAGCTGACCGCCACCGCCGCAAAGGAAGCCGATGCCCGGGTGGACTCCTGCCACCTGACCTTCCACGGCAGGTGCCGGGG
>JBGVNV010000087.1:0-40894 GCA_045125955.1 Faecousia sp.
CCGTTCGACTTGCATGTGTTAAGCACGCCGCCAGCGTTCGTCCTGAGCCAGGATCAAACTCTCAAAAAATTGTATCTAAACTCTTTCGAGCTCAAATCATAGTTTTCTGATCAATTTGTCTAGCAAATTTACTCAAGAATTTTCGTTGGCTGTTTTTTAAATCTTAAACAAACCTTAATTTGTCCAAGGTGATAAAAGTCATCTTTACGTTATTCAATTTACAAGGTACAGCTCGAAGCTTGCCGCTTTCGCGGTCAGCTTTCATATATTATCATGTCGTTTCGCGTTTGTCAAGAACTTTTTTCAAAACTTTTTGAAGTTTTTTCGGAGCTCTTGTCAGCCGCTTGACGACCTGATTGATTTTACCACAGCTTCCTCCGATTGTCAAGAACTTTTTTAGGTCCTCCCAAAGAATTTACACGCTTCACTCTTAAGCCGAATTCTTTGATTTTTCCATCCATTCAATCCAATCTTCATCGGTTTGTGGTTTCAATTGTTCGCCGTCTCGGTGACAGCCCGCATATACTATCACACTGTCCTCCATTTGTCAACACCTT
This sequence comes from Faecousia sp., assembly GCA_045125955.1. Lineage (GTDB taxonomy): Bacteria > Bacillota > Clostridia > Oscillospirales > Oscillospiraceae > Faecousia. The sequence continues at coordinate 558 of JBGVNV010000087.1, forward strand.
TTTTCATGTTTTTTCGACTTTTTTGATTTTGCGTAAAAATGGGTTCAAAACCCAGAAAAACGCGCTCAAAACGGTCCAAAACGGTGTGTGGAGTTGCCTTTTCGCAAGGACGAATATTGTCGCTGTCCCTGTAGCAAGGACACTCGCCCACATGCTATCCATTCCGCTTTCTTTGGCGATGATTTTCGCACTTTGGAGGAGATAGGCGATCATGGCGTACCAGCCCAATGTGATGGCCGATGCCACCACCGGCTCCAGGTATCCCAGCGCACGGGCGGTCTGGTAGAAGGGATCATTTACCTCCCCCGCGACCGTTGCGGATATGGTCCCCTGGACCAGGGCAGACAATCCCGCCGCCAGGATCCCGCCATAGAGGATCCCCTTTCTCCCGCTTCCCTCGCCTGCCGGGAGATTGGGAAGCAGCAGGGCCAGGGTCAGACCCCAGGGCCATTCTCCTAGCTCCGGTACAAGCCACGCAAAATCGATATGGGCGGCGGTGGACAGGACTGTGGGGATACTGAGCAGAGCCATGCACAGGGCGAGGACGGCACCGATGCGGGGCGCGGCGGCGGTTCCGGTCCAGGCGGCTAGGGCCAGGATGGTCACCGGGACCGCCCAATGGTTGTCCGAGGGCCAATAGGCGGAGCTGGCTGTCAGCAGGGATCCCGCCACGGCTCCCAGCCATCCGATCTGGATGATGGCCAGGGGCTTATGCATATCCGACCAGTCCTTTGGCAGCAGGGACAGCGGCAGGACTATGAAGGCCGCAAGGACTGCGGTCAGCCAGCCGGAGCCGGAGAAATGGGCCAGGGGCGCGGCGAGGGCGGCAAGGAGCCAGACAGTATTTTGCTTGTTTTTCATGCGCCCCCCTTATCGGAATGCAGAATTTGTTGCTCTGAGTTTCGCCAGGGTTATTTCTGGCGGATGGATGGTGAGGTAATCGGAGATCGTTTCGAGGTTTGGCTTTTTGTTAGAATAGACCACCTGGGTGGTGGGTCTGAGGAGCTGGTAAAAGGCTTCGGTGATGGGGACATTTGGGTCCAGGATGAGAAATTCTGCGGTGTCCAGGAAGATCTCCCGGTCGGCGTTGTTTCGCAAGGCGGCGTATGCCGCTTCCAAATTGGGGCCGGAGCCGGAATCGCCGGAGTCTGTTTCAATGGTCAATTCGGCTCCATCCATATATAGATAGATGGCCCGGACCGGGTCCAGACGGGCGATGTCCACCGCCGGATGGGGCAGGCGGGAGAGGATGGCGGCGGCCAGAAAAGCCATCGGGTACAGCCATTTTTTCACAGTTCCTCCCTCCCCGTGGGGCGGCGGAGCAAGCCTGCGGTGCTGCCCACGGAAAAGGGCATCAGGTAGGGCACCTCGAGGCTGGTCAGCCCCGCCAGATGGATGAGCAGGGCGACGAAGCCCGCCGTCACCCCGAAGAGTCCGGCAAAGGTTCCCAAGATGGCAAAGCCGAGCCGGAACAGCCGGGCCGCCTGGGCAAAGTCCCGGCTGGGCAGGGCAAAGCCGCAGATCCCCGCCAGGCTCACGGCGATCAGCGCCGCCGGGGAGATCAGGCTGGCCTCCACCGCCGCTGTGCCCACCACGATGCCGCCGATGATGGAGACGGACTGGCCGATGCTCTGAGGCAAATGGATGCCCGCCTCCTGCAGCAGCTCAAAGGCCAGCAAGAGGGCGATGACCTCCACCGCTGTGGAGAACGGGACCGACTGCTTGCTCTCGATGATGGCTTCCAGGAGGGGCAGAGGGATCATCTGCTGATGAAAGGAAGCCAGGGCGATATAGACGCCGGGGAGCAGCAGGCTCAGCAGCAAGGCCCCGTAGCGCAGGATGCGGATGAAGGATGCGGACACATAGTCCACGCCCTCATCCTCCGGGGAGGTCATGAGATACCCCAGATCCACGGGCAGCAGATACCCCTGGGGCAGACCGTCCACCAGCAGACCCACCCTGCCCGACAGGAGGCCCTGGGCAAATTTGTCGGTACGCTCGGTATACTGCAAAAGCGGAAAGGGAGTGGCGCGGCTTCCCGTCACCAGCTCCTCCACATCCGCCGGGGTCAGCAGGCTCCCGGTGTTTAAGTTTTCCAGCCGATTTTGGAGCCGGGACACCAGCTCCGGGTCCGTGATGCCGTCGATCCAGGCCACCGCCAGATTGGTATGGGTCACCGAGCCCGCCACGGTCTGCTCAAAGCGCAGGGCGGGGTTTCGCAGATGGCGGCGCAGGAGGCCGGTGTTGGTGCGGATGTTCTCGGTGAAGGCATCCTTGGGGCCCTTGACGGTGTTCTCCACCGTGGGCGGGGCGATGCTCCGCTTTTCCGGGGATTTGACCTCGAAGGCCACGGCCCCCGCGCCGGGGAAGAGGAGGACCAGGAAGCCGTTGGTGAGCTTCGCCGCCACGGCGGCTTCGTCCTTGCAGGGGTCCGCCACATTATTGTAGATGGTGCCGTTCAGGGCGGCATCATAAAGCTCCTGCATGGGTCCCGCCGTGAGCCGGGACAGGGGCTTGAGGATGGTTTCCCCGGCGGTGGCCGAGGCGATGAGGCCATCGATCATGTAGGCGTAGACGGTATGGCCGCCGCATTGGAGCTTCCGGGTGACGAAATCGCCGGTGGAGCCGAAGAGGGCGGTGATGGATTCATGGGTCATAGGGTTCACCTCTGGGGTAAGGATGCCCAGGTTTCGGCGGAAATATACGCAAAGTAAGGGGAATTTACAAATTGAGGGAACATGCTGTAGGGGGCGGCGTCCTCGACGCCCCATCGGGAAAATTTGACCTCGATGGGCAAATTTTTCCGCGTACCGAACTGCCGCCTGCGGCAGTTGGGATGTCGGGGACGCCATCCCCTACAATCTCTTTTTTGGGGAAGCCTCATCAGAGCGCGGGCGATTCTTGAATCGCCCCTACAACCAGCCGAAAACATTTCATACGATCATCGCCGGGCTTCGATTCTCAGGATTGCGAAATTTCATGTTTGGTGTTATAATAAAAGTTACGAAATCCAAGGAAATGAGGTTTTATCTATGGATCGGATCAAAGGTGTGAAGCGGCTCACCGAGAACCGCTTTCTGAATTTATATGAGCTGGATGCCCGGCAGCGCGATGGCAAGGCCATCACCTATTATGTGGCGTCCCGGGCCAAGGGGACCGAGAATCTGAAGTCCGTCTCCGGCCATCGGCGGGCGGACGGCGTCATCATGTACAGCGTGTACGGCGAACAGAAGGACCGGATCGTGCTGATCCGGCAGTACCGGTATCCCCTGGGGGACTATATTTATGAGTTCCCCGCAGGACTGGTGGAGCCCGGCGAGGATGTCCGGGAGGCGGGCATCCGGGAGATGTTCGAGGAGACGGGTCTGACCTTTACCCCACGGGAGGGCGGCGATTTTGAACGGCCCTTCTTCACCACCGTTGGCATGACCGACGAGAGCTGCGCCATGGTCTTCGGCTACTGCGAGGGTGAGCCCAGCAACGCCAACCAGGAGGCCGCCGAGGATATCCAGGTGGTGCTGGCCGACCGGGCCGAGTGCCGCCGGATCCTGAAAGAGGAGAATGTGGCCATTATGCCGGCCTATATGATCATGCACTTTTTGAACAGTGCCGGTGATCCCCTGGAATTTTTGGAGGGCGCAAAATGAGTCAAATTATTGCGGCGGTTTCCACGGGTAATGTGGTTTCCGCCATTGGAATTATCCGCATGACGGGCGCGGGGTGCGCCGATGTTGCGGACAAGGTTTTTACCCGGATGAACGGCAAATCCCTGGCCGAAGCTCCCGAACGGAAGCTGGTGCTGGGCGATCTGCATGACAGTCAGGGGCGGGTCATCGACCAGTGCTGCGCCATCTATACCCCCGGTCCCAATTCCTACACCGGCGAGGACACGGTGGAATTTCACTGCCACGGCTCCCCGGCGGTTCTGGCGGCGGGCCTGGATGCCCTGTATCGAGCCGGTGCCCGGCCTGCCCAGCGGGGCGAGTTCACCAAGCGGGCCTTCCTGAACGGACGGATGGATCTGACCCGTGCGGAGGCGGTCATCGATCTGATCGAGGCCGAGACTGCCGAGGCCGCCGCCAACGCCGCCGGTCAGGTGGGCGGACGGCTCCAGAAAAAACTGGACCCCATCTACAACGAGCTGACGGATCTTTGCAGCCATTTCCACGCGGTCCTCGACTACCCCGATGAGGATATCGACGATTTCAGACTGGACGAGTATTCCGGCCAGCTCAGAAAGAACGGCAAGGCTCTGGAAGCCATCCTCGCCACCTATCAGCAGGGCCAGATTTTGAAGCGGGGCGTGCGCGCCGCCATCGTGGGCAAGCCCAACGTCGGTAAGTCCAGTTTGCTCAACGCCCTGGCGGGCTATGAGCGGGTCATCGTCACCGAAGTGGCCGGTACCACCCGCGACACCGTCGAGGAGACCGTCAAGGTGGGCAATGTGATGCTCCGTCTGGTGGATACCGCCGGTATTCGCGAAACCGCCGACCGGATCGAGGCCATGGGTGTCGAACGCAGCCGCAGGGCCATCGAGGAGGCGGATCTCGTCATTCTGATGATCGACAGCGCATCGGAGCTGACCGCCGAGGACGAGGAGGTCATCGATCTGTGCAGCGAGCTGGAGAATGTCATCGTTCTGCTGAACAAGTCCGACAAGGAGGCCGTCATCGAGCCCAGCGATCTGCCCTTTATGTACATCATCCGCTGCTCCGCCCAGAACGGCGAGGGCCTGGACCAGTTCTCCGATCTGGTGGAGGAGCTTTTCGGCAACGAGATGCCCTGCGACGGCTCCATCCTGACCAACGCCCGACAGTACGACGCCATCCGGCGGGCGTACGAGGCCATCGTCTCCGCGCTGCGGGGCCTGCGGATGGGCTTCACCCCCGACGCGGTGCTCACCGATGTGGAGGAGGCCATGGAAGCCATGGGCGAAGTCACCGGCGCAACGGTGCGCGAAGATATCACCGCGAGAATTTTTGAACGTTTTTGTGTAGGTAAGTAATATGATTTATTTGGATAATTCTGCCACCACGAAGCCCTGTGCCGAGGCTGTGGCGGCGATGACTGCCGCCCTGACGGAGCACTGGGGCAATCCCAGTGCGCTGTATGGTTTTGGCATCGAGGCGGCGAAGAAGCTGCGCACCGCGCGGATGCAGGTGGCGGCGGCCATGGGCGCGGAGCCGGACCGGGTGTTCTTCACATCCGGCGGCACCGAGGCTGACAACTGGGCACTCTTTTCCGCCGCCAAGCGGTTCGGCAAAAAAAACAAGCACATCATCACCACCGCCGTGGAGCACCACGCGATCCTCCACGCCATGCAGGAGCTGGAAAAGCAGGGCTTTGAGGTCACCTACCTCCAGCCGGACTCCGAGTGCCGTGTCACTCTGGCCGACCTGAAAGCCGCCCTGCGCAGGGACACCTTCCTGGTGTCCGTCATGATGGTCAACAACGAGTCCGGTGCTGTCATGCCCATCGCCCAGATGGCGAAGCTGGTCCGCAAGCTCTGCCCCGACGCCATCTTCCACACCGATGCAGTCCAGGGCTTCCTGAAGGTGCCCTTCCAGGCCAAGAGTTTGGGTGCGGACCTGATCTCCGTTTCCAGCCACAAGATCCACGGCCCCAAGGGCGCGGGCGCGCTGTACATCAGCCCCCGGCTGAAATCCTTCCCTGCCTATCTTGTCGGCGGCGGTCAGGAGAATAATTTCCGCTCCGGCACCGAGGGCACCCCCGCCATCTTCGGCTTCGCCGCCGCCTGCGGCGTGGGCGCGGCGACTTTGAAGGCGGACATCGAGCGAGAAAAGGATCTTCTGAACTACGCCATCGAGAAGATCAGTGCCATGGAGGGCATCCGCATCAACGGTGCCCACGAGGCTCCCCACATCCTGTCCCTGTCCGTCCCCGGCGTCCCCACCCAGAACACCCTGAACCTTTTGCAGGAGGACGGCATCTGCATCAGTGCCGGCTCCGCCTGCGCCAAGGGCCACCGCAGCCACGTGCTGACCGCCATGAACCTCCCCGGTGAGGTCATTGACGGAGCCTTCCGGGTGTCATTGTCCCGGGAGACCACCCGCGAGGAGATCGACGTGCTCCTCAAGTCTCTGGAAGAAAAGGTCCTGCCCTTCCGGCTCAAGGGCAAGCGAGGCTGAGAAAATCAAAAACCGACAGCCCGGCAGGGCCGGGGACCAACCTCGTGTCTGGTGCATTTTACTTGACGGCAGTCGAGTAAAACTGCCCGACAGGCAGTGCCGTGAGCCAAACGGTCCGACATGGTGCTTGTCGAAAGACGAGTAAAGCACGTATGATCCGGCGTTGTACGGATCTGACGGTCTCCGCTCGGCGTATCGGGACGAACAATTTTAATGAGAAATCCCCCACCGCAAGGTGGGGGATTTTTTGAGCATGACAAAAAACGTAGGGGCGACCCTCGGTCGCCCGTGGATTTTGCCAAAGCAAAATCCATCGCCGCAAGGCGAAAATACGGTTATTTCCCTTCGGAAAATCCGAAAAACTACGTTTTTCGGCGGGCGAGCGAGGCTCGCCCCCTACAGTTCTTTCCGGGAAGCAGATCGGCCGTTCCGCAGCGGGTACTCCTGATTTTCCCAGCAGCATTTTATCGTGCGGCGGCCCATTTCCTTACGGAATATCCGTTCCGATCACTTCGGGCACTTCGTCCAGAACCTCGGGATTCCGGAGCAGACGCAGGAAATACTTGATGACACTGGCATAGTAAAAACCGTCACAGATCCGCTCGTCCAGATTGAAGGTCAGATCCAGGTACTTTCGCTCTACGATCTCACCATCTTTGATCTCCTCTGTCCGACGCTTTCTTCCAAAGGCACAGAAGACAGGCACGGTACCGAAATCATACAGGTGATGAAATACGGGCTTAATGCCGAGAGACCCCACATTGGTAAAATACACGCTGCCATGGAAGGGGCTGACTTCCAGCAGGAATTTGGGAAGCAGACCGAAATAGTCCAGGCATTTCAGCAGCCAGACCGCAAGCTTCAAAACCAGTCCGGGGATCGCCATAAATCCGGCCACGGTGGCATCGGCGGTGGTCTCCATCTCGTTCTTGGCTTCCGCTACCTTTTCATTGAACTTCCGGTAGACATCCGCCGCAGTGTCAGAAGGATGCAGGTGGACCTTGATCAGAGAATCCGGAGCCTGGGCGGTCAGCTCCTTTTTGACGGTCATGCAGACCGCAACATCCTCGCCTCTGGAATAGATCCGCTGACCGGCGATAAACCGGTTCAGGGCCGGGTATTTGGCAACGGTCCGGACATAGGCTGCCAGCACCGCGTGGGTCATACTGAAGCCGGTCAGACCCTCTTTTCGCTTCCTGCGGATATATCGCTCCAGCTCCGTGATCTCTGCGGACTCGGAGAAGAGATTGCTTGCTCCGGTACGGTTGGGCATGAAATAGGCCGTGATCTGCTCCATCACCTGTGCCGTTCTGATCCGGCGACCCTCCATGCGGTCTCCCCAGGTCGGATGCCAGTTTCCGTCGTGATGTACTTTTATGGCGGGCCACAGCAGAAGCAAGCCTGCTACAAACAGCACATCCGGCACCCTGTGCAGGTAAAGCAAGCCGCCAAGCCCTGCAGCACAGAGCGGAAGCAGCCAGACTTTCTTTGCCTTTCCGCTGATGATGCAGGTATAGCAAAGGCAGAACATCAGGCTCATGATCCCGATGATCGCATTTCCCGACCGAATGGCCAAACAGATGCCCCAGATCCATACCGGCACCGCCGTCCTGTAAAGCATTTCCCCTCCGGCGCAAAGAACGGTCAGCGCAAACAGGATCGCTGCAACGCAGGGCAGCACGATCCCGCACCAGATCCCGGTCCGTGTGGAAACCGTTCCCTGCGCCGCAAGGAGCACAGCAGATGCCGCCATGCCGGAGACCACGAGCCAGACACAGGGATGTTTTCCTGTCACATAAAGATGCTCTCTTTTCATTTTCTCTCTCACTTTCTTATTTCTGCTTCCTGAAAAACACAAACCACTGCGCAAACAGGCCTCTGGGGACAGCCGCGAAAATATCCACCACGGTCTGCAGTTTTTGGAAGCCATCTACATTATACAACAAAAAACGAAAAAGGGAAGCAAGAATGAACAGATCCCGGCTGACCTAGAGGATGATACCATGTCCCATGTGTTTGGTATCTGCGCGGATGTGTTCCGGCAATTTATCATGGGATGGACCAGAAAATAGAAAAGATGCCGTGATTTACGGGTAAATCACGGCATCTGGCACCCCCGGCGAGGCTCGAACTCACTACCTTACGCTTAGGAGGCGTACGCTCTATCCAGGTGAGCTACAGGGGCATACTGGGATATTATAGTGGAAATCCGGGGCGGTGTCAAGGGTGGTGGGGGTGGAAAAATCGCAAAATCCACCCCTGGGGTCGGAAAAATCGCAAAATCACTCTTTACAGAACCGGTTTTATCCGGTATAATAAATTGATTTGTTATGGATACCACACACTTTCTATGGAGATTTTGATATGAATATTGAATTTGATGCCTACAAGGTGAAACTGAATGACATCCGGCCTGCGCTGGACGGTCTGGCGGACTCTCTGAATCTGGTCGGTCTGAAGAACGAGCTGGAGCGTCTGCAGGCCATGCAGGAGGCTCCCGGCTTCTGGGACAACCCCGACAAGAGCCAGAAGATCGTGGTCCAGGCCAAGCAGACCGAGTCCAAGATCGAGAAGTACGAGAATATGTGCGCCAGCTGGGACGACCTGATGACCATCTGCGAGATGGCCGCCGAGGAGGACGACGACTCCATGCTGGAGGAGCTGAAGGAAGGCTTCGAGGCTCTGACCCGCGACATGGAGACCTGCCGTCTGCAGACCCTGCTGACCGGCAAGTACGACCGCAACAACGCCCTGATGAGCTTCCAGGCCGGTGCAGGCGGCACCGAGGCCCAGGACTGGTGCCAGATGCTCTACCGCATGTACACCCGCTGGACCGAGCGCAGCGGCTTTGACTACCAGATCATGGACTACCAGGAGGGCGACGAGGCCGGTCTGAAGTCCGCCACCATCATGGTCACCGGCGAGAATGCCTACGGCTTCCTGAAGGGCGAGAACGGCGTCCACCGTCTGGTCCGCGTGTCCCCCTTCGATGCCAACGCCCGCCGTCAGACCTCCTTCTCCGCCATCGAGGTCATCCCCGAAATCGCCGATGAAAGCGAGGACTTCGAGATCCGTCCTGAGGATTACGAGATGCAGGTCTACCGCTCCTCCGGTGCAGGCGGCCAGAAGGTCAACAAGACCTCCTCTGCCGTCCGTCTGATCCACAAGAGCGGCATTGTCGTCTCCTGCCAGACCGAGCGTAGCCAGTTCCAGAACAAGGAGACCTGTCTGCGTATGCTGCGGTCCAAGCTGGTCGAGATCCGCGAGCGTGAGCATCTGGCCAACATCGCCGACATCAAGGGCGTGCAGCAGAAGATCGAGTGGGGCTCCCAGATCCGCAACTACGTCTTCATGCCCTACACCCTGGTCAAGGACACCCGCACCGGCTGTGAGACCTCCAACGTCCACGGCGTCATGGACGGCGACCTGGATCCCTTCATCGAGAGCTACCTGAACTGCCTGGCTACCGGCAATTGGGTGCAGAAGTAAATTATAAGAGCCTGTTGCAAAACTTTCGTTTTGCAACAGGCTCTTTCGATATAAATCCCATGCGGGCTTTTCGATATGCGTATCCGCTCGATATGGGCTGCGCCCTCGATATGCCCTGCGGGGCGAGAGGAGATTTCTATCATATCGAGTCTGCAGAGGCAGACATATCGAATCCGCTTGGCGGATATATCGATTTTGCGTCAGCAAAAATATCGACAATTCACAGCTTCACCAGAACGGGGAGTCTGATGTCCATGGTGTCGGGGGTGATGGCGCAGTCCATGGCGAGGATGTGGACGCCGTTTTGGGCGGCTTCCCGGAGGGCTGCGCCAAAGGCGGGGTCCGTTTCGTCGTGGGGGCGGATGTATTTCACATCGGACATCTGGATGACGAAGAGGATATAGGCTCCATAGCCCGCCCGGGCGGCTTCAGTCAAGCCGCAGATGTGTTTGGCTCCCCGCTCCGTGGGGGCGTCGGGGAAGGCGCAGACGCCGTCCTCTTCCAATGTACAGCCCTTGACCTCCAGAAAGCACCGTTTGCCGTCTTTGAGGAAGGAGAAGTCGTAGCGGGAGTCGCCGTGCCTGACCTCGGGGCGGAGCTCGGAGATCTCGCCCAGGCCCCCGGAGGCCAGCCACTCCCCTGCCGCTTTGTTGGGGGCCTGGGAGTCCATGTTGATGAGCCGGTCGCCCTTTTGAACGGCGATCAGGTCGAATTTGGTTTTGCGGTTCGGATTGTCGGACCGCTGGCACCAGACGGTGCAGCCGGGGACCAGGAGCTCCCGGCACCGGCCCGTGTTCTTCACATGGCAGATCTCCACAGCTCCGTCGATCTCGATGTGGGCAATGAAGCGGTTGGGGCGGGACAGGAAGATGCCGGGGGTCATGTTTTCATAGCGCATGGGGGCCTCCTTTCGGGGATTCGTGCCAGGGTACTTATTGTGAAGTTCCGAGTGCCACTCACGCCCGCAGGCACTTCACGATACGAAGTATCACTTCACGCACCGAAGGTGTGCTGATCGTGCCGTAAGGCACACTTCGTTCAAAAAAGACGCTTTTGTCTGCTAGACAAAAGCGTCTTTTTTGTGGTGCCGGTGACCGGACTCGAACCGGTACGCCATCGCTGGCGGCGGATTTTGAGTCCGCTACGTCTACCATTTCATCACACCGGCTTATTACTTGAGTATTATAGTACATCTGCCCAAAAATAGCAAGCATTATTTTTCAAAAAAGCCCTTGACATTTTGGGAAATTGTGCTATAATACAACCTGTTCGACGGAGGCTTAGCTCAGCTGGTTAGAGCGCATGCTTCACACGCATGAGGTCACAGGTTCGAGTCCTGTAGTCTCCACCAAAGCCGCACTTTTGTGCGGCTTTTCTTTTTTGTCCGAAAAGGCCCGCTGCTCATTTAGCAGTGGGCCCTTTCAGACTGTCAAAGAACCGATCTGTAGGGGTCGGCCCCTTGGACGACCCGTTGGGATCTGTTGCGAATTTGCCGAAAACATCAAAATTACGCAGAATCTTACCGCCGGGACGTCGAGGGCGCCGTCCCCTACGATTTGAAATTCGGAGTTTTTTGACACACGAAAGGGCCCGTTGCCAAAAGCAGCGGGCCCTTTTTGTTCAGTTGCGCAGGACGTCCAGGAGTTCCCGGCGGAGCTTCAGGATCTGGGAGACATGGTAGTTGATGACGATATCCCGGTCCCTGGGGGCCTTCAGGGGCTCCGAGGCCGCGATGTTCGCGCCGCAGCTGCGCAGGTCCCGGAGATTTTTGCGATTGAGTCGTCCGGGCTGTTCCATGCGGCTGAGGATCTCCATGCGGGCCAGCAGCTCCCGCGCCTTGCCCTGGCAGACCAGGAAGGATTCGATCTCCTGCTTCTGGCTCCGGCGGCGGAGGAAGAGCCGCTGGTTGGTGAAGATGGTGAGCTGGCGGGCCATGTCCCCCACCTTCTGCTCCATCCGTGCGGGGTCGGGCATCACCAGGTCGCCGTCGAACATCTCCTCCAGAAACCGCAGGAGCTCCCGGTCCAGGCCCTCGATGGTCCGGCGGATCTGGCGGCTGTTGTCGTATGGAAAGACCAGGGTGTTGATGGCGAGGCCCACCCCAAGGCCGATGGCGGTGTCCCAGATCCGGCCCAGGGCGTAGGACATGGGCTGGATATCCGGCGTGACGCACAGCGTCAGCACGATCAGGCAGGGCAGCGACGGAGAAAAGCGGATTCGGAAGGTATTGTACAATGTGATGGCCAGCACGATGCCGATGCCCGTGCGCAGCAGCGGGTGCATGGGCACCGCCAGCAGCAAAACACCCACCAGGGAGCCGAAGAGCACGCCCACGATCTGGGCCACGCAGGAGCGCAGGGAGTCATTGAAGGTGGGCTCCACCGCCGCCATGGCACCGAGCATGGCGAAGGTCAGCCGGGAGGTCGTGGTCCCGTAAAATTGGACGATGACCATGGCGATGATGACCGCCGCGGCGGTCTTGATGGTCCGCGGACCGATGCGGATGGGGGGACGGAGCATTTGGGCACCTCCATTTTTGGTAGATTTATCCCTGACGGATCTTGTCGATGAGTTCCATGTACGCGCCGCAGTACTTTTCGTAGAGGGGCTGGACGGTCTGGCGGAACTGGACCAGCACAAAAAGCAGAAGCAGTCGTTTCATTCCCATCACCTCTTTTTTATTATAGCACAATTTCTGAATGGTTCAATGCCCCTGCCGCAAATGCGGCAGGGGCATCGTTTCATTGGTTCAACTTAAGCCATTAAGCCAGACCGGCCAGCTGGGGCAGGATCATGGAAACGGCGGGGATATAGGTGACCAGCAAGAGACCCGCGATGATGGCCACATAGTAGATCAGCATGTAGGGCAGGACCTTGGCCAGAGTGGTGCGGCCGACCTTGATGCCGACGAACAGGGTGTTGCCGACGGGGGGCGTGATGTTGCCGATGCACAGGTTGTAGATCAGGATCAGACCGAAGTGGATGGGATGCATGCCGAAGCCCTGGCAGATGGGCAGGAACAGGGGGGTGAAGATCAGGATGGCGGGAGTGACATCCATGAAGGTACCGGCGATCAGAAGGATCAGGTTCATGATCAGCAGGATGGCATACTTATTGTCGGTCAGGCCCAGCAGGGCGGCGGCGACGGCATCGGGGATCTGCATGAAGGCCATGACCCAGCCCAGGATGTTGGAGACACCGATCAGGAAGACGACCATGCCGGAGGTCTTGGCGGAGTCCACAACGATGCGCCACAGGGACTTGAGGTTGACGGACTTGTAGCAGATGGCCAGGATCAGGGAGTAGACAACGGCGATGGCGGAGCCCTCGGTGGCGGAGAAGATGCCGCCGATGATGCCGCCGATGACCACGATGATCAGGGACAGGGAGGGGATGGCTTCCAGGGTGGCCTTGAACAGGCCCCGCCAGGAGAACTTGCCGGGGGTGCCCTTGTAGCCCTTCTTGACAGCCAGCAGAACGCCCACGATGGCACAGGCCAGAGCCCAGATCAGGCCGGGCAGGTAGCCGGCCATGAACAGGGCGGCGACGGAGGTACCGCCTGCGGCCAGGGAGTAGGTGATCATGGCGTTGGAGGGGGGGATCAGCAGACCGGAGGGGGCGGAAGCGGCGTTGGTGGCGGCAGTCAGAGCGGGATCGTAACCGGCCTCCTCAGCACCGTCGCGGATCATGGAGCCGACGGCGGCGGCAGCAGCGGAGGCGGAGCCGGAGATGGCACCGAACAGGGCGTTGGTGCCGACGTTGGTGACCAGCAGGGCACCGGGCAGCTTGCCCAGGATGGCCATAACAAAGTTGACCAGACGCTTGGCGATGCCGCCCTGGTTCATGATGTTACCGGCCAGAATGAAGAAGGGAATTGCGGTCAGGGAGAACTTGGACATACCAACGAAGGTACGCTGGGCAGCGGTCAGAACGGCGACGTCCAGATCGATGCAGGTCAGGATGGCAGCCAGGGAGGAGATGCCGATGCCGTAGGAAATGGGAACACCCAGGAACAGCAGCATCAGCATGACTGCCAGAATGATGAACAAACCTTGAAGTGCCATATCTTATGCCTCCTTTTCTGCTTCGTCCTTGGCGATGGCAACGATATTCAGGGCAGAATAGATGACCATCAGGACACCGCAGACGGGCATGACCCAGTAGAAGGTGCCGACAGCCAGACCCCACAGAGAGGAGGTCTGCTGGCCCATGGCCAGGGAAGAAACGGTGGTGCCGCCGTAGACCAGGATGATGGCGGAGAACAGCAGAGCGACGATCTCAGCGAAGATCAGCAGAGCCTTCCTGGCACCGGGCTTCATCATATCCACCAGGATGGGGATGTTCATGTGGGCGCGCTCGCCGGTACACAGGGCGGCACCGAACATGGTGGCCCAGCCGAACATATAGCCGACCAGCTCCTCGGACCAGGTGGAGGGAGCGTTGAAGACGTAACGGGTGATGACCTGATAGGTGGTCAGGACAGTCATGACGATCAGGCTCAGACCGGCCAGACCGTTCAGGCACTTGTCGAGGATATTTCTCAATGCTTTCATTGTCGATCCTCCTTATTCAGCGGCGGCGGAGAACTCCGCGTTGTATGCCTGGATCATGTCGTAGATGGGCTGCAGAGCGAGGTTGCCCTCCAGGACCTGGTTGTGCAGGGGCATGACGGCCTGCTGGAAGGGGGCGGTGTCGGGGTACAGGAAGTTGACGCCCTGGACTTCCAGAGCCTGCTTCTTGGCGGCCTCGACGGCACCGGTCCACTCGGCGCGCTGGACGGTGTTGATGATCTTGAAGCCCTCGTCAAAGATGGCGCGCTCCTCAGGCGTAAGACCCTCCAGGAAGGCCCAGTTGCACAGGACCAGGTCGGGGATCATCTGGTGCATGTCGTAGGAGTAGTACTTGCAGACGTCGCCGTGACCGTTGGAGGTCAGAGCCAGCTCGTTGTTCTCTGCGCCGTTGATGATCTGGGACTGCAGAGCGGTGTACACATCGCCGAAGCCCATGGGGGTGGCGGTGCCGCCCAGCAGCTCCATCATGGCAACGTTGGTGGGAGACTGCTGCACGCGGATCTTCAGGCCCTTCAGGTCCTCGGGGGCGTTGATTGGCTTGTCCACGGTGTAGAAGTTACGGGTACCGGCGTCCAGCCAGGTGACGCAGATGAAGCCGGCATCCTCGGTGGCCAGGAAGATGGGGTCAGTGACCACAGGATCGTCCATGGCGGCGTGGTAGGCCTCGGCGGAGCTGAACAGGTAGGGCAGGTTGAACAGGGAGTAGTTCTTGGAGAAGGTCTCCATGATGGAGTTGGATGCAACGACGATGTCGATTGCACCGGTCTGGGTCAGCTGGACCATCTCGGTCTGGGAGCCCAGCAGCTCAGAGGGGTAGACCTCGACCACATACTTGTCGCCCAGGACTTCGTGGTTGTTGATGAACTCCGCGAAGGCCTCGAGGCCGATATGGGTGGGATGGGTGGTGGCCTGGTTATGGCCGATTCGGATAATCCGCTTGCCGTCACCGGCACTGCCGCAGCCCGCGAACAGGCCGACCATCAGCGCGAGGACGCACAGCAGGGCGATCCATCTTGCTTTTTTCATAAAAATCGTTCCTCCTTATTGTCGGATAAAAAACGCGCCATGGCGATTGAAATGTCCATGGCGCGGATCTTGATCCGTTATCGGAATAGCCGCAGGCGGTGCTCTCCTCTCGGTCCCTGAGCCGGGTGTTCTGGAGATCTCGGTGCTGTAGTGTTCCCGAATGTAACCCTCGATATTCTCCCGAATCTGCCGGGCGGCCTGGGGTGCCCTCCAATGGGAGGCTTACTTTTTCTTCACATAAAAAAGCAGACTCCGGTTGGAGTCTGCTTTTGGTTATTCCTCGGTGATGGGCAGGCCGGTGAGGGCACTGATGTAGTTGAGCTCGTAGGGAGGCAGCCACAGGGCCCAGTCCACGCCGTCGTGGCTCAGCTCCAGCAGGCCGTAGCTTTTGGTATGGACCCGCCCGTAGTTGTCCATGGTCAGCTTGTAGGGCTTGTAGAAGGGGTCGTTCAGCTTTTCCTCCTTGTTCCAGCCCTGGATGACCAGGGGCTTCTTCACCTTTTTCAGCCGGCGCATGGCAGAAATCGGCAGCTCATAGCGGTTTTCCAGGTCCGCCAGGCAAAGCACATCCTCCCGGCGGAAGACCCGCAGGGCCACATTGGTGTAGGGGGTGGTCTCGGAGCCCGTGGTGCTGATCTTCACGGTGCCGTTCTTCCAGCGGTAGGTCAGCTGGACCACGTCCACCTGCTTGGCATCCTCGGGGACCTGCAGCTCCCGGAAGACCCGGTCGATCTCGCCCTCCAGGCGGCGGGTGCTCATGCTAAAATCCTCGCCCGCCATGACATTCTTAGCCTTGCGGTTGGTCAGGATGGTCAGCACCAGCCACACCATGCCGCAGCCGCCCATGAGCCAGAAAATAAAGGGGGCATTTTCAAAGGCCTCGGCGATGGTCACATTGCGCAGGGCCCGGATGGTGCTGAGGAAGACGATCAGGGTGATCCAGCTGCACACGGTTTTCAGGCCCCGCAGGAGGGGATTGAGTTTTGTGGCCTCCAGCTCTTTGGCGGCACTCTGGAGGGCCCGCTCGTAGCTCTGGCGGGTCATATCGCTGACGGTGGCGGCGATGAAGCAATCGCCCTCGTGGAAGGTGTTCTTTTTCAGAGTGGTGCGGTCGATTCCGTAAAAGGGTTTCATAACATTTTTCTCCTTAATCTACGATAGAATTGATCCAAACGCCCTTGTTCAGCAGGGGCTTGCCGATGAAAATTTTGAAGATGTCCACGCCCACGCAGATGCCGTAGAGCGGCAGGATGGGAAGGGTCGTGAACCGGCTGAGCAGAAATGCCACGGGCACGCAGACACCCCAACTGAATCCGCTGTCGAAGAGGAAGGTGATGAAGGTCTGGCCGCCGGAGCGGAGGGTGAAGTACATGGCGTTGTTATAGGAGTTGACGGGCATCATCACCGCCGTCAGGCAGATCAGGCCCACGGCGATGGAGCGGACGGCGTCGGTGGTGTTATAGAGGTTTGCGAAGACACCGGACAGAGCCATGGTCACCGCGCCCACCACAAAGCAGACCGTCACGCACAGGCGGATCATGCGCTTGTTGTCCCGCAGGACCGTCTCCCGGTCCACGCCCGCGCCCAGCATCTGGCCCATGAGGATGCCCACGGCGTTGCCCAGGGACAGGAAGACCACATTGCTGAGCTGAGAGATGGTGGTTGCGATGTTGAAGGCCGCCACCACGTCCAGGCCACGGGTGGAATAGCACTGGCTCAGAAAGGCCATGCCCGTGGACCAGAGGAATTCGTTGATGAGCAGGGGCATGCCCTTGCGGATGATGTCCCCGGTGAGCTTGCGGGGGATATGGAAGGACCGCAGGGCTCCGGTGATAAAGGGGTGGGTTTTTCCATGGGTGTGGGTCCAAATTGCCACGATGGCGAGCTCCACATAGCGGGAGATGACCGTGGCCACCGCCGCGCCCACCACGCCCAGCTCCGGTGCGCCGAAATGGCCGAAGATCAGGATGTAGTTGCCGATCAGGTTGACAAAAACGGCGATGATGCCCGCGATCATGGGGACTTTGGTCTCGCCGATCTCGCGCAGGGTGCCGCTGTAGGCGTTGCTCAGGGCGAAGGGCACCAGGCCCAGGAGCATCACATGCAGGTAGCGCAGGGCGTAGTCCATGGTGGCGGCGGCATCGGCGGGGGTTCCCTCGCCGGTCAGGTACAGACCGATGAGGTTCCGGCCGAAGGTCAGGAAAATGCCCGCGCCCAGCGCGCTCAGGAGCATTCCCACCAGAATTTTGAAGCGGAAGGTGTGGCGGATGCCCTCGTGGTCCTCCCGGCCCACAAACTGGGCGGTGAAGATGCCCGCGCCGGAGGCCGCGCCGAAGATGCACAGGTTGAAGACGAACATGAGCTGGTTGACGATGGCCACGCCGCTCATGGGGATGGTGCCCACCTGGCCCACCATCACATTGTCCAGCATCTGGACGAAGTTCGTGATGCCGTTCTGGATCATCATGGGCAGAGCCACGGCCAGGATCCGGCGATTGAAGTGTTTGTTATTCATAAAACTCCTGATAAACCAAAAGACCCACGTCATTGCGAGGCCCGCAGGGCCGTGGCAATCCCGTGGTTCCTCCTGTCGGTTCCAAAGGGACTTTCAGCAAAAGCTACGGGATTGCCACGTCGGGGCTTCGCCCCTCCTCGCAATGACGTGGTGTAATGTTTTTACTTGCGGATCTCGGCGGCGACTCTGGCGACGATGGCGTTCATCTCGTCCAGCTTCTTCTCCATGTCGGCCACCAGCTTGATCTGGGTCCGGGCGCGGACCAGGTTGTGGTCGGGGTAGTCCACCTTGAAGTACACATCGCCGTCCAGGTAGTCCTTCAGGAAGCGGCTGGCGCACTCCAGGGTCATGGTGTAGGCACCCATGGGCAGGGCCTGGATCTCCGCCTCGGTCAGGTTGGTGGCGGCCTCCAGGAAGCCGCGGGTGTAGATCTCGAACAGGTGCAGGTCCATCTCCATCTTGGACAGGTCCTTCTCGTCCTCGGCGGCGGTGGCGGCACCGAAGCGGATGGAGTCACCGAAATCGAAGGCACTCAGGCCGGGCATGACGGTGTCCAGGTCCAGGACGCACAGGCTCTTGCGGGTCTTCTTGTCCAGCAGAACGTTGTTCAGCTTGGTATCGTTGTGGGTGACGCGCAGGGGCAGGCTGCCGTTCTCACGCTGCTTCTGGAGCCGGGAGCCCATCTCCTCGCGCTCCAGGATGAAGTCCACCTCGGCCTTGACACCGGCCAGACGGCCCATGGGGTCGGCGGCAACAGACTCCTTGAACTTGCGATAGCGGTCGGGGGTGTTGTGGAATTCGGGGATGGTCTCGGACAGGGTCTCGGCGGGGAACTCGCTGAGCATCTGCTGGAAGCGGCCGAAGGCCAGGGCGGACTGGTAGAAGTCGTCCTCGCACTCGGGGGTGTCCAGGCAGAAGCCGCCGACGAAGTCGTACATGCGCCAGAACTCGCCCTTGGCGTCCTCGTAGTAGAACTTGCCGTCCTTGGTGGTCAGGAAGTGCAGGGCCAGACGGGGGTCATCCACCCGGGCCCGGATGTAGTCGGTGATGGCACCGGCGTTGTTCATGAGGCCCACGGGGTCCTTGAACACATAGGTGTTGATGCGCTGGAGGACATACTCCGCGCCCTGGTCCGTTTCGATCTTAAAGGTGGAATTGATGTGGCCGTGGCCGAAGGGGACACAGCGGACGGGCTCGCCCTGGAGGCAGAAAGCGTAAACAGCGTGTTCCATTTGAATCAGTTTTTCTCCTTTTGTTGTAAAAATAGTGAAACGCCCCCGGAACAGGTGTCCGGGCGTATCCCGGAGAGGGCGCAGTTTTGTATTTTATTGTAACCACTTTATCACAGCAGGGAAGAAAATGCAAGCTTCTTTTCCTTTTTTGCCCAGAATACGAAGATTTTCACAAATAAACTGCCGGTTGACAGGGTCCTTTTGACAATTGTATAATCGGTATTATACAAAAACGAAGGAGGATTTGTATGTTCCTGCCATCCATTGTTACGGGCTTTGGGCCCATGAAGTGTCACAGTGTCCGGCTGCGCCGGGGTGCGGATCTGATGGGTTCCATCAAGGCCCTCTGCGCCGAGAAGCATATTGCTGCGGGCGTGGTGCTATCGGCGGTGGGATGCATCTCGAAGGGTCGGGTCCGGGATGCCTCCGGCGTGACCATCCGGGAAATTACCGACCACTGCGAGATCGTCAGCCTGAACGGTACGGTGAGTGAAGCACGGTGCCATCTGCACATTGCGCTGAGCAAGGAGGACCTCTCCACCATCGGCGGGCATCTTTGCGAGGGGTGCATCGTCAACACCACCTGCGAGCTGGTGATCGGGGAGCTCCCCGGCACGGTCATCGGGAAGGAATTCGATGACGAGACGGGGTATGACGAGCTGGTGTTCATCAGCTCCAACTAAAAAGAACCACGTCATTGCGAGGGCGTAAGCCCGTGGCAATCCCCGAAAGTGTTCGGAAACCTTCGGGGATCGCCACACCAGTGTGCGCACTGGTTCGCGATGACGTGGTTCTTTTTTAGTTTACATAAGTCCGATACAGGAAGGTGACGACCTGGGCGCGGTTGCAGGTGGTATCCACGCCGAAGGTGTCGGCAGAGAGGCCGTTGGTGATGCCGTTTTCCACGGCCCAGAGGACGGCGGGCTCGTACCACTGGCCCGCCACCACATCGGTGAAGGGGCACGCAGTGGTGCCGACTGCGGGGGACTGCATGGCCCGGTAGAGGAAGGTCACCACCTGGGCGCGGTTGCAGGGCACGGTGGGGCCGAAGTGGGTGGCATCGACACCGTTGGTGATGCCATTTTCCACAGCCCAGAGGACGGCCTTGTGGAAGAAGTCGCCTTCCTTCACATCCACAAAGGGATTCTCGGAGGAGGTGGGCTCGGGGCATCCGGCGGCCCGCCACAGGAAGGTGACCACATGGGCCCGGAGACATTCGCCGGTGGGACCAAAGGTGGTGGCAGAGGTGCCGGTGGTGATGTTGTTTTCCAGGGCCCAGAGGACGCTCTCCTCGTAGAAGGCATCCAGAGGAACATCCCGGAAGGGATTGGCGGGGTTGTAGGGAATCCAGGTCACCAAGCCGCCGAAGGCTTCCCGCACTTCCTCGGTCCAGGTCTCGTTGTCGGCGGGATAGTAGACATTGGCAGTGATGCGGGTGTCGGCAGGGATGCGGTGGTTATCTCTGTAGTCGCCAAATGGAGGACCTCCGTAATTGACAGCTTCCATGCCAGCGGTGGGGGCGTCACCGGTGAAGTAAATGGATTCCAGGCCGGTGCAGCCGACAAAGATCTGACCAGAAAGCTTCCTGAGGGAGTTGGGGAACACAACGGTCTTCAGGCCGGTGCAATTCTCAAAGGCTCCAACACCGACGGATTCGAACCCTTCCTGAAATACCACCTCTTCGATGTATGCGCAGTTGATGAATGCACGATCCCATAAATCGATAACATACTCGGGAACTACCACCTTTCCAGATATGCCTGTTGGTGCCCGGTAAAGGGAAGTCTCGTATCGCAGAATATATCCATCCCGGCAGGAAAACTCCTTGCCGTCCTTCTCGCTGGTAAAGGCCGTGAATTTGGGGCAGTTTTTGAAGGAGCCCTGAACCTTACCCGGAGAGTTGGGGAAATGCACCGTGGTCAGATTGGGGAGGTTATCCAGCAATCTGGTGGCAAATTTGGCACCCTTCAGTGAAACCCTGGTGATCTGCTCTGCGTAGTTCCTCCAGGGAACAGCGTACTCAGAAACGATCAGAGTTCCCTCGAGCAGCAAATTGCCGTCATCGTACAGTGTCCATTTGCACCCTTCGATATTGCCCGTAGCCACGATCTGTGGCTCTTCCGTTGTCTCTTCGGCCACGACATTTGCCGCCAGACCCAGCACAAACACCAGAGCCAGGATCAGGGATAACATCTTTTTCATTTTGATTTCTCCTTTTCTGGTATTATATGCAAATTGCATATAATCAAATTTTCGCGTTCGATTTTCTTTTTTTGTTGGTCGACCTATGTTTTGGAAGGGCGGGCCCGGGGGGGGGTGACCGTATGGCGGGCCCGGGAATTCCCTTCTAATCTATAAGACGGTTTTCGCAGGAAAAATGAAACAGGTGTGGGAGGAAAATTTTTGATAACTGCCCTGTTTGTCATCCTGAGCGAAGGGCGAAGCCCGAAGTCGAAGGATCTTCGCACCATCATTCTACTATGCATCGGATCAGTGCGAAGATCCTTCGACTCGCTTCGCTCGCTCAGGATGACAAACTCTTTCGGACACCGCCCGTTCCGGCAAAAAACATTCTCTCTTGCAATTGTCGGTATTTCCAATATAATGGTAGTATACAACCATCCATTGATGAAAGAAGGGATCGATTGAATACGAAATTGGACCGCGTGGGGGCTGAGGATGGCTTTCTGGCGGCATTTTATGAGCAGTACCGGGGTTACCTGTACTACACGGCGCGGAAATTCACGGACTCGCCCCAGGACTGTGAGGACATCATCCAGGACACCATGGTGCGGCTATTGCGCAACGAGGAGAATCTGCGGCAGCTTCGTGGAAATCAGGCGGCGACCTACCTGTATCTGACGGTGCGCTCCGTATTTACGGACCGGCAGAGCCGGGTCCGGGAGCAGGCGGCGGAGGACCGGGTGCTGGAGCTGGCGCAAGTGAGCCGGGAGGCGGACCAGTCCGAGGACGGGCTCAACGCCAAGTGGGACGCACAAATTTTGAAGCAGCAGCTCCCCCGGCGGGACTGGCAGATGCTGGAGCTGAAGTACATCGCGGGGTACTCCGATCAGGAGATCGCCGCGGAGATGGGGTGCAACGCCGGGAGCGTGCGCACGCTATTGAGCCGGGTGCGGCGGCGGGCCAAGTCGCTGCTGACCGGCGGCACACAGGCAGGAAAGGGAGGGTGATCCGTTTTGAACGAACAGAAAAAACAAAAGCTGCTGGAACAATATGACGATGCGGCCTTCGCCCTGCTGATGGACGAATACGCCGAAGAAGAGGGCGCACGGCTCATGGCGGAATTTGAAGCGGCCCAGGCCGCGGGCCAGGTGCCTCAAATGCCCGCAGAGCTGGACGAGCAGTGCCGCCGGATGATCCGCCGGGACCGGACCAAAAAGCGGGGCAAGCAGGCCGCCCGCAGTTTCCGAAAGGTCGCCGTCAAGGCCGCCGTGGCGGTGCTGGTGTTTATTGGATTGATGACGACTGTGGTGATGTCGGTGGATGCGTTGCGCCTCCCTGTTTTGAGTTATCTTATAGAACAACACGAGAAGTATTCCTCCCTCAATATAGAGGGATACGATGGCACAACACCAGAACACAATAACACCACAGCCCCCTATGCAGAAGTAAATAAATATGAAGATCCCATTGCTGAATATATGCCCTATGGCTATATTTCTATCTACTACAACAATTCCGAAAATTACATGACTTGCATATATAAAAATGACAACGGTGAGCGCATTAATTTTGAAATACTTCCTGCGTATGACGAATATCGCTTCGATACCGAAAATGCAACTTGCGAGAATATAAGTGTAATGGGCTATGATGCCATATTGGCTGTAGGTGATTCTGTTGTCCTTGTATGGTGCGATGACATTTCTGGCTTGATATACAATCTTTCCGCAACAGACATCCCTGAAGAGCAACTGATCGAATTGGCGCAAAAAATCATTATCCACTTCCAGGAAAAGTGACATGCTCTGTTAATTGAACAAAGACCTCTACCAAGGTACGGCCTGGTGGAGGTCTTTGCATTGTACTGACTTTAGGTGCTTCGCCCGCATTCCTCTTCCGACCCCCTACGGGGGCCACCTTCCCCCCGGGGGAAGGATTTTTCCGCAAACTTATCTTCTTATATTCCCCAACCGATTGACATTTCCCCATATTCATGTCATAATATATCAGTTAAAATATATATTTAAGTGAGGAAATAACCATGTTCCAATCCAGAACCCATAACTGCGGTGAGCTGCGGCTTGTTAACGCCGGCGAAACCGTCACTCTGGCCGGCTGGCTGGAGAATGTCCGTGAGGTCGGCAATAACTTCGCTTTCTGCGTGCTGCGCGACTACTACGGCACCACCCAGGTGGTCATTGAGAATGCCGAAATGATGCAGATCATCAAGGGCATCACCAAGGAGTCCACCATCAATGTCACCGGCGTTGTCCGGGAGCGCGAGAGCAAGAACAAGAAGATCCCCACCGGCGAGATCGAGGTCGTGCCCTCCGAGATCAAGGTGCTGGGCAAGTGCCGCCACAGCCAGCTCCCCTTCGAGATCAACAAGTCCCGTGATGCTGACGAGAATGTGCGCCTGAAGTACCGGTATCTCGACCTGCGCAACCCCGCCGTCAAGCAGAACATCATCCTGCGCTGCCAGGTGGTCGCCGAGCTGCGCCGCCTGATGACCGAGAAGGGCTTCCTGGAGATCACCACCCCCATCCTGACCGCTTCCTCCCCCGAGGGTGCCCGTGACTACCTGGTTCCCGCCCGTAACCACCCCGGCAAGTTCTACGCCCTGCCCCAGGCTCCCCAGCAGTTCAAGCAGCTGCTGATGACCTCCGGCTTCGACAAGTACTTCCAGATCGCTCCCTGCTTCCGTGACGAGGATGCCCGCGCCGACCGTACCCCCGGCGAGTTCTACCAGATGGATATGGAGATGGCCTTCGCAAGCCAGGCCGATGTCCTGTCCACCCTGGAGGATGTGATCGTGCCCGTCTTCGAGAAGTTCGGCAAGTACGAGCGCATCTCCCCCGCTCCCTTCCGCCACATCCCCTTCAACGAGGCCATGGAGCGTTACGGCTCCGACAAGCCCGACCTGCGTATCGACCTGGAGTGCCAGGATATCACCGCTGAGGTCCAGGGCTGCGGCTTCGGTCCCTTTGAGGGCAATACCGTCAAGGCCGTTGTGGTCCACGACTTCAACCAGGCCCGCAAGTGGATCGACAAGCTGCTCGTCGACATCGAGGTCCAGACCGGCAACAAGGCCTGCTGGGTCAAGGTCGGCGACGACGGTGCCTTCACCGGCGGCGTTTCC
This sequence comes from Faecousia sp., assembly GCA_045125955.1. GTDB lineage: Bacteria > Bacillota > Clostridia > Oscillospirales > Oscillospiraceae > Faecousia. The sequence goes on from JBGVNV010000087.1 coordinate 24,863, forward strand.
AAGTTCCTGAACACCTGCTGTGAAGCCATGACCGCCAAGCTGGGTCTGAAGCCCGGTTCCTTCGTCTGCATGGCCGCAGGCAAGAAGACCGCCGCCCAGAAGACCGCCGGTGTTATCCGCACCATGCTGGGCAAGCGCGTTCCCGGACACTTCGACGAGAACCAGTACGCCATGTGCTGGATCGTGGACTTCCCCATGTACGAGATGGGCGAGGAGTCCGGCGCGCTGGAGTTCTGCCACAACCCCTTCTCCATGCCCCAGGGCGGCATGCAGGCTCTGCTGGATGCCGAGGGCGACAACGAGAAGCTGCTGGCCATCAACGCCGACCAGTACGACCTGGTCATCAACGGCTACGAGTCCGCCTCCGGTGCCGTCCGTAACCACGATCCCGAGATCATGGTCAAGGCCTTCCAGATGGTCGGCCTGGGCGAGGAAGACGTCAAGGCCAAGTTCCCCGCCATGTACAACGCCTTCACCTACGGCGCACCTCCCCATGCCGGTGCCGCCCCCGGTGTTGACCGTCTCGTGATGCTGCTGACCGGCGAGGAAAGTATCCGCGAGGTCATCACCTTCCCCATGAACAAGAACGCCCAGGACCTGATGATGGATGCCCCCACCACTGTTTCCCAGAAGCAGCTGGATGATGTGCATATTCTCATCAATGAGGCTCATCTGAACTAAGAATTTGCCCCCGGATTTCGAGAGAAATCCGGGGGATTTTTCTGCCGCCAAAGGCGGCAGATCACCCACATCAGTCATGGACTCGGTTCCGAAGAGCCGAGTCCATGACAGCTTCTCCCTCAAGGGAGAAGCCTTTTGGTTGAAGATTTCACCTTGTCGCATATTCTTGTAACACGTTGGACACGGGACAAAGGCTTCTCCCTGGGGAGAAGCTGTCAGCCATTGGCTCTTCGGAACCAATGGCTGACTGATGTGGGGTCCGCCGCCTTTGGCGGCGGTGGGCGCCCTAAAAGGGCGCCCCTACGCGGATACCGGCAATGAAAAAGCCCCATCCGGGTGGATGGGGCGTTTTTGATGCTCAGGTATTGGCGTCGATGCACGCCTGGATTCTTGCCTTGACCATGGCGGCGATCTCGGTGGTCTTCATGCCGGCGTACTCCTCGTAGGGGATGGGCTTGAGGTAGTGGAGCTGGCAGGAGATGGGGCCACTTCCCTTCTGGTCCAGGACCTTGTGGGTGTCGATGACGCAGAAGGGCAGGATGTCGGCCTTGGCCTTGACGGCGGCCTTGAAGCTGCCGCCGTGCCACTCGCCCATGACATTGCCGTTTTTGGAGCGGGTGCCCTCGGGGAAGATCAGGACATTGCGGCCGTTTTTCAGCTGCTCGGTGCAGCCCTGGATGACGGTCAGGGACTGGCGGACATCGTCCCGGTCCATGGCGTAGGACTTGGTGGAGGCGGCGATCTGCTTGACCAGGGGGGTGTCCTTCAGCTCGATCTTGTAGACGGCGCAGAGGATCTTGTCCCAGGCGGTGACCAGGGCCACCACGTCGAACATGCCCTGGTGGTTGGCGACCAGCAGCAGGCCGTCCTTTTCGGGGATGTTCTCCTTGCCCTTGACGATCAGCTCCACATTTCCGGCCTTAATGGCGGCCTTCATGATCTTCTGGATGTGCATCCAGCGGTCGATCTCGGGGTAGGCATCGGGGTTCTTGGCGTGCTGGCAGAGCTTGGACCAGAGGCCCGGCAGCGCGAAGGTATTTTTCAGCACCATCATGGCGATACGATTCATAAAAGGTTCCTCCAATTGTTCAGGTGAACACAGTTTACCATTTTTTCCGGCGGTTTGCAAGCATTACTTGACCCGGTAATCGCCTCTTCCGGCTTTGCGGAAGCGGATCTCGGTGCCGTTGTACATGCGCACATAGTTGTCCTTATGCTTCCAGGCGATGACGGCAGAGGCCAGCAGGAGAATCAGGGGGATCAGGAGGCTCTGGGTCAGCAGGCCGATGCCGATGGGGACGATGACGATGGTGGTGGTGGTGGCGGCGACGATGTAATCGGTGATGAGGGTCACGACGACCACCAGCAGGAGCACGGCGATGGCGAATTTCCAGTGGAGGGCGATGGTCATGCCCAGGTAGCTGGCGAAGCCCTTGCCGCCCTTGAACTTCAGCCAGAAAGGATAGATATGGCCCAGGACGCTGGCAACGCCCGCTGTGGCCCCGATCAGGGGCAGGTCCGGGAACATCAGCCGGGCCAGAACCACCGCCAGGGCGGATTTGCCGATGTCGTGGACGGCGGTGAGCGCGCCCGCGCTCCAGCCCATCAGGATCACGGCATTGCTGGCACCGGGATTGCCGGAGCCGCCGGCGGACAGGTCCACCTTTTTGACGGCGGCGATGTACTTCGCCATGTTGGAGCTGCCCAGAATGTAGCTGAGTATGATCACAAGAATGTACTGCATGATGGGTACCTCGCTTTCTATATTTCTTATACTTTTTTATTATATCACAGGAATTCCGGAATGGCAAAGAAAAACCGCCGGATTCCAATGTTTACATGTGGATTTTTCTATGGTAAACTGGCTTCAAAGAATACCACGTCGAAGCTTCGGGTCTTTACCATCCCATGGTGGAGGAGGATGTGGATTTGATCTGATATGAAGGAAGGCCCCGGTCGCGTGACCGGGGCCTTTTTGTGTTCCGCTAAATCCCAAGAAGCTGCTTTTTCTTGGCTTCAAATTCCTCGGCGGTGATGATGCCATCGTCCATCAGCCCTTTATACTCCCGGATGGCCCGGGCGTTCCGGACCTCTGTATCCTCGGGCGCGTCATTTTGGACCACGGGCGCAGGCTCCGTCGGAAGCTCGCCGTGCTTGTTTCTGCCGCAGGAACAGGAAGAAACATAGGACGCATGGACCCGGCCGCAGGCGCATCGCCAGCCGCCCTGGCTGATGATCCGGTTGCTGTGCTTCATATCGACTGCGGAGGCATTCATGAGGGCTGCGATCAGAGGATCGCTGTGGGGCTCCTCACTGTTCGCTTCCATATATTCTGCCGGATCCTCCTGATAAGGCTTCGGCTCGGATCGATACTTGTAGCCGGGTCTGAGCCGGTCCAAAAGACGCAGGGGAACATCGCCAAAGACATGGAGGCGAACCTCGTCTTCATCATATCCCCGATCAAACAGATGCTTCGTATACAAATACCAGGCCACAAATCCGATCACGACAACAATTGCCGACAGGATCACTTTTGTCATATCCATCCGAATCCCACCTTTCCTTGCAAGGATTATATCATAAGGCGTGAGCACCTGCAAGGAGGAATCCGCTTTTGCCGGAGCTTGTGCAAGAGGAAGAAAATGGGGTGCTATAATCTGAGGGTTAAGAACCAGTCCAGTGATACGCATACCTGCGGATTTGAGTTGATATGAGAAAACCGACCTTTAACGGTCGTTTTTTTCATATCGTAAATATTGCTATTTGGACAGTTAGAAGACAGGCTTGGGCCAGTAAAATCACTTCCAAAACTCCAAGCAGAGTTTCCCAAAATCATCCTTATTCAAAGATAGTAGCTCAACAAACTTACTTTCGCGAAAACATTTAGCATCAAATTCCTTCATATCGATACTATTGAAAAAATCCGGTTTTATTAACAGATGATGCGCTGGGGGGAGATAGTCCGTTTCCCATTTGAAATACGGTCGTCCATTATATTCTTTTTCCATTTTTAATCCATGAAACGAGAACACGAAAAGAAAAACAGTTAAGTAATTTTCAATATTACAACCAAAGCGATTAAACATCCGTTCGACAGAATAATCATCAAAAATATTGACATAATCGCGTCCTGGCCAAACGAAGTGTAGCTTACTCAGATCTGTATTAGTTAGGTTTGTGTAAAGAATTTTCTTTGGATTCTGTATAGTTGCATAGTTTATTATCCAAATAACCTTTATTCTCCTTTTTAAGTAAAACAGAGTTCTTTCAAAGAACTCATTTGCAGAAATAGGCGAAAATTGAAATTCAAACACAACCTTATCTGTCGCGGTTTCTAGCAACACATCCGCAATTCGAAACTCCGCCTTATTTTCATCCCATACTACACGCTCGCGCATTTCCTCAGGAAAATAACATTGCATTTCACTATGCCATTCTGATTTCGTTCTCTGGTGATAGAGCGGATCACACATATCATTGGGCTTATGTGCAAAATGATGGGCAACTCGGCTTCCTTGCTTAAGCGTCACCCTACTTTTGCAGGCATGACAAAAATAGGAAACGCCTTTCCTTGCGTTAGATGCACTAAACTTAATACCATTCTCATCTATTGCATAATACATAGCGAAATCTCCCTAGGAACCTCCAATAGATTGCAAAAAAATCCAAGCCAAAAGGCTTGGATTTTTGGAGCTGCTAGCCAGATTTGAACTGGCGACCTCATCCTTACCAAGGATGCGCTCTACCGACTGAGCTATAGCAGCATATGGAGCTGCTAGCCAGATTTGAACTGGCGACCTCATCCTTACCAAGGATGCGCTCTACCGACTGAGCTATAGCAGCAACTCTTTTGTTTTGCGCTGTTCCAAACAGCTTCATTAGTATACTATGGGAACCCCAATTTGTCAAGCAGTTTTTTCGTTTTTTTCAAAGTTTTTTCGCGGGGTAAAAAGAGAACGGATTGCCACGGGCGCGCATGCGCCCTCGCAATGACGGGGGTGGTCGAGGGTTGTCGGATTCGCCGGAGCGCGGTGGGGATCGGCGGGGTGTGCTGCGGAACGGCACGGGGGCCGTTCCCTACATGGGCGTGTGCGGATTCGCCGGGAATTTTTGGGGATCGGTGGGGTATACCGCGGAACGGTCGATGCCCGTTCCCTATGTTGGGGTTCTCCTCTGTCGAAGCAAGTCATAACAACAAGGTACCGACCCAACGTACAATGTAACGACTACAACAGCAGTTGGATGAAATTGGGTCCACGCACTGCGTGGAAAAAACGGTGCAGCCGGAGCTGCACCGTTGAAATCTATATAAGCTATTGGATTACACCAGCTCGATGACTGCCATCTCAGCGGCGTCACCGCGGCGCTCACCGATGCGGATGACGCGGGTGTAGCCACCGTTGCGCTCAGCATACTTGGGAGCGATCTCCTTGAACAGCTTGTGAGCGACATCTTCCTTGGTGATGTAGCTCAGGGCACGGCGGTAAGCAGCCAGGTCGCCCTTCTTGCCCAGGGTGATCATCTTCTCAACCACGGGCTGAACTTCCTTGGCGCGATAGAAAGTGGTCTCCATCTTGCCGTGCTCCAGCAGATCGGTGACCTGCTGACGCATCATAGCTTTTCTCTGAGTGCTGGTCTTGCCCAGCTTACGAGTGCCAAACATGAACGTTTCCTCCTTCTGAAAAGGTTAACAATTAGTTGTTGCTGCCAGAATCATCGCTGGCCAGGGACAGGCCCATCATCTCCAGCTTCTTCTGCACTTCGTCCAGGGACTTCTTGCCCATGTTGCGGACCTTCATCATGTCCTCGCCGGTCTTGTTGATCAGGTCGGCGACGGTGTTGATGTTGGCGCGCTTCAGGCAGTTGAAGCTGCGGACGGACAGATCCAGTTCGTCAATGGTCATAGACAGCTTGGCGTCGGGTCTGTCAGAGGTCTTCTCCACCACAGTGGTGCTGGTGCCCACGGTATCAGACAGATTGGTGAACAGGCTCAGGTGGTCGGTCAGGATCTTGGCACCCAGGCTGACCGCATCGCGGGCAGAGATGGTGTTGTCGGTCCAGACTTCCAGAGTCAGCTTGTCATAATCGGTCATATTACCCACACGAGTGTTCTCAACGGTGTAGTTCACCTTGTAAACAGGGGTGTAGATAGAGTCAATGGGAATGACACCAATGGGGGTCTGAGCGGTCTTGTTGCGATCAGAGGAGACATAGCCACGGCCCTGAGCCATGGTGATCTCCATGTTGAAGGTCGCATCTGCGCCCAGGGTGCAGATCAGCAGATCGGGGTTGAGGATCTCAACCTCACCGTCGGCCTTGATATCGCCGGCACGGACCTCACAGGGGCCCACAGCATCGATGTAGACAGTCTTCACGCCCTGGCAGTGGAGCTTCGCGATGATCTTCTTAACATTCAGAACGATCTCGGTCACGTCTTCCTTGACGCCGGGGATGGTGGAGAACTCGTGCTGAACGCCGGCGATCTTCACGGAAGTCGCGGCGTAACCGGGCAGAGAGCTCAGCAGGATACGGCGCAGGGAGTTACCCAGGGTGGTGCCGTAGCCGCGCTCCAGAGGCTCCACGACATACTTGCCGTAGGAGGTATCCTCAGTGGAATCCATACAAGTGATACGAGGCTTTTCAATTTCTACCATCAATCAATACCCTCCTTGATGTGTGGGGTGGAAGCCCACCCCACATAAATGCACATAACGAACAAACAGCGGGGGGACTCGATTACTTGGAGTACAACTCGACGATCAGGTGCTCAGCGATGTCGAAGTCGATGTCTGCCTTGGTGGGCATGGCGATGACCTTACCGGTGAGGGTGTTCTTGTCACGGTCCAGCCACTTGGGGGCAGCAACAAATGCATCGTCCTCCTTCAGCTTCTTGAAGAAGCTGTTGGAAACGCTCTTCTCGCAAACGGAGATCACGTCGCCGCTCTTGATCAGGTAAGAGGGGATGTCAACGCGGGAGCCGTTCACGGTGAAATGGCCGTGGTTCACCATCTGGCGAGCCTGGCGGCGGGTGTTGGCAAAGCCCAGACGGTAGACAACGTTGTCCAGTCTGCGCTCCACGTAGGTCAGCAGCACCTCACCGGTGTTGCCCTCTGCGCGGGATGCCTTCTCATAGTAGTTACGGAACTGCTTCTCGGAAACGCCGTAAACAAACTTGACCTTCTGCTTCTCAGTCAGCTGAGTAGCGTACTCGGACTTCTTAGCTCTTCTCTGGCCACCGGGGTTCTTGTTGGAAGACTTGGAGTAACCCATTGCGGCAGGAGAAACGCCCAGCGTTCTGCAACGCTTCAGCACGGGCTGCATATTCTTAGCCATATCGTAAAATTCCTCCTATCACAAAATCAGACGCGACGTCTCTTGGGGGGACGGCAACCATTGTGGGGAATGGGGGTGACGTCCTTGATCATAACGACTTCCAGGCCTGCGGACTGCAGAGCACGGATAGCGGCCTCACGGCCCTGACCGGGGCCCTTGACATAGACCTCAACGGTCTTCAGGCCATACTCCTTGGCAGCATTGGCGGCAGTCTCGGCTGCGCTCTGAGCGGCGAAGGGGGTGGACTTACGGGAGCCACGGAAGCCCAGACCGCCGGAGGAAGCCCAAGACAGAGCATTGCCCTCCAGGTCGGTGATGGTCACCATGGTGTTGTTGAAGGAGGAGCGGATATGTGCAGCGCCCTTTTCAACAACCTTGCGCTCTCTGCGGCGCTTAACAACTTTCTTAGTAGCCTTAGCCATGTTACATATCCCTCCTTACTTCTTCTTGTTAGCAATGGTCTTCTTGGGACCCTTGCGAGTACGAGCGTTGGTCTTGGTGCGCTGACCGTGGACAGGCAGGCCACGACGATGGCGCAGGCCGCGGTAGCAGCCGATTTCAGACAGACGCTTGATGTTCATTGCGACGGAACGGCGCAGGTCACCCTCGATCAGATACTGATGCTCGATAACCTCACGCAGCTGAGCCTCCTGGTCGTCGGTCAGGTCCTTGACGCGGATGTCGGCGTCAATGCCAGTCTTAGCCAGGATCTCCTTGGCGCGGGTTGCGCCGATGCCATAGATATAAGTCAGACCAATTTCAATACGCTTTTCGCGGGGCAGGTCAATACCAGCAATACGTGCCATATTCTTTCAGCACCTCCTATTAGCCTTGTCTCTGCTTGTGTTTGGGGTTTTCGCAAATTACCATAACGCGACCCTTGCGCTTGATGATTTTGCACTTTTCGCACATGGGTTTAACGGACGGTCTTACCTTCATACTGTTTAACCTCCATACGAGATAAATCTCTTGTCGTTTACTTGGATCTCCAGGTGATCCGACCCTGAGTCAGATCATAAGGAGACATCTGTACGGTTACCTTGTCACCGGGCAGGATCTTGATGAAATTCATCCTGAGCTTGCCGGAAATGTGTGCCAGAATGGTGTGGCCGTTGCCAATGTCAACCTTGAACATCGCATTCGGCAGCGCATCGGTGACGATGCCCTCAATTTCGATTACGTCGTCCTTTGCCAAGATTCTAACCTCCTTGGTTATGTGACTGTTTCATTGCCTGGCGTATAAGTGCCAGATCCTTGCGTAATTCGCTGTTGAGTACTTTGTCGCCGGCGAGTATTTTCGCCGCGACTCTGGTCTCAGCGCGAAGAACTTTGCTTACATGCTTGACTTTTTTACGCTTGGGCTTCTCCAACGGACGGTCCTTGCCGTTTGCCAGGAGGGTGTACACACCTTCTGTTCCGATCACATAGAACAGCTGGTCCCGATCCCGTCCGGCGTTAGACACAACAACGTCGGAAATCCGTATGCAATCAGGTTCCATAATCAAAGCCCTTCGTTGACGGTGAGTATTTCCGGCTCCCCGTCGGTGATGAGTACAGTATTTTCATAGTGGGCACTGAGCTTGCCATCGGCAGTGACGGTGGTCCACTTGTCCTTGAGAATGCGCACCTCGTAGGTGCCCACATTCACCATGGGCTCAATGGCCAGGGTCATACCGGGCAGCAGCCGAGGCCCACGTCCGGGAGCTCCGAAATTCGGAACCTCCGGCTCTTCATGCAGTTGCGCGCCTACGCCGTGACCTACGAAGGACCGAACAACTGAAAAACCGTTGGACTCCACATGCTTTTGAACGGCGTGGGAGATGTCGGACACGCGGTGTCCGCGTTTTGCGTACTTGATTCCCTCGAAGAAGCTCTCGCGGGTCACATCAATGAGCCGCTGTGCTTCGGGAGAGATAGTTCCGCATGCATAAGTTGCAGCACAATCGCCATGGAACCCCTGATAGTAAGCACCCACGTCGATGGAGACGATGTCACCATCGCGCAGCACATATCCGCCGGGGATGCCGTGGATCACGGTATCGTTGACGGAGATGCAGGTGCTTGCCGGGAAGCCGCCATAGCCGAGGAACGACGGTTTCGCGCCCTGGCTCACGATAAAATCGTGAACAGCTTTATCAATCTCCTTGGTCGTAACGCCAGGCTTTACCATGTCCCCTGCCAGAGCACGGGCTGCCGCGGTAATTCTACAAGCCTTGCGCATACGCTCAAGTTCATGTCCATTCTTTATTGCGATCATACTCTTGCACCGATCTTATCCAGGATCTCATCGGTGATCTTGGCGATGGCCTGATTGCCCTCGACCAGACGCAGCAGCTTCCGCTCGGCGTAGAAGCCCTTCAGGACCTCAGTCTGAGCGTGGTACACAGCCAGACGCTTCTGGACGGTCTCAGGGGTGTCATCCTTGCGGATGGCGACCTCGGAGCCACACAGATCACATTTGCCCTCGATCTTGGTGGGATTGGCTACGATGTGATAGCTTGCGCCGCACTTGGTGCAGACGCGGCGGCCGGTCATACGGCCCTCGATCACGGAGTCGTCAATCTCAATGGAAACCACATGGTCGATGCGGACGCCCTTTGCCTCCAGGGCTTCAGCCTGGGCCAGCGTGCGGGGCACGCCGTCCAGAATGAAGCCTCTGGAGCAGTCGGGCTGGGCGACGCGCTCCGCGACGATGCCGAGGATGACCTCGTCGGGAACGAGCAGGCCGTTATCCATGTAGCTCTTGGCCTTCAGGCCGGTCTCCGTGCCATTGGCGATTGCCTCACGGAGCATATTGCCGGTGGAGATAGAGGGAATACCGAGCTTCTCGATGAGCAGCTCAGCCTGGGTTCCCTTTCCTGCACCGGGTGCACCCAGCAGAATCAGATTCATCTGTTACCTCGCTTAGTCCAGGAAGCCCTTGTAGTGACGCATCAGCATCTGGGCCTCGATGGCCTTGACAGTCTCCAGCGCAACACCGATGACGATGATGACGGAGGTACCGCCGATGGACAGGCCCTGGGAGTTGGGGATCAGAATGCCGCAGATGATGGGCAGCAGAGCCACGATACCCAGGTACATGGAACCGAAGATAACGATCTTGTTGATGACCTTCTGGATGAAGTCGGCGGTGGGCTTGCCGGGACGGAAGCCGGGGATGAAGCCGCCGTTCTTCTTCAGGTTGTTGGCGATCTCCACGGAGTCATACTGGATGGCAGCGTAGAACCAGCCGAAGAAGAAGATCATCGCAAAGTAGCAGATTGCATAGATCCAGGAAGTGTTGCTGAAGAACACATCATACCACCACTTGCCGCTCTGAGCGGTAATGCCGAAGAAAGCGCAGATGGTAGCGGGGAAGGAGCAGATGCTCTGGGCGAAGATGACGGGCATAACACCGGACATGCTCACCTTGATGGGCAGGTTGGTGCTCTGGCCACCGTAGATCTTACGACCCACAACGCGCTTGGCGTACTGGACAGGGATCCGACGCTCAGCGTCGTTGACGAAGATGATGAACAGAACCAGGGCAACCATAACGATTGCAACCAGGATTGCCCACCAACCCATGCCAAGCATGGTGCTCAGACCGGCAGGCAGAGAGGAGATGATGTTGGCAAACAGGATCATGGAGATGCCGTTGCCGATACCAAACTCGTTAATCTGCTCGCCCAGCCACATAACCACAGCGGAGCCGGCGGTGAAAGCCAGGACGATGACCAGGCCGGGCAGGAAGCCGGACTTGGTGATGACGCCGTAGTTATTGAGCATGGAGTAGAAAGCCCAGCCCATGAGCAGACCCAGGCCCACGGTGGAGCAGCGGGTGATCATGGTCAGCTTCTTCTTACCCTCTTCGCCGCCTTCCTTGGCCATGCGCTCCAGGGCGGGGATGGCGACGGTCAGCAGCTGGATGATAATAGAAGCGTTGATGTAGGGCTGGATGCTCAGTGCCAGGACGGTGCCGTTGGAGAAGGCACTGCCGGACATGGCATTGTACAGGCCCAGGATGGTGTCGCCCAGGACGCTATCGAAATAGCTGGTCAGAGCGGCGGCATCGATAAAGGGCACAGGCACCACATTGCCGATTCTGTACAGAAGCAGAACCAGAGCGGTGAACATGAGCTTCTTGCGGAGCTCAGGAATCTTCCATGCGTTGCGCAGGGTCTCGATCACTTAGACCACCTCGGCCTTTCCGCCTGCCTGCTCGATCTTTTCCTTGGCAGACTCGGAGAAGGCCGCAGCCTTAACAGTGATCTTCTTGGTCAGGGTGCCGTTGGACAGGACCTTCAGACCGTAGGGGCAGTCATTGATGATGCCCTTCTCGATCAGAGCGGCAGCGTCGACCACAGCACCGTCCTCAAACTTGTTCAGGACAGCAACATTGATAGCGGTCAGGGGCTGTGCAAAGATGTTGTTGAAACCACGCTTGGGAACGCGGCGGACCAGAGGCATCTGGCCACCCTCGAAACCAACGCGAGTCTTGCCGCCGGAGCGGGCGTGCTGACCCTTGTGACCACGGCCACCGGTCTTGCCATTGCCGCTGCCATGGCCGCGGCCCTTACGCTTGCCCACGAAAGTGGAGCCAGCAACGGGAGAAAGTTCATGAAGCTTCATATTCTTACTCCTCCTTATTCAACTTCGGTGACCTCGAGCAGATAGCCGATCTTGGCGATCTTGCCGCGGGTCTGGGTATTGTCGGGCTGGATGGTGACATTGCCGATCTTGCGCAGGCCCAGGGACTCGGCGGTAGCAATGTGCTTCTCCAGACGGCCGTTCAGGCTCTTAACCAGCTTAATCTTCAGATTTGCCATGTCAATTGCCCTCCTTACACGATTTCTTCCACGGACTTGCCGCGGATAGCAGCAACCTGCTCAGGAGTGCGCAGGGACTCCAGGCCAGCCATGGTAGCCTTGACCACGTTCTGAGGGTTGTTGGAGCGCAGGCACTTAGCGCAGATGTTCTTGATGCCAACGGCCTCCATGACAGCACGGACTGCGCCGCCGGCGATAACGCCGGTACCCTCAGGAGCGGGCTTCAGCAGAACGGTGCCGGCACCGAAGATGCCCATGACATCGTGGGGGATGGTGTTGCCGGACAGGGAAACCTTGACCATGTGCTTCTTGGCATCAGCGATGCCCTTGATGATGGCTTCGCTGACCTCGGCAGCTTTGCCCAGGCCGTAGCCGACAGTGCCCTTGCCGTCGCCGACGACGACCAGAGCGGAGAACTTCATAACACGGCCGCCCTTGACGGTCTTGGAGACGCGGTTCAGGTAGACGACCTTCTCAATGAGCTCGGGAGCCTCATTGTGGTTAGACTTATTGTATGCCATTTCTTTTCCTCCTGTACCCTTAGAACTTCAGGCCGCCTTCGCGGGCACCCTCAGCCAGAGCAGCAACACGGCCGTGGTAAACATAGCCGCCGCGGTCGAAAACGACCTCTTCGATGCCCTTGGCCTTAGCGCGCTCAGCAACCATCAGGCCGACCTTCTTGGCAGCCTCGGCATTGCCGGTGGCACCCTCGAAAGCCTTGTCCAGGGTGTTGGCGGAAACCAGGGTGACGCCGTTCACATCATCGATGATCTGGGCGTAGATGTTCGCATTGGAGCGGAACACATTCAGGCGGGGACGCTCGGGAGTACCGGAGATCTTGCCGCGAACACGGACATGGCGGTGCAGACGCATCGCATTCTTATTAACCTTACGGACCATTCCAGTACACCTCCATTACTTCTTGCCACCGGTCTTACCAACCTTACGGCGGATGACCTCAGTGGTATACTTGATGCCCTTGCCCTTGTAAGGCTCGGGGGGACGCTTGCCGCGGACCTCAGCGGCGAACTGACCAACGACCTGCTTGTCGGTGCCCTTGACCAGGATCTTGTTGGGAGTGGGGCACTCGATGGTGATGCCGTCGATCTCCTCCATGATGACCTCATGGGAGAAGCCCAGACGCATGACCAGCTGCTTGCCCTTCTTCTCCACACGGAAGCCGACGCCGTTGACGTCCAGCTCCTTGGAGTAGCCCTTGGAGACGCCCTCGATCATGTTGGCGATCAGGGTGCGGGTCAGGCCGTGCAGAGCACGGTGGTTAGCCTCGTCGGTGGGACGGGCGACAGTCAGAACGTTGCCCTCGACGTTGATGATCATGTCGGGGTGCATGTTCTTGGTCAGGGTGCCCAGAGAGCCCTTGACGGTGATGACGTTGCCCTCGGCAACCTCAACAGTAACGCCTGCGGGGATCACAACAGGCTTCTTACCAATTCTAGACATTCCGTTACCTCCTTACCAGACGAAGGCCAGGACTTCGCCGCCGATGTGCAGCTCGCGGGCCTTCTTGTCGGTCATGACACCCTTGGAAGTGGAGACAATGGCGATGCCCAGGCCCTTCAGGACGCGGGGCAGCTCCTCGCAGCCGGCGTAGATACGCAGACCGGGCTTGGAGATGCGGCGCAGGCCGGAGATGACGGGCTGCTTCTTGGCCAGGTACTTCAGGGTGATGTGGATCATGCCCTGGTTGCCGTTGTCGACAACGGAGTAGGACTTGATGTAGCCCTCCTCCAGCAGGATCTCAGCGATGGCCTTCTTCAGGTTGGAAGCGGGGACATCGACGGTTTCGTGCTTTGCAGAGCTGGCATTGCGGATGCGGGTCAGCATATCTGCAACGGGATCAGTGATGTGCATTGTAATTTCCTCCTTAAATTTGAAGTTACGGCGTTTGCCGTGAAGATGCGGGGGTATCGGTGTGAATGTACTCAGGGGGTTAGCCCTGAGCCATTTTCACCCGACTTCCCGAATCTTATATACAATAAATTAGATTACCAGCTGGCCTTGCGGACACCGGGGATCTGGCCCTTGTAGGCCAGCTCACGGAAGCAGATACGGCAGATGCCGTAGTCGCGCAGGTAAGCGTGGGGACGGCCGCAGATCTTGCAGCGGTTGTAGCGGCGGGTAGAGAACTTAGCCTCAGCCTGCTGCTTCAGGATCATAGACTTTCTTGCCATGTTCGTTCCTCCAATCAAGCGTAGAAGGGAGCGCCCAGCTGCTTCAGCAGCTCCTTGGCTTCCTCATCGGTGGTGGCGGTGGTGCAGATGCAGATATCCATACCACGGATCTTGTCCACCTTGTCGTACTCGATCTCAGGGAAGATCAGCTGCTCCTTCAGACCGAAGGCGTAGTTGCCGCGGCCGTCGAAGGAGTTGGGGTTGATGCCGCGGAAGTCGCGGACGCGGGGCAGAGCCACGCTGAACAGACGGTCCAGGAACTCGTACATCTTGGCGCCGCGCAGGGTGACCTTAACGCCGACGTTCTCGCCCTCACGGAGCTTGAAGTTAGCGACGGACTTGCGGGCCTTGCAGATGACGGCCTTCTGGCCGGTGATGATGCCCAGATCCTTAACAATGGCCTCGATCTCCTTGGCATTGTTCTTGGACTCGCCGCAGCCGACGTTGATGACGACCTTGTCGAGCTTGGGGATCTGCATGACGGACTTGTAACCGAACTTCTTCATCAGGGAAGGAGCAATCTCGGTGTTGTACTGAATCTTCATTCTGGGTTCCATAGTTTACTCCTCCTTCCTTAGATTTCGGCGCCGCACTTCTTGCAGACGCGGACCTTCTTGTCACCGTTCATGGTGTGACCCACGCGGACACCCTTGCCGCACTTCTCGCAGAACAGAGCGACCTTGCAGGTGCGGATGGGGGTCTCCTTCTTCACGATGCCACCGGTCTCGCCCTGACGGCGGGGCTTGGTGTGGCAGGTGGCGACGTTGACACCCTCGACGATGACCTTGTTTTCGGCGGGCATGGCAACCAGGACCTTGCCCTTGACGCCCTTGTCCTTGCCGGACAGGACGATAACGGTATCATTCTTCTTAATGTTCATCCTTGGTTATCCTCCATTAGATGACCTCGGGAGCCAGGGACAGGATCTTCATGAAGTCCTTGTCGCGCAGCTCACGGGCAACGGGTCCAAAGATACGGGTACCCTTGGGGTTCTTGTCCTCCTTGATGATAACGGCAGCGTTCTCATCAAAGCGGACGTAGGTACCATCCTCACGGCGAACGCCGCGCTTGGAACGAACGATGACAGCCTTGACGACGTCACCCTTCTTCACAGTGCCGCCGGGGGAAGCCTTGCGGACGGAAGCAACGATGATGTCACCGATGTTGCCGTACTTACGCTTGGAGCCGCCCAGGACGCGGATGGTGTGGATTTCCTTGGCGCCGGTGTTGTCGGCAACCTTCAGGTAGCTTTCCATCTGAACCATAGTTGTCGACCTCCTTACTTAGCCTTCTCAATGATATTGACCAGTCTCCAACGCTTGTCCTTGGACAGGGGACGGGTCTCCATGACCTCAACGGTATCGCCGATGCCGCACTCGTTGTTCTCGTCGTGGGCCTTCAGCTTGTAAGTCCGCTTCATGGTCTTCTTGTACAGGGGATGCTGGTAGCTATCCTTAACCGCAACCACAATGGTCTTGTCCATCTTATCGGAGACGACCTGACCGATCATAGTCTTACGGAATGCTCTGGTATTCTCAGTCATTTACGTTTCCTCCTTAGATCTTGGTCTCTTTCTCACGAATAATGGTCTTGACGCGGGCGATATCCTTCTTGACAGCAGCAATCTGCATAGGATTATCCAGCTGGTTGGTGGCGTGCTGCATACGGAGCATGAACAGGTCCTTCTTCAGGTCGTCCAGCTTGCGGGTCAGCTCTTCAACAGACAGATTCTTGATTTCCTTTGCCTTCATCATTATTCACCACCAATCTCAGTAGCAGGCTCTTCACGCTTGATGATGCGGGTCTTGATGGGCAGCTTGTGCTGAGCAAGACGCATAGCCTCGCGGGCGACTTCCTCGGAAACGCCGGCGATCTCAAACATCACCTTCTGATTCTTAACGACTGCGACCCAGCCTTCAGGAGCGCCCTTACCGGAACCCATACGGGTGCCCAGGCCCTTCTTGGAATAAGGCTTGTCGGGGAAGATCTTGATCCAGACCTTACCGCCACGCTTGGTG
>JBGVNV010000088.1:0-5494 GCA_045125955.1 Faecousia sp.
TCGCATCATGGTCTCTACGACCAACTGCTTGAACTCACCAGTATATCGTTTGTTTGGTACTCCTTTAGGCATAGAAAAACACCCCATTTCTTAGTACAAGTATTATATCATACTTGTCTAACAAATGGGGTGCAGTTCACAAAGGCTGCATCCTCTTATAATTACCTGGATCTATATTTGTCCATCTCCAGCAGGATCTTGAACAGCTGTTCCTGCTCTTCGGGTGTCTTCGCGGAAAGAAATTCATAGCACTCAAGAGGGATATTTCTGCTGCCATCATCCTGTCCTCCCAGCTGCTCAAACAGCTTGGACATGGGGAGGTTGAGTGCGGTGGCGATTTTCTCAACGCTTTCAATGGTAGCATTCTTTTCGCCCCGTTCCAGCTGACCGATATATGTGGGGTGACAGCCGGACAACTCTGCCAACTTCTCCTGGCTAAACCCGGCCCGTGTCCGGTAATTTCTGATTCTCTGACCAACAGCTTTTGCGATTTCACTCATAGACGAAACACACCCTTACTTGATTTCCTGCTCCAATGCATTAAATTCAGGTGTATTGAAGAACTCACCGAGGGTAATCTCCAGACCGTCACAGATCATCTTGATGGTAAGCAGCTTGGGGTTCTGGCTCTTGCCGTACAGGATATTCTTGATGCTGGACGGCGGCAAGGCGGAAATGGTAGACAGCTTATTGATGCTGATGCCTCGCTCTTCGCAAAGGGTAAGTATTCTATTTCTGACAGCAGTTACAGTATCCATAACCGACCTCCCAAATCATTTCTGTCAGCATAAACGATTTGATTGGACTTTATAGGCTATGCGTGCTACTATTAGGCTATACATAGCCGATTATTAAGGGGACGGATAGATGAAAAGCTGTTTCTTCATCGGTCACAGGGATGCAGACGAACGCTTGCTCCCCAGACTGGAATTGGTGGTTGACCGATTGATCCGGGAGGAGAATGTCCGCTATTTCTATGTGGGTGGGTATGGCGGCTTTGACCGTCTTGCTGCCGCCGCTGTCAGGCGCATGAAACAGAAGTATCCGGACATCACCCTGATGCTGGTGCTGCCGTATCATCCGGCTGAACGGCCCACAGAGGCTCCCGACGGATTTGATGGGACATATCATCCTGACGGTCTGGAAAGCACGCCGAAACGGTACGCAATCGTGCGTGCCAACCGGATCATGGTCGATGCCTGCGACTGGCTGGTCTGCTATGTTCGCCACGGGGCCGGCAATTCCCGGAAACTGCTGGAGTACGCCCAGAGGAGAACTGAAAGGGGACTGATTCAAATCGAAAATATCTGGGAGTATGAGTCTGGTAAATAAAGAAGCCCCACAGCCGATCCTGAGAAGGAAGGCTGTGGGGCTTAAAATTGGGGGATAAAACTGAAGAATCCCACTCGATCACTCAAGTGGGATTCTTTCAGTAAGTGCAAATACATTCCTCACAATGTGCAGGGTTCGTATTTGCGTCTCATGGTGACCCGTACGGGAATCGAACCCATGTTACCGCCGTGAAAGGGCGGTGTCTTGACCGCTTGACCAACGGGCCTGGTAGCGGCGACCTGACTTGAACAGGTGACAAGCCGGGTATGAACCGGATACTCTACCAACTGAGTTACGCCGCCATATGTGGTCAAGCTGATGTTCGGCACCGCCGAATCAGCTTCATTAATATACTACGCGCAACCGGATTTGTCAAGAACTTTTTCAAAAATTTTCGTTGTTTTTTTCGGACCCCTGTTGTATCCTAACAGAAAGGAGTTGATACGATGAAAACCCTGGTTTCCATGCAGGATTTGAGCTGTCTGGGCAAGTGCTCCCTGACGGTGATCCACCCCACGGTGTCCGCCATGGGTGTCCCCTGCGCGGTGCTGCCCACGGCGATGCTTAGTACCCACACGGCCTTTCCCGGCCCCGTGGTCAGGGATCTGAGCGATTTTGCCCGCCCGGTCCTGGACCACTGGCAGTCCATCGGCGCGGAATTTGGCGGCATCCTGACGGGCTATCTGGCGAGCCCCGACCAGGCGGAGCTGGCCCTGGAGCTCTATGACCGGTTCGGAGACGGGCTGATCGTCCACGATCCCGCCATGGGCGACCACGGGCGGCTGTATTCCGGCATGGGCCCGGAGATGGTGGCGGCCCACCGCAGGCTCTGCGAGCGGGCGGACCTGATCCTGCCCAACCTGACCGAGGGCGCGTGGCTCTCCGGGGTTCCCTACGAGGACCGGACGGACCTGGACTTTTGCCGCCAAATTGCGACAGCGCTGTTGAAGAATGTCAAAGCCGTGCTGCTGACGGGCTACGCCCCCACGCCGGATACCGTGGGCTTTTACTACAGCGACGGGCACACGGAATTCGCCCACGCGGCCCCCAGGCTCCCCCGGAGCTGCCACGGCACCGGCGATCTCTTCGCCGCCGTCACCACCGGCGCAATTCTGCGGGGGCTGACCGTCCCCGAAGCCGCCCGATTGGCGGCGGAATTTGTCCACAGAAGCATCGCAAATACGGGGAAAGATTCCCGCTTCGGCGTGGCCTTTGAGGGTCAGTTAGGCTGGCTGGCGGAGAAATGCAGAATACAGAGCGCATAATGCAGAATGCAGAATGTGTTTGCGGATCCAACGAATATTTGTAGGGGCGATTCATGAATCGCCCGCCGATGCCATTCGGCATCGGAACATACCACGTCATTGCGAGGAGCCGCCAGGCGACGTGGCAATCCGTAACCCCTGCGGCGCAACGCGCCGCCCGGCCCCCGAGGGGCCGGTGAGATGCGGATTGCCACGGCCCTGACGGGCCTCGCAATGACAGAGGTAGACGGGGGCTGGTCCCGTTTTGCTGGAAGTGCGGCGGTCATCGTTGGCGTGTACTGCGGAACGGTCATAACCGTTCCCTCATGGGTTTTCCCTCGCCGGTGCCGAATGGCATGGAAAAACGCCCTCCCGGTTTCGGGAGGGCGTTCTGTTATTCCTGTTCCATGAGCTGCTTCAGGGTGATGCCGTCGAAGAAATCGTCGATCATCCGGCCCAGCTTGGTCCACATGGCGCGGCTGTGGCAGTTGCGCTCGCAGGCGGCATCGCAGCTGACGGGGCTTAAGCTCCCCTCGGTCAGCCGCAGGATATCGCCCACGGTGTAGCGTTCCACGGGCCGGTTCAGCCGATAGCCGCCGTTTTTGCCGTGGGAGGCATCCACAAAATCCGCCTTGCTCAAAATCGTCATGATGGACTCCAGGTATTTGCGGGAGATGCCCTCGCTGTCGGCGATGTCCTTCAAAGGGATGTACCCCTCCTCCTGCCGCTGGGCCAGGGCCACCATCACCCGCAGGGCGTAGCGCCCCTTGGAGGATACGATCATAACTCAGTCCTCGCCGTGGACGGCATCGTGGAGCTCGTCGTGGTCCAGCTCGGGGAAGTCGGCGGGATTGTAGGGAATATTGTTCTTGTCGAAGTAGTCCTTCAGGGCGTTCTTGATGGCCTCCTCCGCCAGGACGGAGCAGTGCATCTTGTGGGCGGGCAGACCGTCCAGAGCCTCGGCCACAGCCTTGTTGGTCAGAGCCATGGCCTCATGAATGGACTTGCCCAGGATCATCTCGGTGGCCATGGAGGAGGAAGCGATGGCGGAGCCGCAGCCGAAGGTCTCGAACTTGCAGTCGACGATGATCTCATTTTCAATCTGCAGGTAGATCTTCATGATGTCGCCGCACTTGGCGTTGCCAACCTCGCCCACGCCGGAGGCATTCTCGATGGAACCCACATTCCGGGGGTTCATAAAGTGGTCCATAACCTTTTCACTGTAAAGAGCCATAATATTATCTCCTTTTCAATAGAACACGTCATTGCGAGGGCCGCAGGCCCGTGGCAATCCCGTTGATTTTCAGATTGTTGAATTGGTGCACACCGCTATCCACGGGATTGCCACGCCCCTGGCGGGGCTCGCAATAACGCGGATATTTCAGGCTGTCAGGGCGTAATGAACTGCCGCTTGCCGGATTCCAGGTCCTTCCAGACCGGGGACATTTTCCGCAGGTATTCGACGACCTGGGGAACGGCGGTGAGGATGTGGTCCATTTCCTCGTCGGTGTTCTCGTGGCACAGGCTCAGGCGCAGGGAGCCGTGGGCGATCTCGTGGGGTCTGCCGATGGCGAGCAGCACATGGCTGGGGTCCAGGGAGCCGGAAGTGCAGGCGGAGCCGGAAGAAGCCGCCACGCCCTTGGCATCCAGCAGGAGGAGCAGGGCCTCGCCCTCGATGCCCTCGAAGCAGAAGGAAACATTGCCGGGGAGCCGGTTCACCGCATCGCCGTTGAGGACGCAGTGGGGGATCTTGCTCAGGCCCGCGATGAGCTTGTCCCGGAGGGCCGTGACCTTCGCAGTATGGGCTTCCAGATTGGCCACGGCCTCGTCCAGAGCCGCCGCCATGCCCATAATGCCGGGCAGATTCTCGGTGCCGGGACGCTTGCCCCGCTCTTGGCCGCCGCCCTCGATGATGTTGGCGGGGGCGATGCCGCGACGAATGTACAGGGCACCGACGCCACGGGGGCCGTGGAACTTGTGGCCGGAGAGGCTCAGCATATCGATATTGTCATTCTTCACGTGGATGGGCAGGTGGCCCACAGCCTGGACGGCATCGGTGTGGAAGAGGACCCCGGCCTCCTTGCAGATGGCACCGATCTCCCGGATGGGCAGCACGGAGCCGATCTCGTTGTTGGCGAACATGGTGGTCACCAGGCAGGTGTCCTCCCGGATGGCGTCCTTCACCTGCTGGGCGGTGATGTTGTGACCGTCCTTCACATCCAGCAGCGTCACCTCAAAGCCCTCTTTTTCCAGGCGGTTCAGGGTGTGCAGCACCGCGTGGTGCTCGAAGGCGGTGGAGATGATGTGGTGCTTGCCCTTGCGCGCGCCCAGGGCGGCGGCGGTGCGGATGGCCATGTTGTCGGCCTCGGTGCCGCCGGAGGTGAAGTAAATTTCCCTGGGCTGGCAGCCCAGGTGGGCGGCGATCCGCTCACGGGCATTTTCCAGAGCCTCCTTGGCCTCCTGGCCGAAGGTGTGCAGGCTGCTGGGGTTGCCGTAAACTTCGGTGAAGTAGGGCATCATCGCGTCCAGTGCCGTCTGGGAAACACGGGTGGTGGCGGCGTTGTCAGCGTAAACTCTCATTCATTTACCCTCCATTTCAGTAGGTTAGTAGGTTGATTACAACATACCATGTTTTACCCACCATGTCAATGGGTTATTCGTGACATTGTTACAAATGGCCCCCGAACATACCATATAAAAATACCGCCCACCAAAATGGTGGGCGGTATCGCAGACTGTCAAAGAATCCGCTGGTGCGGAAGCACCCAATCGCTTCTCCCGGGGTGGTGCTCCGCGCAGCGAATCCGAAATCTAATGATTGCCGGGGGCAATCACACCACAATTCCTAGCTGTCAGGGCATCGGCTCTTCGGAACCGATGCCCTGACTGAAGAGGAATGCGGGCGGCAATGTAACGAT
>JBGVNV010000089.1:0-5003 GCA_045125955.1 Faecousia sp.
GAAGCTGACCTCAGCCTCGGAGGCGGGGCTACCCATGGCACGCCACAGGAAGGTGACGACCTGAGCGCGGTTGCACAGGGCGAAGGGACCGAAGGTATCAGCGGTCAGACCGTTGGTGATGCCCTTCTCCACGGCCCACAGGACGGCCTTGTAGTAGAAGTCGGACTCCTTCACATCGGTGAAGGGGTTCTCATTCTTGGTGGGCTCGGGGGAGCCGGCGGCACGCCACAGGAAGGTGACGACCTGAGCGCGCTGGCACTCACCATTGGGGTTGAAGGTGGTCTCAGTTGCACCGGTGGTGATGCCCTTCTCAACAGCCCACAGGACGGGCTCGTAGTAGAAGATGCCCTCGGGAACGTCGGTGAAGGGGTTCACGGGAACATCGGGCTCCAGAGTCAGCTTGGTGACACGGATGGGGACGATCTCCGCGATGGCGGCGTAGTAGTTGTAGCCCTCAATGATGGACAGCTCGATGAAGCGGGCATCCACATTGTCGGAGAGCTTCTGGGTGGTCCAGGCGGAGCTGGTGCGGCTGACGGTGGGAACCTGAACGTTCTCGCCCTCGGCCAGGACATTGCCCTCGGCATCCAGGATGCGGTAGTTGTAGGCGTAGACCATGCCGTTGTTGCCGCCGCTGGGACGCTGCTGGAACTGGAAGCCGCCGATGGACAGGGTGGTGCCCAGGTCCACGGTGATGACGGCGGGGTTGTTTGCGCTGACAGTGAAGCCTGCGCCGCTCCAGTTGGAGTGCCAGTAGGTGGAGCTGTCGCCGTCGACCAGAGCGTCATCGACGCCGCTGCCGGAAGGCTCGCCGGTGGGCTCCTCGGTGTTGGCCTCGGCGGTGATGCCTGCGTACTCGCTTCTGTCGATCTCCTCGACCAGGGTATCCTCAACGGTGAACTCGAAGGACTCGGTCTTGCCGCTGGGGAAGGTGGCGGTCAGGACGGTGGTACCGGCGGCGATGCCGCGGATGGTGTTGGCAGCCAGATCCAGCTCCAGGATGCCCTCGACGGACATGGTCCACTCGATCTTATCCAGGCTGCTGCCGTAGATCTCGGCGTACTCGCCCAGGAGCAGCTCGGTCTTGCTGACGGTGACGATCTCGGCACCCTCGACCTCGGTGATCTTCAGGTTGTCCAGGATGAAGTCCACGTCGCCGGTGGCGGTGTTGGTGCCGCAGCGGCTGCCGTTCATGTACAGGCCGATCCAGGTCTGGCCGGAGCCGGAGCCCACGACCTGCATGGTAGCATGCTTGGTGGTGGAAGCGGTGGGCAGATACTCGGTGGGAGCGGTGTAGGTCTTGCCGTCACCGACGACCATCTGGTAGCCGGAGGAGACGGTCTGGTAGTCGAACTCCACCTGGTAGACCTTACCGGCCTCGAAGCGGAAGTTCTGGGGGATGGTCTGGTAGACGATACCAGTGATGTTGGTGTGGTGCTTCAGAGCCCACTCGCCATCGATAACGTCGTCAACGGCCTTGCCGTTCCAGCCGCGGTCGGTGTAGGGGGAGTTGTCCTGGGACAGGTGGGTACGGGAGTCGCCGCCTGCGTTGTAGGTCAGGACGAAGGGATACAGGCCCTGGACAACGGACTCGAAGTCCTGCTCGAAGGAGCCGTCTTCCTTGTAGTTGTTCAGAGTCTTGTGGACCACACGGATATCATCAATGTGGGTGTAGCCGGAACCGGCCTCGCGGGACAGGGTCAGGGTTGCGGTCTCGCTCTCGGCAACGAAGGTGACCAGCATGCGCTGCATGTTGGTGCCGTGCTCGGAGTCGGAGGAGATGGTGTTGCGGACGATGGAGCGGTAGGTGTAGGAGGTGTTCTCCTTCTCGCCGGCCTTGACGGTCAGCGCGGCCTTGGCGTCGGACTCGTTGGCGATGTAGACCTCGGCAACGTAGTTCTCGCCCACGGTCAGGCCGGAGATGGTGGTGGAAACGGAAACGTCCTTCTCAGTGTTGGACAGGACCAGCTTCTGGTCGCCCAGGCTGGTGCGGGTGATGGCAACGCCCTCGGCGTTGATGTCGCCGGACCAAACATCGGCATCCAGCTTGTCGCCGTCGGCGTAGCTGTTGAAGCCGGGGTCAACGACGTAATCCTTCTCGCCGAAGACGACAGTCTTCAGCGCGGCACCCTTGACGACCACGTAGGCGGTGGCGGCCTCGGCGGTCAGGGTGACGGTGCCGTTCTCCACGGCGACGGTCTGCTCGTCCACGCGGCCCTGATCGGTCAGCTTATAGACGATGACGTTCTCCAGGGCTGCCCAGTCATCCTGGAGCTCCCAGGTGGTGGTGCCGCCGTCCAGATTCCAGTGGTACAGCTTCTCCTCGCCGTTCTGGTTGTCGATCCAGGGCAGCAGGTAGGTGGACTCGGTGGTGTCGGTGTTCAGAACGACCTTGCCGTTCAGGGTGATGGTACGCTCGATCTCGATGTCGCCGCGCTGGTCTTCGTTACGCTCGACCACGACGATATCGCCCTCGGCGTTGCGCAGGGTGATCTTCTTCTCGGTGTTGCCGACGGGGGACTCGCCCTTGGCGTAGTTCTCCCAGTCGATGAC
This sequence comes from Faecousia sp., assembly GCA_045125955.1. GTDB lineage: Bacteria > Bacillota > Clostridia > Oscillospirales > Oscillospiraceae > Faecousia. The sequence goes on from JBGVNV010000089.1 coordinate 2,554, forward strand.
CTCATAGTGCTGCAGGAACTTGGTGGGGACGTTCTCGTTGAAGGTGCCCTCGATGTAGCCATCGAAGTCCTGCTGGCCGCCCCAGCCCTCGAAGCCGTACAGACGGAAGCCGCCCAGCAGGGGGTTGTCGGCGGTGCCGCCGAAGGCGGGCCAGTTCAGGACCTGAGAATCGCGCTGGTCGTTTCTCAGGAAGCGGATGATGTCGGAGTTCAGGCCCTTGGCACCTGCACCGCCGTAGGTGGTGTCGGTGGACCAGTGCTGCCAGGTGGAGTCGTACTCACCCTCGCCGGAGAACTCGGTGGAGAAACGCCAGCCCAGGGAGTTGATCTCCTCGGCGATGCGGCGGGTCTCCCATGCATCCTGGTACCAGACGTCCAGGTAGATGAAGTCCATGTTGTGCTCGCGGGTGGCGGCATCGGCGCGGACCAGCTCCAGCAGCTCCTCGCGGCTGACCTCGGTGACGCCGTCGCCGTTGGTCAGGAAGCCCTGGGAGTCCTTGACGTACTCCTGCTTCTCCCAATCCAGGCTCAGGAAGTCGGTCTCGTTGATGCGGTCGTAGAGCTGGACGAAACGCTTCAGACGGGCGTCGGAAGACAGATCCCACAGCTTGTTGATGACCACGGACTGGTCCAGCCAGCCCCAGCCGTTGCCCTGCAGGCCGCCGGTGGGAGTGCCGACCATGGTCTCGTTGAAGGACTTGGCCTCAGGATAAGCCTCCTGGGCGTTGACGTGGATGCCGATCTCGGCGTTGTACTGGTGGGCGATCTCCAGCAGCTTCTGGAAATCCTCGATGCCGCCCAGACGCTCGCCCACATCGGCGTACTCGGAGTTGGCGGAGTCGTGGCCCTCGTTGCCGTAGCCCTTCAGCAGCAGTGCCTGGGGCAGACCGTCAGTGGCCAGGTAGACCTTCTTCAGGTTGTCGGCGTTGACCAGGAAGGGGTTGGGAGCGGCGGACTCGAAGTTCATGACGATACGGTAGTTGACCATATCCTTCACGCCCTCGTAGCCCTGGGCGTAGTGCATGACCTCACGGAATGCAATGGCACCGTCGTTCCAGTCCATCTCGCCGTCGCCGTTCAGGTCCTCCTCGGCAATGGCGACCTTGATGATGGGCAGCTCGGAGGCCTGGTAGGTGTAGTAACGGGCGGAGGCCTGGCCGGTGGAGTCACCGGACTCGTAGTACCAGACGGCACTGGTCAGGCTGATGGTGTCTGCGCCGTTGATGCGCTCAACACGCTTGTCGCCCTCGCGCTCGGAGTTAGAGTGGATACCGGCGGAGAGCTTGCCGTTGGTCAGGAAGGCGTACAGGTAGCCGTCCTCGTTGGAGGGGACGAAGCCATCGTCAAAGCTGATGTAGGTGTCGGCCTTGGCGGTGGTGGTGGTGGAAGCCTGAGCACCGGCGAAGACAGAGTCCTCCTCGGAGGCGTCAACGCTCAGGATGTTCAGGTGGGGGATGTCGATGGTGGCGATGCGGGCGCAGTTCTCGCCCTTCTCCAGCTCGGTGACCTCCCAGGTCAGGTTGTTGCCCTCGACGGAGATGGCAACGGTCATGGAAAGATCAATACCGGCATCTTCGTCCTTCACCAGCAGATCGTAGGACTTGGAATCGGCATTGAGCTCGACACCCCAGATCATGGGCTCGATGGCGGTGCCGTTGATGACGATCTCGTTCAGATCAGTCTCGTTGCCACGGAAGAAGGTCTTGCCGGAGGCGTCGGACTTCATGACGTAGCGGGCCACCAGGGGGAACTCCTTGCCCACGTAGACGGTCATGGTGTCGGACTCGATGACATCATACTTGGAAAGGTCCAGGTTGGCCTTGGAGGTGATGACGGCATCAAAAACGTTCATCTCCACGTTCTCGACGGTGACGGTGGTGGAGTAGGCCTGGTAGCCGGACTTGGTGACGGCGAAGGCGTAGTCGCCAACCTGGATGCCCTCGAAGGAGTAGCGGCCGTTCTCGTCGGTCTCGGCGGCGTTGGTGCCGATACGGACGGTGGCACCGGCGATCAGGTTGCCCTCGGTGTCGGTGACGGTACCGCTGACGGGAGCCATGGCGGTCTCAACGACCTTGACGGTCTGGCCGTCACGCTCGCAGCACCAGCGCCAGGCATCGTCCATGCAGTCGACGCCGTCATAGGTGAAGTCTGCGAACTCGATGTGGGCATTGGCGGTCTTGGCCATGACGCCGAAGGAGCCCAGATTGCCGTAGGAGGTGGTGAAGGCATTTGCCATGTCCTTCAGGATCTGGTTGGTGGAGTATGCGGTGGTGCCGTTGACGGTAACGGCCAGGGTCTCGTTGGACAGGGAGATGGTCAGGCTCAGCTCCTCGCCCTCAACGGGATCGGGCAGACCAGAGATCTGGGGATAGCTCTCGGAGCCATTCCATTTGTACTGGTAGTACCAGTGGCTGGAGGGGTCGTAGCCAACATACAGCCAGTTGTTGTCAT
>JBGVNV010000090.1:0-17481 GCA_045125955.1 Faecousia sp.
TGGTGCTTCGCTTACCAATTATCCATGTCATTGCGAGGAGCGAAGCGACGTGGCAATCCGCCCCCCCAGGCTTCTCCTCAAGGGGAAGCCTGGGAGATCGTTGCCCTTTTTGCCTGATTGTATGTAAAATTGCTTAACAAAAAACAGGCGGGGCATTGCCCCGCCTTATCATTATTTCAGTTCTTCCTTGATCTTGGTTGTGGAGATCTCCGGGGTGCGGGGCAGGTAGACGACCTCGCACAGGTCCTCCAGGAAGTCGAACTTGCCCTTCCAGTCGTCGCCGATGACGAAGGTATCCACATGGTATTCCACCACATCCCGGCGTTTCTGGTCCCAGTTTTCCTCCGGGATCACCAGGTCCACATAACGGATGGCTTCCAGCAGGGTCTTGCGCTGCTGGTAGTCGAAGTAGCTCTTTTTGTGCTTCTGTTCCCAGTTGAATTCGTCGGTGGACAGGGCCACGATCAGGTAATCGCCCTGTTCCTTTGCCCGCCGCAGCAGGTTGATGTGGCCGTAGTGCAGCAGGTCGAAGGTGCCGTAGGTTATGACTCGTTTCATATCATTTCTCCATTACTGTGTAGGGCTTTTCCAAATCAAACGCATCCACAAAATGGTGAGGGATCCGCTTTTCTTCCGGGGGCAGCTGCATGTAGTCGCCGTAGACCTGGGTCAGCCAGCGGTCATATTCCTTGGGGGCCCGGACTGTCATCCCCTCAAAGGTCAGCTCGGTCCCCTCGCCGTACCATTCGGCGGGAACGATCTCCTTATCTCCCCAGGCGCCGCAGTGGTTGGCGATACGGCTGCCGGTAGTGACGCTGCGCATCAGGGCATCCCGCTTTTTCACCGCGCCCTTCAGGGAGGGGAACAGCGGCACCGTAAAGCACCGGACGAAACGGGTAATGGGCCGCAGGATCTCCGAGGTGAAGGCATAGGTGATCCGCAGGCGCAGCAGGATATTTTTCAGACGGAACCAGGAAACCTGCTTCTCGGGGTAAGGATCCAGCGGGAAAATATCGATGTAGATGCCGTGGTCCATTTTACAGCGGCTCAGGCTGTGCTCCACAAAGCTGCTGTTGGTGCAGCGGAGCTTGGCAAAATTATGGGGATATTCCGGGTCGGTCACATGGTTCTGAAGGAACACACCCTCAGGAAGCAGGGCCTGGCCCTTCTCCATCAGCACTTCGTAGTCTTCCCGGAGCATGCCTACGTCGATATCGTCGTCCCAGGGGATGAAGCCCTGATGCCGCACAGCGCCCAGCAGAGTCCCGCCCAGCAGATAGTAGTTCAGCCCCAGCTTGCCGCAGACGTCGATAAAGGACCGCAGCAGGTCCAGCTCCACGGTTTTCAGCTGCTGCAATTGTTCGTTAGATAATTCCATAAAGCTCGCGCAAAGCGCGCCTTCCCTCCTTTTGCATCTGCTTTCATGCAGATCATGCCTGGATGGTCTTGACGAATGCGGCGCGGTCCGCAGCCTTGAAATAGGCGGAGCCTGCCACCAGCACCTCTGCGCCGTTTTCCTTGCAGATGGCGCAGGTATCGGCGTCCACGCCGCCGTCCACGGAAATGACACAGCCGGGATTGACTTCATCCAGCATCTGGCGCAGCTTTTTGATCTTGGGCATCATATCCACCATGAACTTCTGACCGCCGAAGCCGGGCTCCACGGTCATGACGAGGGCCATGTCGATCTCATTCAGGTAAGGTGCCATCTCCTCCACGGGCGTGCCGGGCTTGATGGTGAGGCCCGCCTTGCAGCCGAGCTCGTGGATGCGGGAGAGGGTCTTGTGGATCATCTCGGGGGTGTCGGACTCCAGATGGATGACCACCATATCCGCGCCGGAGGCGATGAACTGGTCCACATACTTGATGGGGGTGTCGATCATCAGGTGCACATCCAGGAACAGGTCGGTGGCCTTGCGCAGGGAGGCCACCACGGGCACGCCGATGGAGATGTTGGGCACGAAGTGGCCGTCCATCACATCCACATGGGCCCAGGGGGCACCGGCGTTCTTCATGACCTGCAGCTCAGAGCTCAGGTTCGCAAAGTCCGCAGACAGAATGGAAGGGGAAACGATAATCATATAGAATTCCTCCAAAGGATCATTTTCAAAGAATATGATAGCATATTACGGAAAAGAAAGCAATCCAAAAAAGATCACACCATTACAATGTAGTATCGGTCTACACGATCACAACCTATGAAAGTGTCACCGATGCTGGAAGCATCGGTAAAATCCCCTCTCCCGGGGAGAGGGTGGCCCCGAAGGGGTCGGGAGAGGAATGCGGGAGATCATGTTGGATGGGCTGAAACCTGAAGGCCTGCTCCGGAGTCGTGTTCTATGACCAACCCATGAGCAGGTCTGTCAGGTAGTCCAAACCTCCAGGTATCCGCCCGCATTCCTCTTCCGACCCGCTGTTTCCTCGCTCCGCTCGGGCGGGCCACCTTCTCCCCGGGAGAAGGGATTTTGGAAGCCTTCGGCTTCTTTTTCACCATGATTCGTTTTTTCGTGTATAAGCCCGGGCCGGTCTGTCCATACTACCCATGCACCAAATTCAAGGAGGTAATTCATTATGAACGCCAACAAGTGCATCGAGTGTACCGTCAAGCAGTGTGCCAACCACGCCCAGAACTCCAACTACTGCTCCCTGGACCGGATCATGGTGGGCACCCATGAGTGCAACCCCACCCAGGACCAGTGCACCGACTGCCTGTCCTTCCGCAAGAAGTGACGCTCGGGCCGCTCCGGCGGCCTTTCCATACCCGGATGGGCAGATTTCAGCGTCAATACAGTGAATGTTCAACATTAATTCGACAGGTCTTCATAATTTATTCATAATTTCCGAATATGATGGAGTCACAAAAAATCACAGAACCCCAAGGAGGAACCGTCATGGAATTCAATGAAGATCGTCAGCTGGATCCCATCCCTGCGGAGCCCGAAAATACCGAGCAGATCGACCAGATCATCCACGAAGATGTCATCGAGAGCGTGGAAGAAATCGCAAGCGAACCCGTGGAGGAGATCATCGAGGAGACCTTCGCCGCTCCCGCAGAACCCGAACCCATCCCTGAACCCGCTCCCGTCTATGAGCGGACCCATACCCCCCAGCCGGAGGCGTTTACCGTCCCCAAAAAGCGGAAGTCCGGCGGCATGGGAAAGAAGCTCATCAGCGCGGTGCTGACCGTGGCCCTGGTGGCAGGTGCCTGTGCCGTGACCGCCAATACTGTCAATAACCGCTGGGAAGCAGAGCTCAGCCGTCAGCAGGCCCAGGTGGATGACCAGATTGCCGCCCTTCAGGAGCAGATCGAGGCTCTGGAGCAGATGCAGACCGGCGTCAGTGTCTCCGGCTCCCCCATCGCAACCGCCGAGGGCCTGTCCCCCAGCCAGGTCTACGCCATGAATGTGAACAGCGTCGTGGCCATCTCCAACCAGACCACCACCAATGTCTGGGGCCAGGTCTCCGAGACTGCCGCCTCCGGCACCGGCTTCATCATCAGCGCGGATGGCTATATCCTCTCCAACTACCATGTTGTCGAGGGGGCCAACCGCCTGACCGTCATGACCTACATGGGCGACGAGTACGAGGCCAAGCTGGTGGGCTACGACCAGATGAACGACGTGTCCATCCTGAAGGTGGAGGCTTCCGGTCTGGATCCCGTGGTCATCGGCTCTTCCGACGATCTGATCGTGGGCGATCAGGTGGTGGCCATCGGCAATCCCCTGGGCGAGCTGACCTCCTCCCTGACGGTCGGCTATATCTCCGCCAAGGACCGGACCATCAACACCGACGGCAACCTCATCAACATGATGCAGACCGATGCCGCCATCAACCCCGGCAACTCCGGCGGTCCCCTCTTTAATATGAAGGGCGAGGTCGTGGGCATCACCACCGCCAAGTATTCCGGCTCCACCGGCTCCGGCGCGTCCATCGAGGGCATCGGCTTCGCCATCCCCATCGCGGATGTCATGAGCATGACCGAGGATCTCATCACCAACGGCTACCGGACCAACATGGCCTACCTGGGCGTGGTGGTCATGGACCTGGACAGCAATACTGCCGCCATGTACTCCCTGCCTATGGGCTCCTATGTGCGCAGTGTGGAGCCCGGCTCCTGCGCCGAGACCGCCGGCATCCAGCCCAAGGACATCATCATCGCCATCGGTGAGTACGGTGTCGAGGGCAATTCCACCCTCCAGAGTGCCCTGCGCAAGTTCAAGGCCGGCGACAGCACCACCGTCACCGTCTACCGGGCCGGCGCGGAGCTGGAGCTGCCCATCACCTTCGACGAGCGGCCCCAGGATCCCAATGCCTCTCTGGAACAGCAGCCGCCCCAGGAGTCCGGCGAGATGCCCTCTTCCGGCAGCTTTGAGGATTGGTACAACTATTTTGCACCCTTCTTCGACAACGGAAGACCGTAACAAAATGCAGAATGCATAATTCAGAATGCAGAATGAGGACTTTCCCCGCAAGGGACGGAAATCATTCTGCATTTTGCATTCCGCATTCTGCATTTTTCAGTCATCTTGACTTTTCAACATTTCGGTTGTAAAATACTGGCATGGATAAGGAAATGAAACGCCGCATGGCGGAATCGGTCCGGGGTCTTCGTCTTCCCCGGTACGCGGAGATCCCCACCGTCGGCCTCTATTTGGAACAGACGATCAAGTACATCAACTCCTACCTGGCCCCACTTGGCTGTCTGGAGCTGACCGGCTCCATGGTCAGCAATTACGTTAAGAAGGGACTGATCCCCGCCCCGGTGAAGAAGCAGTATTTCCCGGAGCAGATCAGCTACCTCTTCTTCGTGGCCCTGGCCAAGAATCTGACCAGTATGGAGAACATCGACCTGCTGATCTCGGTCCAGCGGGGGACCTACACCCTGCCCGTGGCCTACGACTATATGTGCGGCGAGCTGGAGAATATGCTCTTTTACTTCTTCGGCCTGAAGGACAGACCCGAAGAGCTGGGCGAGACGGAATCCGATGAAAAGAACCTCCTGCGGGGCCTCATCATGTCGGCCGCCAATGTGATCTACCTGAACAACTACATCGAATACCTGCGCAAACAGGCCAGGGAATGAGCCGCGGGCTTTATAAGGGAATCGAATCTGGGAACAAAATTTTCGGAGGATCAGGATGTGTGCCATCCTGATCCTCCGTTTTTGATGCTGTGCCGATCTGCCTGTGGATGCTATTTGCCCAGGTACAGGGTTGGGAGCAGGATCGCCGTTTCCTCGGTGTCATTCTCGCCCTTCCAGGCGGCAATGAAGCGGATCTCGGCGTTTTTGACCCGGTATCCCCGTTTGCCCAGGTCGGCAAGATGCTGCTGACATTTCTGGGAGAGCTTGGCGGAGCGTCTGCCGTCGCAGAGCAGGTATGCCCCATCGCAGGTCATGGCCTGGCCGCTGCGCAGGGTGAGGGTTTGCCGTTTTCGGCTCTTGAAGAAATCCAGCACCACATCCCGGTGGGTCAGGTGCAGGACGATCTCCTCCGGCTCCGGAAAGAGGGTGTTGTCATTGCGGTAGGCGGCACCGGGGACGGACTGGCCTTCCATAAACCGGCCCGTATAGTGGACATGCAGCTCCCGGCGGGCCCGGGTCAGTGCCACATAGACCACGCGCTTCGCGCCAGTCTCGGTCAGCTCGGACCGGTTCAGGAGCAGATAGACCCGGTCAAATTCCCGGCCCTTGGCCTTGTGCATGGTGGAGACCAGGATGGTGTTCGCCGCATCCTCGATGAAGTCCTCCAGCTTGGATTCGTGGATGAATTCAATCAGGTCAGTGCGGTACTTGGTCCGGTTCACCGAGGCGAAGGTCTCCAGGAGCTTCAGGCACATGGGCAGGGCGGAGCTGGTGCGGTAAGCACTGCACAGCGCAGTGATGGCGGTGATCCAGCATTCGTGGGTGATCACCGGCGCATGGGGGTCCCCCAGCCTGCCGATAAAATAGCGAAGCTCCGCCAGATCGTACAGATCGAAGCCGCTGTTGGTCTGGATCAGCCGGGCGGAGAGCCCGTGCTTCAGGAGCAGTCCCATGCACCGGAGGGCCTCTTCGTTGGTGGCGGTCAGGATGCATACACTGCCCGCTCCGGGACTGCGCAGAAGCTCCTCCACTGCGGCGCACTCCAGATTGCCGCTGCGGTGGCGGGTGATGGCTACGGTGCCGGGCTCCGTGCGGACGGCCCGGAGGGGGCTGGTTTTCAGCCGTCCGGGGATGGTGGATGCAAAGGCGTTGGCCAGATCCACAATGGTCTGGTCGCTGCGGTAATTGTCCAATAGCTCATACCGGGCGGCACCGAATTTGTCCAGAAAATCCTTCATGTGGCGGGAATCGGAGCCCCGGAATTCGTAGATGTTCTGGTCGTCATCGCCCACGGCGATGATCCGCATATCCTCGTTGCGCTTCATCAGGGCCTGGACCAGGGCCGCCTCGTGCTCGTCCATGTCCTGGGCTTCATCGATGACCAGGACGGACTTGGTGATCCGGCCCAGCTCCACCTCGCCCCGGCCGATCATGTCGGCCGCCTGCTGGACGATGTCGGTGGAGTCCTCCAGGGAGCCCACCTTGCCCAAAAGATCGAAGCAGTAGGAGTGGAAGGTCTTGATCTGCACATAGTGGGCGGCGTTGCCGATCAGGGCCATGAGCCGCTGCTTGAATTCCGTGGCGGCGGAGCGGGAGAAGGTCAGCATCAGAAGCTGCTCGTGCTTGATGTCCTCCAGCAGGAGCAGGGATGCCAGCTTGTGCACCAGCACACGGGTCTTGCCGCTTCCGGGACCGGCCACGGCGACGATGTATTTGGAAGCATCGTCATCGACGATCTTCAGCTGGGGCTCGGAGAGCTCCGAAAAGAGCTTGTCGTATTTTCCGGGGGTGATGTTGCGGTTGATCTCTCCCAGCCGGGTACCCTTGAAATACTTGCTGATGAACTGCCGGTATTCCAGCTGGAAATAGTCGTTGACAAAGGTCAGGGCGTCGTCATAGCTTCTGACCATCATGTGGGCATACTCGCCCACGATGTGGATCTGCTGGACCTTGAGCTTGTAGTAATCGTTGAGCTGGCGGTAGTCCTCCACCTTGTAGCGGATGCTGTTGTTCAGCTCCAGGCGGCGCAGGTGCATGCCGCTGTAGAGCACCAGGAAGCCGCCCTCCAGGTCCATGGCACCGATCTTGCTCAGATACAGCAGGGCGTTCTGCACATCCTCGGCGGCGGCCTGCCAGCCGTCCAGACGGGTCTGGGCGTTGAATTCCGTCTGGAGCTTCAGCAGGGAGAAGACCACCGGCACATTCTCGCCACGGACCTCCGTCTCGGCGGACATGGTGAACAGCCGCTCCACGATGAAGTGGGCCAGCTCCACCCGCTGGCGGAACTGCCGCTTCATGGCGGGCAGATCCATGGTGGGACAGAGGACGGCCCGGGTGTCGGCGGCTTTGATATCCTTGCGGATCATCCGGCGGATGGTCCAGAAATAGACGATGGTCTTGATGTCCTTGATGGTGGCCCTCGGCAGACCGGAGGAGATGGCCTCGTCGTTGACCTCCTTGTAGGAGAAGGCCTCCGGCTGGGCAAGGAGCCGGTCCATGAGAAATTCCTCCAGCTTGGCGAAGCGGTTGACGATCAAAGAGGAGCGGTTCTGGGTGTCCTGCCTGCGGATGAAGGCGGACAGGTCCATGGAATCGGACAGCAGACCCTCCTCCCGCATGAGATTGATGGAGGCGATGATCTCTTCCTTTTCGATGCCCAGAATGTCCGCCAGATAGTCCACCCGGGACTCGGCATCGTCATTTCCGGCCTTGGCGATGCTGCGGCTGGAGATCAGGGATTTGATGATCCGCTTGGCGTTGAGCTTCTGCCGGGGATCGAAACGGCGGGACTGGTCCAGCCGGGCGGCGGCCTCCTCCATGCTGTCCACCAAAATGCTGGTGGCGTAGACCCGGGGCATATTTTTGCCCCGCTCCACATACCCGGCGTTTTCCAGGGCGGCGATGGCGGTGCGGACACGGGTCTCGATATCCTCGCCGCTTTCGTCCCAGCCGGCCTGACGGGCGATCTCCAGGGCGGAGCGGCAGACGGTGGGGCTGCTTTTGGTCAGATCCTTGATGGCCTTCCAGACCTGCTGGATCTCGGCCATGCTGAGCTTGGTCTGGTTTAAGAGGATGAAATGCTTGTCCAGGTCCTCCTCGTTGAAGAGCACATAGCACTCCGCCTGGAGGGACTGGTCCCGTCCGGCGCGGCCTGCCTCCTGGACATAGTTTTCCAGAGAGTCGGAGATCTCGTAGTGGACCACCAGGCCCACATCCTTTTTGTCCACGCCCATGCCGAAGGCGGAGGTGGCCACGATGATCTGCACCTCGTCCCGGAGGAAGGCATCCTGGTTTGCGACCTTGTCGGCACTGTCCATTTTGCCGTTGTAGGGAAGTGCCCGGAAGCCGTCGCCGCAGAGCCGCCTGGCGATGGCGTGGGTGCGCTTGGTCCGGGAGACATAGACGATGGTGGGGCAGTTCTTCCGCTGGATCAGATTGCGCAGCTCGGTGTACTTTTCGTCATCGTTTTCCTTGTAGATGACGCTGTAGCGCAGATTGCTGCGGGCGGCATCGGTGGTGAAAAGCTCCAGCTCCAGGTCGAGCTTCTGCTTGAAATAGTCGCAGATGTCGCTGATGACCTTCTGCTTGGCGGTGGCGGTGAAGCAGGAAACGGCGATGCGGTCCTTCTGATTTTTCTTTTCCTGCAGATTGCGGATGAAGTCGCCGATGTAGAGATAGTCCACCCGGAAATCCTGGCCCCAGGCGGAAAAACAGTGGGCCTCGTCAATGACAAAGCGGACCACATTCCGCGACAGCAGGAGCCGCTCGATGGAGGACGAGCGCAGAGATTCCGGGGAAATGTACAAAATGGAGGCAAGTCCGCTGGAGACCCGCTCCATGGCCTCGGCCCGCTCGATGGGGCTGAGCAGGCCGTTGATGGTCACGGCATCGGCAATGCCCCGCTGGGCCAGGTTGTCCACCTGGTCCTTCATCAGCGACTGCAGGGGGGAGATGACCACGGTCAGTCCACGGGATGCCTCACCGGCCATGAGGGCCGGGAGCTGGAAGGTGATGGACTTGCCGCCGCCGGTGGGGAACACCGCCAGCAGGGATTTTCCCTCCACAGCGGCCCGTGCGGCGTTTTCCTGGAGGGGCTGGCCATTGTAGGTGCGGAAGGAGTCAAAGCCGAAGATGTCCCCCAGCTGGGCGCGCACATCCAGCTTCCGGCTGCAGTAGGGGCAGCCATCGGCGCAGGGCGTGCCCCGCAGGAGCCGGATCACATTGTTGATCCGGGGGTAATTGCGCAGGACCCAGGGGGGCGGTACGCTGTGGCGGTCATCGGTGTGGATCAGGGCCAGGGTGTAGGCGAGCTCAATGGGGACCTTGCGGATCAAAAGCTCCAGGGGCGCATTGGTGCAGATCTTTCCCTCGAAAAAATTCCGCACGGCCAGGACCGGGTCCGGAGCCGTCCGCTCGCTCACCAGGCGGAAGAAGCCGTGGAATTGCGGTGTGCCGCCAAGAAGGGTGCAGTAGATGCGGCGAAGCCCCGGCGGAAGGGCGCGATAGGCACTGTATTCATCAAAAAACAGCTCCCGGGCCTTCATGGCATCGTTGAGGGGATTGTTCAGGGTGCCGGACTGGAGCTTGTCATCCTTCACCAGGGCGTGATAGGGCCGCATGGGAAAGAGCAGCGGCGACAGGCAGAGGGTGTCGATGGCCAGATACTGGTCGGGAAGGGAGTCGTGGACAAAGCGCAGGTCATGGGCGATGATGTTGTGTCCGCAGACGAAGGGATATCCCTTTGCAAAATCAGACAGAGCTGCCGCGGAGGCCGTATGCAATTGCATCCCATCGGTGCGCACGGCACCGATGTCCAGGAGCTTCCCGGATTCGGGCTGGATCTCCGTATCAAAAAACAGGATTTTCTCCATCTGATTCCCTCCTTCTGCCAAAATTTACAGATTTTTACGAAATCAGTATACCGCAAAGCGGCTGGGAAATCAAGGAAAGACCGACTTTCCAAATGAAAGTCAGTCTCAGTCCGTAGAAAAAGCCCCTGTTTCGCATTAGGCGAAGCAGGGGCTTCCTGTATATCCCGGCAGAAACAGGGTAAGCACATAGGTGACACACCTAGGGAGCATATCCTTCCATCGACGGGTGGCGTATTTCTTCAGATTCATGGCGGCAAATTTAAGCTTCACCCAGTTTCGTACCTGGGCCAAGCCTCTGTATCTCGTATATCTCATGCCGTGATGTTCCTTGGCATCGGCAAAGACCCGTTCAATGGTCTCCTTCCGGGCTTTGTACATCCTCCGGCAGATCTGTGTATGCCGGGCTTCTTCTGCCATCTCCACATAGTCGCTCCAGATGTGACGAGTCACAACCTTCGTGAAATTCTTGCTCTTGGTGCAAAGGTGTCGTGTCGGACAATTACAACAGACCTGTGGATCACTTTTATACTCCCGGTAACCATCACGGTTCGTGGTGCTGTACTTCAGCACATGGTTCTCCGGGCAAAGAACACAGTCATAATGGTGTTGTGTACAGTATATGGATTATGATGTGTAGGTACCTATATTGGGAATAGCTTTCCGGGTTCGGGTGCGGTATAATAGTCTCAAAAGGAGCCAGATGCCATGAAAACGAACAAATTGATCGAACAATGGAAAAACGAAGAATCCATCGCACGCATCCACGGCTGGGACTTTTCCCACATCGAGGGACGCTATGCCGAGCAGGATGATTTGCCTTGGGATTACCGGGCGGTGATTGGAGAATATTTGCGCCCGGAGATGAGACTGCTGGACATCGACACCGGCGGCGGAGAGTTTCTGCTTTCGCTGAATCATCCTTATGAGAATACCACAGCGATGGAGAATTATCTACCCAATGTGGAACTGTGTAAATCGGTTCTTCTTCCGCTGGGAATCGACTTCCGCCCCGGTGACGGAAAAGAAAAGCTGCCATTCGACGATGGCAGCTTCGATATGGTGATCAATCGACACGGCGATTTCAATGCTGAGGAGATCTGCCGGATTCTGAAGCCCGGTGGACTCTTTATCTCCCAGCAGGTAGGAGCAGAAAACGACCGGGAGCTGGTATCTTTGCTTTGCGGAGGGATGGAACTGCCCTTCCCGGAGCAGTACCTAACAATTTCATCCAGAAAATTTGAAAAAGCTGGTTTCCAGATCCTTCGGGGTGAAGAATGCTTCCGGCCCATTCAGTTCTTTGATGTGGGTGCGCTGGTTTGGTTCGCCCGGATCATCCAGTGGGAGTTCCCGGACTTCTCTGTGGATACCCATCTGGAAAATCTGCTGAAGGCCCAGAAGATCCTGGAAGAACACGGCTCCGTCGACGGCAGTATCCACCGTTTCCTGCTGGTGGCGAAAAAATGAGGTGTTTCCAATGACAGTGATTGAATTCGGAAAACAGCATCATGATACGATGGTCCTGCTCCACGGCGGCGGACTCTCCTGGTGGAATTACCGGGAGGTTGCGAAGCGGCTGGCGGAGCGGTACCATGTGGTGCTTCCTGTTCTGGACGGCCACGCAGACAGCGATGCGCCCTTTACCACCATCGAGGACAATGCGGCCAGACTGATTTCTTACATCGATGCCCATTTTGGTGGGCAGGTCCTGGCGATTGGCGGCCTGTCGCTGGGCGGTCAGATTGCCGTGGAGATGCTTTCTCAGCGGAAGGACATCTGCCGATATGCCCTGATCGAAAGCGCACTGGTCAAGCCCTCGAAGCTGACGGCGGCGATGATCGGCCCCACCTTCGGCATGAGCTACGGACTGGTCAGGCAGAAGTGGTTTGCCAAACTGCAGGCAGACTACCTGGGCATCCCCAAGCCGCTGTTCGACGATTATTTCCGGGACACCTGCGCCATCGGCAAGGCGGACATGATCGCCTTTTTGAAGGCCAACAGCCTGTACACCATCCAGCCGGGCCTGTCCGAAACCACGGCAAAGACAAAAATCGTGGCCGGTGCCAAAGAGCCCAAAAGCATCCGGGATTCTGCCAAACTGCTCCGGGAAGCCATCCCGGGAAGCAGGATGGAGATCCTGCCCGGCCTGCGGCATGGAGATTTGAGCCTGAACGAGCCTGAGCGGTATGTTAAAATTCTGACTGATTGGATTGGAGAGGTAACACCATGACCCTGAACGAAATGATCTACCATCGCAAATCCTGTCGGAGCTTCCTGGGTCAGCCGGTGGATTCGGAGACCATCGAGAAGATTCTGTCCTTTGAGATGAAGCCCCTGTACCCTCAAATCAAGGTCCGCATGGACATCGTCAGCCGGGAAAAGGTCAGGTGCATCTGCCCCTGGACCACGCCCCAGCTCATCGCCATTTACTCCGAGGAAGGGGAGGGGTATCTGGAAAACATCGGCTTTCTGTTCCAGCAGATGGATCTTTACTTACAGACCCTGGGCCTGGGCGTGTGCTGGCTGGGCATGGGCCGGATGAACCCCAGGACCACAAGCCAGGTGGAGGGCATGAAGTTCGTCATCCTGCTGGCCTTCGGCCACCCCAAGGGCGACCAGCTTCGCCACGATTTGAAGGGCTTCAAGCGCAAGCCCCTGGCCCAGATTGCTGACACCCCCGATCCCAGACTGGAACCGGCCCGTCTGGCACCCTCGGCGGTCAACAGCCAGCCCTGGTACTTCACCCACGAGGGCGACACCATCCATGTCCACTGCGCCAAAACCGGCTACCGCCTGGACGCAGGCATCGCCCTGGCGCACCTGTATGTCGCCAACGAGGGCTTCCGCTTCTTCAAGGCGAAGACTGCGGAGAGGCCTGGATACCATTACATCGGAAGCGTTACGATTTGAGGAGGAAACCATGAACACCCCAAAATGGATCATTGCCCATTTCAGCCCCACCGGCGGCACCAAGCGTGTGGCCGATGCCATCGCCGCAGGTTTTGCTGTCCCCGTTGCCCAAATGGATCTGACCAAGGCGGATTCCGCTTTTTCCCTGGGTGGGCATGATGGCCTGATGGCCGTCCTGCCGGTTTTTGCAGGCCGTGTGCCCCAGATCGCTCTGGAGCGGCTGTCTGCCCTGAAGGGAAGCGGGCAGAAGGCCGTTGCCGTGGTGGTCTATGGCAACCGGGAATTTGACGATGCACTGCTGGAAACCAGAGATGCGCTGGAAGCAAACGGCTTCCGGGTCATCGCCGGTGCGGCCTTCATTGCGGAGCATTCCATGCACCGCGCCATCGCCGCAGGCCGTCCCGATGCCCGGGACGAGGCCCTCTGCCGCCGGTTCGCCGCCGATGTGATGGCAAAGGCCGACGATGCCGCCCCCATCCAGGTCCCCGGCAACACCCCCTACAAGGAGCTGAAGCCCTCCGCCTTCCACCCGGCGGCAAACGACACCTGCACCAAATGCGGCACCTGCGCGAAAGGCTGCCCCACGGGTGCCATCCCTCTGGATGACCCCAGCCACACCGACAACGAGCGATGCATCAACTGTATGCGCTGTGTGGAGGTTTGCCCCATGAACAGCCGAGCCTTGCCGGAGATGTTCCGTGCGATGATCACGAAGGTGCTCAATGAAAATGCGGCTGGATATAAGGAGCCGGTTGTGTTTCTGTAAATGTTCGTGATGCCTGCGGCGCAGGATTAGGAAGTGGAATGAGGGTGAATTGACAATAAGCAAATCCCTGTCCGTCGGACAGGAATTTGCTTATTTTATAAGTTTGAGACAGTATCCATAGGAAAATTTTCCGAAGGGTCTCCTTTACTGATTATAGCGGATTTTACCGACTTTTACACTTCTGGAATTGCTCAATTCATAGCTGGCGACATAAGCTCGGTCAGAACGCCATTTTTGTATAGACGCAGTCATATTTTTCTTTGTTACCTTCTCGCTTCTTGCAATTAACCAATCCAGAAAACTCATCAACGCTATTTTGGAATAAAGTTTATTTTCGAGAACTCTTTTCAATATTTCGTGTCGCTGTAGTTCACTTAATTCATCTGTTGAATTAACATTGTATCCGCATTGATGAAGTAAGGACTCAGGTTTGAGTGCTATGTTTGCAAAATCTGTATTGTTTGTAGAAGCATAGGCTTTATATGAAATGACTTGGCAAAGAATAACACCCTTTTTTCGTAACAAGCAAAAGTCGTTTTCTAAGATAAAGTAAACCTCACAGTTCTTGCAGTAACCTGCGACAATTTCTTCCTCACAAATCAATCCCGATGGAGACATTATTTCTACAATTGCACGAACCGATTCTATTTCATGATTACTGCTACACTTCATCATGTTACACCTTACTAAGAATGATGTAAAAGGAATGCTGATAACGGAAGGAAGGGCATTAGCCTGTTCGTTACGCTGTTCACGCCGGACTTTCAGGCGATTTCTTTTGCTCTTTAGCCTCCGTATTTTGCGCAAGTCGTTATACTCATCTTCGAGCATTCTCTGTTCTTTAAGTTGCTGTTCAATAATTTGTCGAGCCAAGAATCGCTCATACCGAAATCGGAATAGCGTACAGTTCTTTTTGCGCGATCTCAAAACAAAAGCTTCATCATCTGCTGGTGAGATATGTGCATAAGCAATCAGTAGAATGTCAAGATCACTCTCATAACGATTGCGAAGCGGATAGCCGTTTATATCTCCAATCATTCGTGCGATTGAAGAAACATAATCATAGAGTTCTCTACATTCTGGTTGTGACTTGATATCTGGGTAAGTAAATACGTCTATATTGGAATTAAGTTTTTTACAACACTTGAATAGAGGAACAATAATGTCCATCCATGCCGAATACATAGCTGTTCCAATTTGTTCTTCCCTAATTGCGCCCGATTCGGTATTGTAATTTTCGACTAAAGCTTCCGCAAGTGATAAATATTCCATCTGGTACCTCGTTTGACATTCATAGAGCAGGATGTTAAAATTATTTTATTATCAATAACAGACAAAGTCAACGCCAATAAACATTTGACAGATAAAGATTGATGTTAAAGGGGGCACAACGATGAGCGAGTATCGTAACTTTGAAAGATGCGTTTTGTGCAGGACTAAAATAAATCTTCGGAATTATGTGGGGCAGTTTGAAGAAACGATGTTGATAAACTCCCTATACATAGCACTAATGTATCCGATAGAAAAAAGGCGAGATTTTCACCTTAAGTCAAAAAAAGTAGTTAATTATCTGGATGATCTCAAAGCCATTGACCGTCAAGATAATAACTTTTTTCCAGATGATATTGTTAGATACTTGCGGAACTCACTGGCTCATTATAATGTTGAAGTTGAGAGCGACAATGGGGTTATTTCAAAAGTAAAAATGTGGGGAATAAATCGGCCAAGTAAAGCAAGCTGTAATTCCCCGTGTGAAAATCCGAGGTGTTTACCTACACAGTATAAAACTAATCCTAACGGAGAAATATGTACGTTTATTTTTTCAATAAAAGATTTGAGAGAGTTTACCTATTTTATACTTAGCGAAGCATTGAGTGCTATTCCAAGTACTAAGTGCGCTGGTTGCGCACACATAGACGAGTAAACAGCAAACAGGATTGGGTATCATCCCAATCCCGTTTTTCAAAGTCTCAAATTGGTGTGACAGCCACCTTAATCACCCCATCCAGTTTCCCTCGAACACCCGGTAAGGCTTTCATGGGATGTACCTCCTGTGTGTTTGGGACTATTATAGCGCAGGAAGCGCAGCGATGCAAATGAAAGTCCCGGAATTGCGATGCAACTGAGGAACCGGTTATGCCATATTCAGTTGCCGTTTCTCCATCCGCTTCCAGCTGACGAAGCCGTACAAATCATTCACGAGGAACATCACAAAGCAGATGATGACGGACAGATAGCTGATGTCCTCTTTTGCCGCCATGGTCCACATGACGATCAGCACCACATCGTTGGCGGCGTAGGCCAGGGCGAAGTAGGGACTGCGGCGGAAGGTCAGGTAGACGGCGATGAAGCTGGTGGTCACGGACAGGGTGCTGGGGAGCATATTGGCAGTGCCAAAGTGGTCCAGGATGAAATAGAATCCGAAGGTCACCCCGGCGGTCAGCACATACAGGAGCGCAAGCTCCTTGCTTTCCAGCCGGTTTACCGCCACCTCTGCATGGTTTCCGTTATAGGGATTGCAAAGCCAGGAAATCAAGGCGAACAGCGCCATCGGCCCGGTCATGCCGAGGTAGGTGATCATCTCTCCAAAGTAGGAAAAGGTGTAGGAGATCACGCCGTAGAGCAGGCTGAACAGGATCATCAGTGCCTGCCCGATGGGGTTGCCCTTGGCATTGAAGATCAGCGAAGTCGTGCCGATCAGCGAGGCCGCCAGCGTCATGAAATTCACCCGGTCAAAGAGGAAAAAGGACACCAGGATCAGCCCGGCAGAGCCGCCCCACAGGGCCAGCTCTCCTTTGGTAAAGTAAGTGGTCAGTTTTTTCATAAGCCCTCCCAAAAAAGAAGCACCCATCCACACATCTTCAAAGACCTAACGATGTGTAAACGAGTGCATTTGCACAACTACCCGGTGGCAGTCCAATATTCTGATGAGATTGTAAGGGAAAAGGGCGGAAATGTCAAGGAAAAATCACAGGCAAATCCCACATTGCCTGTGATGTTCTCCCCTAAACGACATTGCGTTCTATTGCGATGTAATGCCCTTCCTGAATGGCCGCTATTGTTGCAAGGACACATACCACCGGGGCAGTATATTGCAGATCCACAAAGGAAATCGTCAGCGGCAATAGAAACAGGCATAGCCCCGTGGCTTTGTTGGCGATGGTGTGCAGAGTAGGCATCTGCTTCGTTTGCATGAAGCCCCGAACCAGATTGACCAGCTTCGCCACCGCAATAACAGCAGCCCAGACCCAGATCCATACCGGAATCCGGGTCACCGGCACCAGCTTCACAAAAGAAGAAATCATAAAAAGGAAGTCGGCAACGGTGTCCAGCCATGAACCAAACTCGCTGACGGAACCCGTCTTTCTTGCAATGGTTCCGTCCACCATATCGGTCAGACCGCAGAATATGTATAGCCCGTAAAAGCAATCAGAAAACACGGGACAGAACAATAGCCCGATACTGCCAAGGATGCGGCAGAAAGTTATGAGATTTGCGATCTGTTTTTTCATCTTATGAATTAAAACTGATCGATATAGCCCTGCAGCTTCTCCACGAAGACTCCCAGATGGTAGCCGTCGCAGACGGCGTGATGCACCTGGATGGCCAGCGGCAGCAGCCGTTTGCCGTCCCGCTCAAAGAACTTGCCCATGGTGAAAATCGGCAGCAGGAACTTGCCTTCGTCAAAGACATTGATGTTGAAGCCCGTAAATTCCACCCAGGGGACCATAGAGATGTTGAAGGAATTGGCAGGGGTCCCGGGCTTGGGCGTGTAACGGGTGGAGGTGCTGTAACGGGCCACATCGTCCTCGTAGCCCTTCAGGAAGGTTTCGTAATCCTCCGAAAAGTAGGCC
>JBGVNV010000091.1:0-16431 GCA_045125955.1 Faecousia sp.
CAAGGATGTGAAGGAAAGTGACTTCTACTACAAGGCCGTCCTGTGGGCTGTGGAAAAGGGTATCACCAACGGTCTGACCGCTGATACCTTCGGCCCCTTCGCCCTGTGCAACCGCGCTCAGGTGGTTACCTTCCTGTGGCGCGCCATGGGCAGCCCCGCCTCCGAGGCTGATGTCAGCTTCACCGATGTCCAGCCCGGCCAGTTCTACTCCACCGCTGTGGCATGGGCCGTTGAGAATGGCATCACCAACGGCATCTCTGCCACCGAGTTCGGTGTCGGCGGCACCTGCAACCGCGCCCAGGTCGTCACCTTCCTGTACCGCACCTACAATAAGTAAGTGCTGCGTGCAGAGGGCTGAGTTCTGAGTGATCTAACCTAATCGCGACAGCCCTGCCGGGCTCCCGGCAGGGCTGTTTTTTGATGATTTAAATGTAGGGGCGATTCAGGAATCGCCCACCGCCCCGCTCCCCATCGCAGAAAAAACAACAGGACCAGCCATCGTCTACCACTGTCATTGCGAGGAGCGAAGCGACGTGGCAATCCGCATCCCCTGCGGTGCTTCGCACCGCCCGTCCACCCCGAGGGGGACGGAAAGAGAACGGATTGCCACGTCGCCTGTCGGCTCCTCGCAATGACGTGGTAGTTTTGGGCTGGTCCTTCTGATTGGGGCGGGGGGTGTCGGTGTGTGGGCGGGCGATTCTTGAATCGCCCCTACAATAAAAAATACCGAAAAAACAGCCCTGCCGGGAAACCGGCAGGGCTGTCGCGATTGGATCAAGTCACTCAGAACTCAGCACTCGGCCCTCAGCACTTACTTATTGTAGGTACGATAGAGGAACGTAACCACCTGAGCGCGGTTGCAGATGCCGCCTACGCCGAACTCGGTGGCGGAGATACCGTTGGTGATGCCGTTCTCCACAGCCCAGGCAACAGCGGTGGAGTAGAACTGACCGGCCTGGACGTCGGTGAAGGTCACCTCAGCGGTGGAATCGGGGCTGCCCATGGCGCGCCACAGGAAAGTGACCACCTGGGCACGATTGCAGAGGGCGAAAGGTCCGAAGGTATCAACGGTCAGACCATTGGTAATGCCCTTTTCGACTGCCCAGAGGACAGCCTTATAATAGAAGTCACTTTCCTTCACATCGGTGAAGGGATTGGTGGTGCTGGTAGGCTCGGGGGAACCGGCGGCACGCCACAGGAAGGTGACGACCTGGGCACGCTGGCAGTTACCATTGGGATTAAAAGTGGTTGCGGTAGCACCGGTGGTGATGCCATTTTCCACCGCCCACAGGACGGGATCGATGTAGAAAGAACCCTCAGGAACATCCGTGAAGGGGTTCTCTCGCTTGGCATCACAGCGGGTGCAGGAGGTGCCCTTCCAGTCGTGGCCCAGAGCATCAACTTCGTCCGCGATGTAGCTTTCACCGCAGGCGCAGGTGTAGGTGGTAAAACCGCCCTCGGTGCAGGTGGGGGCAGTGACCACGGCGGTGTAGCTGTGCTCGTGAGTAGAGCCAACGGTCACCGTGACGGTCACGGTGCGGTCGGCGGCATGGACGGTTGCAGGCAGGTCGAGGGTTCCCACGATCTCGTAGACACCATTTGCGCTGCCGTTGTAGTCGGACAGATCCCAGGTGACGGGGGCCATGACCTGGATCTCACCGGCAACGGGGTGATCCAGGATGACCATGACGAACTGGGGCAGCTCGGCCTCGGTCAGGTCCTCGTTCAATTCCTTCCGGATATCCTCGATGCGGGAAACGGCCTTCATGGAAACATCGGACAGGGCGATGCCGTTGATCTCCCACTCACTCAGGCCGACGCCGTTGCCCGCCGCCGCGCTGTTCAGCTCCTCGAAGAAGAGGCGGATGTACCGGGCCGCATAGGCGGTGTCATAAGTTTCGGTGACGATGGGGTGAGTCTGGCCGTTGTGGGACCGGGTCAGCTCGCTGATCTCGTGCCAATTCTGTGCGTCATTGGACACCTGGATATACATGAGGGTGGGATAAATCTTGTTATAATAGTGCATGGTCATCTCATCGAAGATGCTGGTCTTGTCCGCGCCCAGATCGATGTAGATCCAGGAATTGTCCCGGGCATTGCTGCCCTTGATGAAATCGCTGTCCCACTTGGTGGAGGTGTCGCCGTCGTTGACGTTGTCCTTGTTGCCGTCGGAGGTGCCGGAGACGGCAATTGCCTTTCCGGGGGCCAGGTTGGTGGGCTCGGTGATATCCTCACGGTTCTCAATGATGATGGGATCCACATATTCACCGATGTCATCGCCCTTGAGGGCATCCAGATAAATCTCATAGAGAGAGATGTCCGTTTCTTCCCCGAAGGTCAGCTTCAGACCGTAAATTTCCTCGGCGGCATCCAGCAGGAATTTCTTCGCGCTTTCGTCCAGGGTGCCGATCTGCACATACCCCTCCTCTTTCAGGACCGATACCACCGCATTGCTGATATTGGCGGGGTTCTGGAGGATGGAGATGGCGTTGAAACGGGTGGCCTCGGTGAAGCGGTACTCGATCCAGTCGCTGGAACCGGCGGTGCCGGAGAAGAGGGTGGCGAGGTTGCCGTCGATGGCATTGCCGATGTTCTCACCGAAGGAGGCGGTGATCTCGGCGGTCTCGGCGGAATCCTCCACGGTGGTGTTCAGGAAAATTTCGTGGAGCTTGAAGTAATAGCCCGTGTTGCCGGTGAAGTAGATCCGCAGGTAGCGGGCCTCTGCACCATCCGCGTTGGCCCGGACATAGCGGTAGGGCACCTCGAACACGGAATTGTCGTTGACCACCGTGGCGATGGTCTGCCAGTCGGACTTGTTGGCGGAGATCTGAATTTCCGCGTTGTAAAGTCTGGGGTTGCCGTCGGCGGTGACGATGGTCACATCGTACAGGTCGATGCTGCCGCCGAGATCGAAGGTGATGTAGTCGCCCACCGTCTGGCCCTCGTTGGTCCAGGCGTAGGTGCCCTCCTGACCGTCGAAGACATTGGCCCAGGAGCCCTCCTTCAGGCCGCCCGTCAGATTGGTCTCCAGGAATTTGGGGTCTGCCTTGGCACTTTCCACTGTCACGCCCAGCTTAGAAAGGTCGAAGGTGACGCGCGCGCCGGTACCATTGTACAGCCGCACATATTTGACGGCGGCGGTGCCGCTCAGGTCCTCTTCCCACTGGGCAGCATTGACAGAATGGGCAAGGGTCAGGCCCTCCAGGCCGGTGCCCTCCAGGGTAATGGCGGAAACCAGGGTCAGATTCCGGAGCTTGATGCCGATATACTCCCCGGCGTTCAGGGTCACGCCCTTCAGGTCCGCAAGGCTCAGCTCCCGGCCCTGGATGGTCAGGGGCTGGCGGGCGTAGCTTTCCACATTGGTGTAGACCCGGTCGCCGTCGGGCTTTGCCCGGTTGACGGTGAATTCCCGGACGTGGGTCCAGTAGTCGGGCTTGCTGGCGGTGCCAACCTCCGCCAGACGGAGCCGCACATAGCGGGCCTGGATGTCGAGGCCGTCGAGCTCGATGCGGTAGGTGTCATTGTACCGGTCCCCAAGCTGGGTCCAGGCCTTGCCGTCGGCGGAGTATTCCAGCACCGCCTTGTGGAAATAGTCGTGGTGGGTGTCGGAATTGGCCTGGACGATGGAGATGTCGGTGACGGTCTTCACCACGCCCAGGTCCACGCCGAAGTAATCATCCTTCTGCTGGATCACATTCCACTGGGCGTAGGTGCCCTCGTCGCCGTCGAACATCTTCCGGGCGTTGTCGTCCATGGTCTGCTTCTGACCGCCCAGGACGGCGTAGAGGTCAAAGCCGGAATAATTGGGGTCAAACTGGGGCGTCAGGGTCTTTTCCACATACTGAACCATCTGGCTGGCAAAGGGCTGCAGCCGCTTGCTGCCGGCCAGGGCCTTGTTGGTGACGGAGGGATCATCGCAGGTCAGGTATGCATCCCAATACTGCAGGCCATTGCTGGCGGCGGTAAAGAAGGTCCATGCCTCTGCGTTATCACCGTTTTCCAGCGCAATGATGCTGTTGACTGCTGCCTGTGCTGCAACGGTTACGTTCTCCAGAGACTTCAGCCAGGGCTCCAGCTCGGATACCAGATCCGTATTCTTACAATTCTTTCTGAATGTCTGGACGGCATGACGAATGTGGGAGAACTCCGTCAACAGCTCGCCGGTATATTCCAGATCGGCGATGGGGTCGCCGTTGCTGACCGCTGCGCTGAGGGCATCCAGATGTTCCTTGATGTACTCAGACTCCGGGAAGCCCGCGGCCACACGGCTGGAGCCGGGGCAGTTGGCCACATTCCGGCCGATGGTCCGGTAGGCATCCTCCACACCCTCCTCCAGATAGTTGAAGGAGTCCAGCCAGATTTCCTGAGCGTGGGAAGAATAGTCGGAATTGTTCCAGAACAGGCAGGCCAGCTGGAACAGGGCCACCTTGTTGCTCTGGCCGAACCGGGAGGGGTTGGAGACGGCGGCCTTCAGGCCGGTGACGCCGTCCCGGGCATAGTAGGTGATATCGCCCAGGAACACGCCGGACTTGGCATGCTCGTTGACGGGGTAATTCAGCCAGAAGCTGATGGGCTGCCCAGTGCGGTTTGCCACATAGTCCACGGTGGACTGGGTGATGGGGGTGTTCACATCATCGCCGGTCCAGTAGAGGATGATGGAGTCATCCAGATGTTTCAGGGCATCCAGCTCCGCGCCGTTGCCGGACCAGGAGCGGTTGTAGCCCTGGGGGCAGTAAGTGATGGGCTCGCAGCCCATGGGGACGATGAACTCCTCGGTCAGACGGTTGAGCACCGTGACCACATCGGTATGGGAGCCGCTGCCGAAGTCATCGTTGAGGATGTCGAATTTGCGCACACCGGCGTTGTAAAGCTGGGTCAGCTTGGCAACCAGTTTGTTGTAACGCTCCTCATAGAGGGAGGGATTGTCTGCGATGCTCAGGCCGCTGAAGAAGCTGCCCAGATGGACGCTCCAGACATAGCGGCACTTGGTCTGCTGGCCGATGCGGACCAGCTCCTCGATCCGCTCGATCTCGGCGTCGGGGTACAGGTCGCCCCAGCGGTTGGTATGGTAGGCATCGGTCTTGGAGGCGTAGACGTAGATGTTCATCTTCACATCCCGGGCGAACTCCATGAGCTCGGCGCGAGTCTCGTAGTCCCAGCCGCCGTAGAAGCCCTCGACAAAGCCCCGGTACTCGATGAGGGCGTAGTCCTCGATCTGCGCGCCCAGGAGCAGACCGTCCTCAAAGGAGGACAGCATCATTTTCAGGGTCGCCACACCATAGAAAGCACCGTCGCTGTCGCCGCCGACGATGGTGATCTGCTTTTCCTTTGCCTCCAGCAGATAGCCGTCGTAACGGTCGTAGAGGTCTAATGTCTTCCGGGTGAGGGTATTTTCGTAGGCATCGGCCCACTCGCCGGAGCCATGGATGCCCAGCAGAATGTTGGTTTCGCCCTCCACGGGCTCGGACACCACATCCATGGCGATGCCGTTGTCCGCCAGGACCTGGGCCAGGTAATCTCTGGTGGCCTGGTCGATGCCGGTCTCATAGACCACATGGACCCGGTCCCCCAGGGAAAACGCGGTGCCGTCGTAGGTGATCTCCTGGACCACCGGGTAGATGTCGTAGGTCCGCTCTGCATCCGGTTGAGCGGCGTTTACAAACTGCACATTTGAAAACACCAGCACCGCAGAAAGCAGGAGACTGACCCATTTCTTCATTCGGGACTTCATCTTTCTCCACTCCTTTTGCAGGTTTGTTTCCGGCAATGGCTTGCCGTTGATATCCCTATCTTATCACATTTTTTACCAGGAGAACAGATGAATTCGTAAAAATGCTTATCGGCTTTACACCGATTGAAATGAAGGATCGTCAATGTAGGGCGGGGGGGCTTGCCCCCGCCGGGATTTTACGCCGCAGGCGAAAAATCCCCTTGCCGTCAGGCAAGAATCACGGGATCGATCGTCCTTCGGACGATGTGAATTCCGCCCTTGGCGATATTCACGGCGGGAGCAAGCCTCCCGCCCTACTGTACTGCGTTTGGGCGATAAGCATTTTCGTAAATAAATCGGCCCTGCCCCCGGTTCGGGTGTTTTCCAATTAAATAAGGGAAAATATGGTTGACTTGGACCATATTGGTGTTATAAACTATAAGATAGAAAAGTATATGGAAAAGTCTGGCTTTCGGCATCCGGCCATTGGAGCAGCATCGGTGCAGCGGCTCTGCGCCCGGTCCGGCAGCGGTCTGACCTATCCTTTTCGGCCTTTAGTCCGCATCCCAGGGACGAGGGTCGGATAACGTTTTCTGGGAAAAAGCAAAAAAGCGAAAGGAAGTATGGAACACATGAAACACAATGCAACGCGCTTTCTGAGCCTGCTGCTGGCCCTGGTCATGGTCGTCGGTCTGATGCCCATGGGTCACGTCCACGCAGAGGAGGAGCTCTTCCATGTGATCGGCGATCAGGTCACCATCGTGGAAGCCAACGGCACCTATGTCATCTGCATTGCCGGCACCAAGAATGCTCTGTCCAACCAGCAGGGCAGCAGCGCATGGAGCACCCACACCCTGGCCACCGGTGCCTGCGACAAGATCGCAGATGCCCGCATCCTCTGGACCCTGGAGCCCGCTGAGGGCGGCTACAAGCTCAAGAATGAGAGCGGCTACCTGAACATCAGCCGCAATTCCGCCTCCCTGAACGAGACCGGCCACGTCTTCGAGCTGGTCTACCACGAGGGCGCAGGCTGGGCCATCAAGAGCCTGGAGACCAACGAGTACGGCAACAACCTGGGCGACTCCGGCAGCATCGGCGGCTGGAGCGGCGACGGCACCAAGTTCGACCTGTACACCGTGAACCAGGCCGCCGCCGAGGAGGTCGACCCCTTCGGCAAGCTGCGCGGCTTCTGGTCCAAGGTCTCCGTTGACACCGAGACCAGCTACGACTGGAAGGAGGGCCTGTTCGAGTACGCCTTCGACAGCAACCCCGCCACCATCTGGCACTCCAACTGGCAGGGTGCCTCCGACAAGCTGACCGGTGAGAACACCTTCGCCGGTGTCATCGACTTCGGCGCAGCCTACACCATCAACCAGTTCTCCTTCACCCCCCGTCAGGGCAACAACAGCGGCCAGGTCACCCAGGCCAGCCTGTACGTCAAGGAGACCGAGGAGGCCGAGTGGATCCTGGTGGTCGAGCACGCCACCTTCGCCGCCGACCAGAGCAAGAAGGACATGGACTTCGAGGCTCAGGCTGTCCGCTATGTGAAGTTCGTGGCCGAGCAGTCCAGCGACGGCTGGGTCGCCGTTTCCGAGTTCGATGTGGCCTACAATGCCCCCGCCGCCCATGAGCACAGCTACGAGGCCGTCATTACCGCTCCCACCTGCACCGAGGGCGGCTACACCACCTACACCTGCGCCTGTGGCGATACTTACGTTGCCGACGAGACCAAGGCCCTGGGCCACAACGACGGCCCCGTCGTTGTCGAGAACGAAAAGCCTTCCACCTGCACCGAGGGCGGCTATTATGATGCCGTCTGCTACTGCACCGTTTGCGGTGTGGAAACCTACCGTTCCCACATCGTGGTCGGTCCTGACGGTC
Organism: Faecousia sp.; assembly: GCA_045125955.1. GTDB lineage: Bacteria > Bacillota > Clostridia > Oscillospirales > Oscillospiraceae > Faecousia. Next base: position 7,592 of record JBGVNV010000091.1, read on the forward strand.
ACTTCCCCACTGTCTTCCCCGGCTACCCCGCCACCTGCACCGAGCCCGGCCTGACCGACGGTAAGAGATGCGGTGTCTGCCTTGAGTGGATCGAGCCTCAGGAGGAGATCCCCGCTCTGGGCCATACCGCCGTTGTCATCCCCGGCCACCCCGCCACCTGCACCGAGGACGGCCTGACCGACGGCTCCTACTGCTCCGTCTGTGATGCTACCATCACTGCGCAGGAGGTCATCCCCGCCACCGGTCACACTCCCGTTTCCATCCCCGGCTATCCCGCCACCTGTGAGGCTCCCGGCATGACCGACGGTTCCTACTGCTCCGTCTGTGATGCCACCATCACCGCTCAGGAGGTCATCCCCGCCACCGGTCACACTCCCGTTTCCATCCCCGGCTACCCCGCCACCTGTGAGGCTCCCGGCATGACTGACGGCTCCTACTGCTCCGTCTGTGATGCCACCATCACCGCTCAGGAAGTCATCCCCGCCCTGGGCCACAGCTATGAGAACGGCTCCTGCGTCAATTGCGGCGCGGCTGATCCCAACTTCAATGCTGTCATCGCCACCGGCTGGTCTGGCTACACCACCTGGACCCTGACCGCCGACGGCGTTCTGACCTTCGTTCCCTCCGGCGAGAAGCTGGAGAACGGCGAGACCAACCTGAAGAACTATTGGAAGGTGAACGGCGTTCTGAGCCTGCCCTGGGGCGAGTACGCTGAGCAGATCACCAAGGTCGTCGTCTCCGAGGGCATCCACGACATCGGCCAGATGGCCTTCTACGAGCTGCCCAACCTGACCGAGGTCCAGCTGCCCAGCACCATCGTGGAGATCCGCGGCTACGCCTTCAAGAACTGCCAGAAGCTTGCCACCATCAACCTGGAGAATGTGGACTTCATCCGCGAGGGTGCCTTCTACGGCTGCGCCGCGCTGGAGAACATCAGCTTCCTGACCGGCGTTGTCATCGAGGACTGGGCCTTCTCCAAGACCCCCGTTGTCCTGCCCTGATCGTGCCTGACTGATTCCCCCAAGGGGCTGCTGCAACACGCAGCAGCCCCTGTTTTTCACACATAAGGAGGATCTTACCCATGCGAAACATTCATAAGCGTGTACTCAGCATCATCCTGGCCCTTTGCACCATCGCAGGCCTTCTGGCCCCCGGCGCATCCGTCTTTACCGTCCGGGCAGCCGAGGAGCTGGTCAATGTGGCCCCCCTGGGCTCCGCATCCACCACCGACGGCAGCTACGGGGAAAACGTCATCGCTAACGTCATCGACGGCGACTACGAAACCAACTGGCAGACCCAGGGCGTCTGGCCCGCCACCGCCGTGGTCCAGCTGGACATGGGCCGCACCATCTCCCAGGTGGTGGTGAAGCTGGGCGGCGATGATATGGCCTCCCGCTCCGTCACCGTGGCCGTGGAGTACGCCCAGAACGGCGTCACCAGCGACCCCATCCCCCTGGGCACCCAGACCGTCACCCTGACGGGGGACATGGAGGCCCGGTTCGACCTGCCCCAGGCGGTGTCCGCCACCCACTTCTTCGTGACCCTCTCCAACCCCATGCAGGGCGGCAGTGCCGGTGCCTTCTGGCCCTGCGTCAGCGAGATCGAGGTCTACGAAAAACAGGCGCAGGAGCTCTCTGCCTACCAGAACATCGCCAACCAGGCCATCATCACCGCCACCGGCGGCAAGGAGCATCCCACCGACGGCTCCGCCAATCTGGTGGACGGCAGCACCTCCACCCTCTATAAGTTCTACAACGCCGCCATGACGGCGGAGCAGACCATCACCCTGGCCTATCCGGAGCCCAGAAGCATGGATGCCTTTGCCATCGCCTTTGAGCATGTGGGTGCCTACGACAGCATCGATTTTGCCTTCCGCTACAGCATCCGGGCGAGAAACGGCAGCGGTGCCTACGACACCATCGTGTCCAACGCCGCCGCAAACCGCACCGACAACTGCCAGCAGCAGTATTCCTTCCTGGAAAAGACCTATTCGGAGGTCCAGATCGTGATCCATTCCTGCACCACCTACGGCGGCTCCAACGCCGGCTGGCCCGCCGTTGCGGAGTTTGAGGTCTACGGCAGCGAGGCCGTTGTGGCCGATGACTGCATCTCCAACGGTAAACCCGTTCACACCTCCTCCGGTGCCAATCTGGCGAAGAACGTCACCGACGGCAGCAAGAGCTCCGCCTGGCGCGGCAGCTACTACCCCGGCTATGTGGACATCGACCTGGAGGCAAACTACTATCTGGACGCCGTGGAGGTCTACACCCCCGCAAACGGCTACTCCCAGTACACCATCTACACCAGCCTCGACGGCCGCAACTTCACCAAGCTGGCGGAGAAGACCTCCCGCGAAAGCGCATCCCTGGAGACCGGCGAAGTCTACGATGCGGGCGGCGTGGAGGCCCGGATCGTCCGCGTCTACCTGGAGTACAACTCCGCTGAGACGGCCGCCGTGCTGAACGAGGTCCGAGTCCTGGGCCGCGCCAGCGGCACCCCCGTCCAGGAGCTGCCCGAAATCGCCGTGGCGGATTTTGAGGATTCTGCATACGCCGACCTCACCGTCACCGCCGATGATACCTACGCCGAGGTCTACGGCATCATCGAACGCCGCCTGGGCGAGGAGTTTAAAAACTGGTTCACCCTGGAGCTGGCCGAGGACGGCGAATATGACTATTTTGAGCTCTCCACCGCAGACGGCAAGGTCCACGTCCGGGGCAACGACGGCGTTTCCCTGGCCACCGGCATCAACCATTACCTGAAGTATTACTGCAACGTCCACATCTCCCAGGTGGGCGATCAGGCTGTTATGCCCGATGCCATCGTCCCCATCCAGGGCACCGTCCGCAAGGAGACCAAGGCCCAGGTCCGCTATTCCTACAACTACTGCACACTGTCCTACTCCATGGCCTTCTGGGGCGAAACCGAGTGGCGCAACGAGCTGGACTGGCTGGCTCTGAACGGCGTGAATGTGGTCCTCGATGCCACCGCCCAGGAGGAGGTCTGGCGTCGGTTCCTGGGGGAGCTGGGCTACAGCCATCAGGAGGCCAAGGACTACATCGCCGGCCCCGCCTACTACGCCTGGGCCTACATGGCGAACCTCTCCGGCTTCGGCGGCCCCGTCCACGACAGCTGGTTTGAGGAGCGCACGGAGCTGGCCAGAAAGAATCAGCAGATCATGCGCAATCTCGGTATGCAGCCCGTGCTCCAGGGCTACTCCGGCATGGTCCCCACGGACATCACCGCCAAGGCCACCGGTGCTTATGCCCTGAATTCTTCCGACATCATCGCCCAGGGCTCCTGGTGCTCCTTCCAGCGGCCCGCCATGCTGCGGACCACCTCCGCCGCCTTTGACACCTACGCGGAGCTGTTCTACCGGTGCCAGAAGGAGGTCTACGGCGATACCTCCGACTACTACGCCACCGATCCCTTCCACGAGGGCGGCAACACCGGCGGCATGAATTCCCGCCAGATCGCTGCCGAGGTCCTGCGCTCCATGCTGGCCGCAGACGAAAATGCCGTCTGGATCATCCAGGCCTGGCAGGGCAACCCCACCACCGCGCTGCTGAACGGTCTGGACGATGTTCCCAACGGTGCACAGCACGCCCTGATCCTGGACCTCTACGCCGAGAAGACCCCCCACAACCAGGAGACCGGCAGTTCCTACGGCGATACCAAGGAATTCGACGACACCCCCTGGCTGTACTGCATGCTGAACAACTTCGGCGGACGTCTGGGCCTCCACGGCCATCTGGACAACATGGCCCGTGAGATCCCCAAAGCTTTCAACAGTGCAAAGCACATCGTCGGCATCGGCATCACCCCTGAGGCCAGTGCCAACAACCCCGTCCTCTACGATTTCCTCTTCGAGACCATCTGGCAGGATGACGCCTCCCAGCCCCTGACCCAGATCGACCTGGACACCTGGCTGGACGGCTACGCCGAACGCCGCTACGGCGCGGCCAGCGAGTCCGCCAACGCCGCCTGGGACATTCTGAAGGATACCGTCTATAAGGGAAGCCTGAACAACCTGGGCCAGGGTGCCCCCGAATCCGTGGTCAATGCCCGTCCCGCCCTGAGCATCCAGGCGGCCTCCACCTGGGGCAACGCCGTGGTCAGCTATGACAAGGTCAAGCTCGAAGAAGCCGCAGCCCTCCTGCTGGCGGACTACGACATTCTGAGCACCAGCGAGGCTTACCTGTACGACGTGGCCAATGTGCTCCAGCAGGTGCTCTCCAACAGTGCCCAGGAGTACCACAAGAAGATGGCCGTCGCCTACAACGCCCGGAATCTGGAGGCCTTTGAAGCAAATGCCGCCATCTTCCTGGAGATCATCGACCACATGGAGACCGTCACCGCCACCAGTGAGTATTTCCTCCTGGGCCGGTGGGTGGAGCAGGCCAAGGCCCTGGGCAAGAATGCCGATGACTTTACGAAGGAGCTCTACGAGTTCAACGCCAAGGCCCTGGTCACCACCTGGGGCTCCTACAATCAGGCAGAATCCGGCGGTCTGAAGGATTACAGTAACCGCCAGTGGTCCGGCCTGATCGGCGATTTCTACCGGGTCCGCTGGGAGCGGTGGATCACCGCCCGGACCAATGAGCTGAAGGGCCAGCCCTATGAATCTTCCATCAACTGGTTCCAGTGGGAATGGGAGTGGGTCCGCAGCAACACCGTCTACACCGACGAGGCCACCCCCGCCGATTTGGAGACTCTGGGCTACGAGATCATCGGGAAGTACACCTCCGCCAATCCTGCGGCGGATTCCTCCCGGGACATGGATCCCAACGCCATGACCGTCTACGCCGAGAATTTCCAGCCCAACAACGCCACCGAGGGCGATCCCCGCTACGTTCTGGACGGCAATCCCGGCACCTTCTGGCACACCGTCTGGCGCGACTCCCCGAGAGATACCCACTACCTGATCTTCACCTTCAACGAAGTGACTGAGATCGACGGCATGCGCTTTATGCAGCGCAGCGGCAGCATCAACGGCGTGGTCACCAAGTTCGATCTGCTGGTCCGGGAGGACGAGTCCGGCGAATGGATCACCATCGTGGATGACGGCGTGCTCGCCACCGATGCCGACTGGCAGCGCATCTCCTTCGAAGCCGTCAGGGCCAAGCAGGTCAAGTTCCAGGTGGTGGACGCCACCTCCGGCGAGGTGGGCAACAAGTTCGCCGCCGCCGCCGAGGTCCGCTTCACCGTCGCAAAGGGCGATGCCCACGAGCACAGCTACGAGGCTGTTGTGACGGCCCCCACCTGCACCGAGGGCGGTTTTACCACCTACACCTGCGAATGTGGTGAAAGCTATGTTGGCGATGAGACTGCCGCTCTGGGCCATGACTGGAAGGGCACCTCCTGCACCCGCTGTGATGCAAAGCGAGAGAATCCCTTCACGGATGTCCCTGAGGGTTCCTTCTACATCGATCCCGTCCTGTGGGCCGTGGAAAAGGGCATCACCACCGGTGCCACCGCAACAACATTTAATCCCAACGGCAACTGCCAGCGGGCCCAGGTCGTGACCTTCCTGTGGCGTGCCGCCGGTTCCCCCGAGCCTACCAGCAATGTCAATCCCTTCACCGATGTGAAGGAAAGTGACTTCTATTATAAGGCTGTCCTCTGGGCAGTCGAAAAGGGCATTACCAATGGTCTGACCGTTGATACCTTCGGACCTTTCGCCCTCTGCAATCGTGCCCAGGTCGTCACCTTCCTGTGGCGCGCCATGGGTAGCCCCGAATCCACCGCTGAGGTGACCTTCACCGACGTCCAGGCCGGTCAGTTCTACTCCACCGCTGTTGCATGGGCCGTGGAAAAGGGCATCACCAATGGCATCTCTGCCACCGAGTTCGGCGTGGGCGGCATCTGCAACCGCGCCCAGGTCGTTACGTTCCTGTATCGTACCTACAACTGATTCCCAACAGCATTTGGGCCCCGGCATCCGCCGGGGCCCTTTTGCATCCTGTACCGTAGGGGCGATTCAAGAATCGCCCGCCCACACACCGACACCCCCCGCCCCAATCAGAAGGACCAGCCCAAACTACCACGTCATTGCGAGGCCCGCAGGGCCGTGGCAATCCGCGTCCCCTGCGGTGCAAAGCACCGCCCGTCCACGCACCAGCAACCACCCGCCCAAACCAGAAGGACCAGCCCAAAACTACCACGTCATTGCGAGGCCCGCAGGGCCGTGGCAATCCGCATCCCTGCGGTGCGAAGCACCGCCCGTCCCCCCCCCCCCCACAGGGGGACGGAAAGAGAACGGATTGCCACGTCGCTTCGCTCCTCGCAATGACAGAGGTAGACGATGGCTGGTCCTGTTGTTTTTTCTGCGGTGGGCATCGGTGGGGTGGCGGGCGATTCCTGAATCGCCCCTACAGTGAAATCATGAAAAAACAGCCCTGCCGGGATCCCGGCAGGGCTGTCGCGATTAGGTTAGATCACTCAGAACTCAGCCCTCTGCACGCAGCACTTACTTATTGTAGGTGCGGTACAGGAAGGTGACGACCTGGGCGCGGTTGCAGGTGCCGCCCACGCCGAATTCGGTGGCGGAGATACCGTTGGTGATGTTGTTCTCGACTGCCCATGCCACGGCGGTGGAGTAGAACTGACCGGGCTGGACGTCGGTGAAGCTGACATCAGCGGTGGATTCGGGGCTGCCCATGGCGCGCCACAGGAAGGTGACGACCTGAGCGCGGTTGCACAGCTCGAAGGGGCCGAAGGTATCAGCGGTCAGACCGTTGGTGATGCCCTTTTCGACGGCCCACAGAACTGCCTTGTAGTAGAAGTCGGACTCCTTCACGTCGGTGAAGGGATTCTCGTTCTTGGTGGGCTCGGGGGAACCGGCGGCACGCCACAGGAAGGTGACCACCTGAGCACGCTGGCAGTTGCCGTTGGGGTTGAAGGTGGTGGCGGTGGCACCGGTGGTGATGCCCTTTTCCACGGCCCACTCGACAGGATCGAAGTAGAAGGCACCGGCGGGAACATCCTCGAACTTGGAGGTCAGGGTCTCATCACAGCGGGAGCACTTGCCGTTGACGAAGTCATGGCCCAGAGCGGGGATGACTTCCTGAGCCACCAGAATCTCGCCGCAAACGGAGCACTTCTTACCCTCGGTCAGGCCGGTCTCGGTGCAGGTGGCGTCCTTACCGGGGATGACTTCCTCGGTGTGGCCCAGAGCGGGGATCTCACGAGTCTCAGTCTCGCCGCACTCGCAGGAGCGGGTCTCCTCGCCCTTCTCGGTGCAGGTGGGCTCGGTGGTGACGGTCCACTCGCCGAAGGCATGCTCGTGAGCACCGGCCTTCACGCCGGTCAGACGGATCTCAGCGGCAGAGGCGAAGACATAGTTGGGATTGTCGCCGTCGCTGTTCAGGGAGACCAGACGGACATACTTGGCGTTCACGCCGTCAAACTGGGCAACCTTCCAGTTGCTGTTGCTGGCCCACTCGCCGGTGGCGATGGTCTCAAAGCTCACGCCGTCGTCGGAGATCTGGATCGCATACTCGGTGATGACGCCGTTGCGGCTGCCGCTGCGGGGCTTGTAGCGCAGGCCGTCCACGGTGTAATCGTCCTTCAGCTCGAACTGGATCCAGTGGTTGTCGCGGCTGGTGCCCTTCCAATCGGTGTGCCAGATGGTGGAGAAATCGTCGTCCAGGACCAGCTCAGCGGGACCCTCGTTGGCGTAGCCGGTCTGCCAGTCACCGGTGGTGGCCACCAGGACCTCGACGGGAACGATGCCCTCGTTGTAGTCCAGCTTGGGAGAAGTTTCCTGCTCCACCAGGGTGATGCCGCAGACGGCGCACTTGACACCGTCGGTGGTACCCTCGTCGTCGAAGGTAGCGGGAGTGCCGGGGACAGTCCCCTCGGTGTGGCCCAGGGCCTCGGTCTTGTCATCCACATAGCTGTCGCCGCAGGCGCAGGTGTAGGTGGTGTAGCCGCCCTCGGTGCAGGTGGGGGCGGTGACGACGGCCTCATACTCGTGCTCATGGTCGCCGAAGATGACGGTGATATAGCGGGAAGCGTTGATGGTGCCGTCCGCCTTCTCGATCTGGACCTCCAGAACGTTCTTGTCACCGATCTCAGCGGTCAGGCTCTCGGCGGGGACATCCACGGTGACAGAGGAATTGGCGGTGAAGGGAGTCTCGCTGACACGGCGGCCGTTGACATACAGGACCGCAGTACCGGTGGTGTCGTTGCCGCCCTCGATGACCAGCTTCAGCTCCTGACCGATGGCCGCGATGGCATCGGCGGGGGCGCGCTTGCTGTAGTCGGGCTGAACATTCAGCAGGCTCAGGGCCAGACGGCTGCTGGGATGGTAGCCCAGGGAATCCCGCAGAACATCCTGGGTGGCCATCTGGGCATCCAGCCAGGTCAGGTGCTTGGTGAACCAATTGCGCAGGTCGTCCACATACTTCTTGTAGTCGCTGCCGTAGCCCCAACGCTTGCCGTTGGCCTTGGCGGACTCCTTCAGCAGCTCGTAGCTCTCGTCCAGCTGGGTCAGCATGGCTTCCACCTGGTCGTTGCGGATCTCCCAGTAACGCTCCTGGGCCTTGATGAAGAAGTAGGGATCCTGGATCAGGGACTTGTACCAGCTATTGGCCTGGGCGTTGGTGCTGTAGTAGCGGGTGGCCCAGTTTTCGGTGTGGTAGGTCTGGCCCTCACCGCCGGAGCTCCAGTCCATGTCCCAGATGGGACCCATATGGACCAGCTCGTCGATCTCCTTGTACATATAGGTGGACTTCTTGTTGAGCTCCTCGTTGAAGAAAATCTCGTTGATGAGCCAGTAATCCACCAGGGACTGGAAGTCAAACAGCTCGCTGTAGTGCAGGGTCTCGCCCTCGTAT
>JBGVNV010000092.1:0-10728 GCA_045125955.1 Faecousia sp.
GCAGCGGAGGATGCGTTCACCAGACTGATCGAACCCAGCGCAGAGCGGGAGCTTCGAGCAACACTGACCGATCGTGCTGCTGAGTCTGCTATCAGCAATTTTGCGCTGAATTTAAAACCCTTGCTGATGCAGCGCCCCGTCAAGGGCTTTGTGACCATGGGCCTGGATCCCGGCTACCGCAATGGCTGCAAGGTGGCCGTCGTGGACCCCATCGGCAAGGTTCTGGACACCACCGTGGTCTACCCCACCTTCTCCGAGCGCAAAAAGCAGGAGGCCATCGACACCCTTTCCCGGCTCATGCGCCGCCACGGCGTCCGCCACATCGCCATCGGCAACGGCACCGCATCCCGTGAAACCGAGGCCATGGCCGTGGAGCTGCTGAAGGGCTTCCCCGATGCCGCCTACGCCATGGTCAACGAGGCCGGTGCCTCCGTCTACTCCGCCTCGGAGCTGGCCGCCGAGGAGTTCCCCGATTTTGACGTGAATCTGCGCTCCGCCGTGTCCATCGCCCGGCGGCTCCAGGACCCCCTGGCGGAGCTGGTGAAGATCGATCCCAAGGCCATCGGCGTGGGCCAGTACCAGCATGACTGCCCCCAGAAGGAGCTCTCCGCCGCCCTGGACGCGGTGGTGGAGGACTGCGTCAACGCCGTCGGCGTGGACCTGAATACCGCATCCAGCAGCCTTCTGCGCCGGGTCTCCGGCCTGACCGCCACCACGGCGAAGAACATCGTCACCTACCGGGAGGAAAATGGCCCCTTCACCTCCCGGGCCCAGATCAAAAAGGTCCCCAAGATCGGCCCCAAGGCCTTCGAGCAGTGCGCCGGCTTCCTGCGCATCCCGGAGAGTGCCGACATTCTCGACCGCACCGGTGTCCACCCGGAAAGCTACGCCGCCGCGAAAAATCTGCTGAAATTCTGCGGCTACACCCCCAAGGACGTGCCCCAGAACCTGGGGGAGCTGGATGCGCGCATGGAGCAGCTGGGCGTGGAGAAGCTGGCCCAGAGCTGCAAGGTGGGTATCCCCACCCTCCTGGACATCGCCAAAGAGCTCCAAAAGCCCGGCCGGGACCCCCGCGAGGACCTGCCCAAGCCGGTCCTTCGGAAAGACGTGCTGGACATCAAGGACCTGCAAAAGGGCATGATCCTCACCGGCACCGTCCGCAATGTCATCGACTTCGGTGCCTTCGTGGACATCGGCGTGCACCAGGACGGCCTGGTCCACATCTCCCAGATCGCCTCCCGCCGCCTGAACCACCCCAGCGAGGCCCTCAAGGTCGGCGATATCGTCAAGGTCATGGTCCTGGACGTGGACGAAAAACGCCACAGAATCAGCCTCACCATCAAGGGCGTACCCAAAGAGTAATCCTGTAGGGCGGGCGGCACTGCCCCCGCCGACCCGCCGCGACAACCTCTCAGATAAACTCAGAAGCACCCGCCAAAATAACCACGTCATTGCGAGGCCCATAGGGCCGTGGCAATCCCGTGGTCCATAGGACTCCCAGAAACTCGACGGGATTGCCACGTCGCTTCGCTCCTCGCAATGACGTGGAAATTTGGCGGCTGGCCCTTCTATCCCAACCATCTCGTAGGGGCGATTCAGGAATCGCCCGTGCTCCCCTTTTCACACGCGCAAAGGACCGCACCCTCTCGGGTGCGGTTTTTTATCCATCCTGCCGGACCTCCGGCGGGAATTCCAGCCCCTGAAACCAGCGCAGCAGCTCCATGGTCAAAAAATGCTTACTGTCCGGAAGCTTCCGTTCTCCCGGCACAAAGCGGTCACAAGCCGGTGCATCGGGCTTACGATTTTTGATCCTTGGTACGGTACAATGCCCGCAGTTGATCGCTGTACAGGCCTGCTCGTCGAGAATATAGTGCCGCAAATAATGTGCGCACTCCTTGCAGAAATGCTCCATCCCATCACCCCCCGGAACTCATTATAGAGTTTATAACTCTAAATGTCAATAGAGTTATAAACTCTATGTTATTTTTATTCTGAGGTGATTTCCATGACTTATACCGAACGCATCCGCGCCCTGCGGGAGGATACCGACAAGACCCAGGCCCAGATTGCCGCCCTCCTTCAGGTGGGCCAGCGGACCTACTGTGACTACGAAAAGGGCAAAACCCGCATCCCCGTGGATAGTCTGATTATTCTGGCGAAACTGTACAATGTCAGCATGGACTACATCTGCGGCATCAGTGATGAAAAACGCCCATTTCCCAAAAAATAAAGGACCGCACCCTCTCGGGTGCGGTCCTCGTCATATCAGCTTAGGCTTCCTCAGGGAAGGCATACCGCTCGGCGTAAACGCCGATGCGCTTGTTGTAGGTGGCAGACTCGTCCAGCTCGCCGGAACGCAGGGCGTTCAGGTACTCGTGGACCTCCATCTTGTCCTCGGCGGACTGGAGCATCTCCACGGCCATGTTGGAGCAGTGGTCTGCGATGCGCTCGTAGGAAGTCAGCAGATCATCCAGCACGAAGCCGTATTCGACGGTGCACTTGCCGTCGCGCAGGCGGCGGACATGGCGGCTCTTGACCTCACGAACCAGGGAATCGATGACCTCCTCATGGGGCTCGATCTTCATGGCGCGCTCCAGGTCAGTGTTGGCAAAGGCCTTGGCGACCTTGGCCAGCATGTCGAGAACGGCCTGCTCCAGGACCTCCAGCTCTGCCTTGGCGGCATCGGAGAAGTTGATCTTCTTCTCTGCCATCTCCTTGGCGGCCTCGGCCAGGTTCATGGCGTGGTCGCCGATGCGCTCGATGTCACTGATGGTGTACAGCAGGGTATTCAGGGTCCGGTTGTCGCCGTGGGCCATCTTGGCACCGGAGAGCTTGACCAGATAGCTGCCCAGGGCATCCTGGTACTGGTCCGTCATATTCTCCAGCTCCTCGACCCGCTTCATGTTCTCCTCGGAATACGCCTTGCCCAGACCAATGGCCAGCTCCACAGCCTCACGGGCGGCATCCATCATGCGCATGGTGATCTCATGGGAACGCTGCACGGCAACGGCAGGGGTAGCCAGCAGACGCTCGTCCAGCAGCTCCTGCTTCTGGGGCGTCTCGCCGTGGGGGATGATCAGGTAGGCCAGCTTCACAAGCAGACCGTTCATGGGCAGCAGCACAGCGGTGGCACCCAGATTGAAACAGGTGTGGATCACGGCGATATCCCAGGCCGCAGCGGTGTTGTCCAGGAATTTCCAGTCAACGAAGAGACCCACACCATAGAACACCAGCACAAACAGGGCCACGCCCACGATGTTGAACAGCAGGTGGACCAGTGCGGTGCGGCGTGCATTGCGGTTGGCACCGATGGAGCCCATCATGGCGGTGACACAGGTGCCGATGTTCTGGCCCAGAATGATGGGCAGCGCGGAGCCGTAGGTCACCGCGCCGGTGACACAAAGACCCTGCAAAATACCGACGGAGGCGGAGGAGGACTGGATGATGGCAGTCAGACCCGCACCGAAGAGGATGCCGATGATGGGATTGGTGAAGGAGACCATCAGCTGTGCGAACCAGGGCTCATTTTCCAGGAACTCCATGGAGTCGCCCATGATCTCCATACCGGTCATCAGAGCCAGGAAGCCCAGCATGATGGTGCCGATGCCCTTCTTGCTGTCACCCTTGGTGAACATGAACAGCACGATACCCACGGTGCCGATCAGGGGAGCCAGGGTAGAGGGCTTGAACAGCTTAATAAAGAAGCTGTCACCCTCCAGACCGCTTAAGGAAAGGATCCAGGAGGTGATGGTGGTACCGACGTTGGAGCCCATGATGACGCCAACGGCCTGCTTCAGGGTCATGATGCCGGAGTTGACGAAGCCGACGACCATGACCGTGGTGGCAGAGCTGGACTGGATGACTGCGGTGACCGCCGCACCCAGCAGGAAGCCCTTGAGCACCGTGGAGCTCATTTTTGCCAGAATGGTCTGCAGCTTACCGCCGGCCTGGCGTTCCAGGGCCTTGCCCATGGTATCCATACCGAACAGGAACAGCGCAAGACCGCCCAGCAGGGAGATGATGTTGAAAATGTAACTGCTCATCTGATGACCTACTTTCATTCGTTTTACCCGCTTTTACGGGGATACGATTCGATTATATCAGGTCCAATCCCAATTGTCCATAACAATTGTTACCAGTCCCAAACCTTTGACAGGTGTGGTATGATACATAAGGAATCTTTACCGAATCTTTATTGCCCGTATGGTATACTGATTTTGTCAAATGGAGGGGATGCCCGTGAAGCAGCAAGCCAAAGATTTCTTCGTGACCGCCGGGATCCTGGTGGTTTCCTTTTTGTTCAGCCTCCTGTCCGAGGCGGTGTTCCAGACCGATGCCATGGGCCCCATGGTCTTCGTGCTGGGCGTTTTTCTCATTTCCGTCATCACCACCGGCTACCGCTGGGGCATCGCCGCCTCGCTGATCGGCATGCTGGCGGTCAATTTTGTCTTTACCTTCCCCTATTTTCAGTTCAATTTCACCATTCCCGTGAACTTTTTCTCGGCAGTGGTCATGCTGGTGGTGGCCATCATCACCTGCGCCCTGACCACCAAGATCAAGAACGCCGAAAAGCTCAAGGCCGACTCCGAGCGGGAAAAAATGCGCGCCAACCTCCTGCGGGCCGTGTCCCACGACCTGCGCACCCCCCTGACCACCATCTACGGCTCCAGCTCCATGCTCCTGGAAAACGGCAGCCGCATCAGCGAGGAAGCCCGCCGGGACCTGCTCCGGGGCATCCGGGACGACGCCCACTGGCTGGTGGGCATGGTGGAGAATCTCCTCTCCGTCACCCGCCTGGACGGCGGCGAGCTCCGGCTGAACAAGACCGACACGGTCCTGGAGGAGCTGATCGACGCGGTGCTGGTCAAGTTCTACAAACGCTGCCCGGAGCAAACCGTGACGGTCACCATCCCGGAGGATTTCGTCTCCATCCCCATGGACGCGGTGCTCATCGGCCAGGTGCTGACGAACCTGCTGGAAAACGCCGTGATCCACGCCGCCGGCATGACGGTGCTGGAGCTGGAGGTCTGCCTGGAGGCGCACCACGCCCGGTTCACCGTCCGGGACAACGGCTGCGGCATCGCGCCGGACCGGCTGGATGACCTGTTCACCGGGTACTTAGGCTCCACCGACCGCCAGGGCGATGCCGCCCGCCGGAACATGGGCATCGGCCTGAGCGTCTGCGCCACCATCATCAAGGCCCACGGCGGCCAGATCACCGCCCGCAACTGCCCCACCGGCGGTGCGGAATTCACCTTTACCCTGACTACGGAGGAATGACCATGGCAAAGAACCGATTCAAGATCCTGATCGTGGAGGATGAGGCCAACATCCGCACCTTCATCCGGGCCATGCTGGAGGCGGAGGATTACCAGGTCCTCTGCGCCCCGGACTGCGCCGCGGGCATCTCCATGTTCTCCTCCCACTGCCCGGATCTGGTGATCCTGGACCTGGGTCTGCCGGACCAGGACGGCTCCAATTTCATCACCTACGCCCGGCAGTATTCCCAGGCCCCCATCCTGGTCCTCTCCGCCCGGACCACCGACGATGACAAGGTCACGGCCCTGGACCTGGGAGCCAACGACTATGTGACCAAGCCCTTCTCCACCGCCGAGCTGCTGGCCCGGGTCCGCAGTGCCCTGCGCAACCGCCGCTACAGCGACCAGGACGGCGTGCTGGGGGACACCTTCGATGTCTCCGACCTGCACATCGACTTCGCCCGGCGGCTGGTGACCCTCTCCGGCCAGGAGATCCGGCTGACCCAGACCGAGTACAACATCGTCACGGTCCTGGCCCACCACGCGGGCCGGGTCATGACCTACGCCGCCATCATCCGGGCCGTCTGGGGCACCACCGACGAGGGCAGCATCAAAAAGCTCCAGGTCAACCTGGCCAACATCCGCAAAAAGCTGGGCGAACGCCCCGGCGACCGCCGCTACATCTCCAACGAGCTGGGCGTCGGCTACCGGATGATCTCCGACGACGAATGATCCCAACCCCGGAACCAAAGGGTTCCGGGGTTGCTTTTTCCCCCTTAACACCTTATAATGGGTAAAAATGTAGGGGTCGGCGTCCCCGACGACCCATCGGAAAAATCAGACCTCGATGGGCTGTTTTTTCCGCATATATGTCTGCCGCCTGCGGCGGATGGGATGTCGAGGACGCCATCCCCTACCCTTACTCTCGAAAGGAGATTCCCCATGACCCTCTTCCTGACCTCCTCCCCCTGTGTCTACAAGCACTCCCCGGCCACCCTGACGGAAGCCAACGGCTTCCTGCTGCGCATCCGCTCCAAGCTGCCCCCCAGGCCCAGGACCCTCTTCGTGGCCTCCTCCCCCGCCGACCATGCGCGCACCGACTTTTACTGCGGCGACATGGCCGGTGCCTTCGAGCGGGCGGGCATCCCCATGACCGGCTGGCAGCTCCTGGACGATCTGACCGCCGACCGGGCCCGGGAGCTCATCGCCTGGTCCGATTTCATCATCCTCATGGGCGGCCATGTGCCCACCCAGAATGAATTTTTTAACCGCATCGGCCTGAAGCGTCTGCTGACCGGCTACCCCGGCGTGGTCATGGGCATCAGCGCGGGCACCATGAACGCTGCCGGGACCGTCTACGCCCAGCCCGAGGCCGATGGCGAGAGCATGCCCTCCTTCCGCCGGTTCTACCCCGGCCTAGGCCTGACCACCATCAATGTCTGCCCCCACTACCAGGAGGTCCTCGAGCGAAACATGACCGTGGACGGCCACCCCATCTACCCCGACCTCACCGCCGCCGACAGCATGGGCCACACCTTCCACATCTTCCCCGACGGCACCTACCTCTATCAAGACGAGAAAGAATCCGCCATCTACGGCGAATGCTGGCAAATGAAAGACGGCACCCAGACCAAGCTCACCGAAAACGGCGGCCGCATCGCCCTGAAATAACAAGAGCCGCCCATCCGGGCGGCTCTCATTTATACGCTCACACACAAACGCGTAGGGGCGACCCTTGCGGTCGTCCCCCCTCTCAAATTCATTCATGACTCTCCACATACTCCAAAAACGCCGGGCTCTTCCACCAGTAATCATTTCCCCAGTTGTCAAAATCCCACTGCTCCATGTAGCCGTTGCACTCATAATCGATGTAGAAGAGCTTCCCCTCCTGCACGATGAAATTCGTGGGAAAATAGTCGATGTTCAGCCCCGCGGGATAGAGCACCGCACACATGGCCCGGACCTGGTGATAATAGTCCTCCACCATCCGGTCCTCCTTCACCAGCTCATAGATGCTGGGCCCGTCAATGTATTCCTTCAGCAAAAGCTCCTGCTCCCGGTCCACATCCAGAAGCACCGGCATGGGGATGCCCAGGTTCCGCAGCCGCTCATAATCCCGCAATTCGGCCCCCAGCTTGTCCCCGAAGGTATAGTAATCGCAGGGCTCATGGTGGATCTTCTTCAGGGTATACCGCCCCGCGCCATCCGTCACCAGATAGCTGTAGCCGCCCTTTCCCTTGCCGAGAAACCCCAGGACCTCATACCGTTTGCCGTTCAGTGTAAATTCCATTTTCGCTCACCTCATAAAAAAACATACCACATTTGAACAACGATTTCCATCCTCAATGATTTTTTAAACGGAAAAACTGCCCGGATTTCAAATTGAAATCCCCCTTTTCCTGTCGTACACTATTCCCAGAGACCACGGTAACGAAAGGAGAACCCCATGCACCACGAAACCGGACATTACTACACCCTGGGCCACCTGGCCCAGATCACCGGACTGACGGACCGGACCCTGCGGACCTACCTGAAAAACGGAATTCTGGAGGGAGAAAAAATCAGCGGCATCTGGCACTTCACAGAGAGCCAGCTCGATGCCTTCCTGCGCCACCCCACCGTCCGCCCCAGCATCCAGGCCAAAAACAACGCCATCGTTTACGACTTCATGCTCGACACCAAAAAGCCCGCGCCGCGGGCCTGCGTGATTCTGGACATTCCGGACCTAGACCGGGAGTCCGCCTCCCGCTTCTTCTGCGAGTCCATCTGCTACGGCGATTACCACGACCTGCGCTTCTCGCTGGATGCGGTGGATTCTCCCAGGATCATCCTCTCCGGCCCTGTGGAGCAAATCTTTTCCCTCGTCAATTCCTACAATTCTCCCCGTTAAAACCCAGCAAGGTCCCCAAATCGGGGACCTTTTCTCTTTTTCCCTTGCTTCATTGCCCCACCTGCGCTAAAATCATTCTATCAATCATCGCCTGAACGCAGAACAGTAGGGCGGGAGGCTTGCTCCCGCCGTGAATTCCGCGATTCTTCATTCTGCATTCCCGAAAGGAGCCCCCATGAACCCCAGAACCCTGCTTGACATCCTCACCGTCGCCGAACGGCTGAAAGACACCACCCGCCATTGCTATACCTCCAAAGGCCGCCACGAATCCGTGGCCGAGCACAGCTGGATGATGACCCTGATGAGCTTCTTCCTCCGGGACGAATTCCCGGACGCGGACATGGACAAGGTCACGAGAATGTGCATCATCCACGACCTGGGCGAGTGCTTCACCGGCGACATCCCCACCTTCGACAAAACCGCCGCCCACGAAGCCACCGAGGAAAATCTCCTGAAAGCCTGGGTCTCCTCCCTCCCCCAGCCCTACCGGGAGGAAATGACCGCCCTCTACGCCGAAATGGCCGCCCGGGAGACCCTGGAAGCAAAGATCTACAAGGCCATCGACTCCATGGAGGCCGTCTTCCAGCATAACCTCTCCGATATCTCCACCTGGATCCCCCACGAATACCAGCTCAACCAGACCTACGGTGCCGACAAAGCCGCCTTCTCCCCCTACCTCACATCCCTCCGGGAGGAGCTGAAAAAGGACACCCTCCAGAAAATCGAGGATGCCCGCCATGAATAAGATCATCTGCTTCCATCTGGTCGATGAGCCCAACGGATTCTTAAGCAACTGGTATCCCTCCACCTTCACCCTGGACGGTCAGCACTTCACCTCTGTGGAGCAGTACATGATGTACCGCAAGGCCATCACCTTTGGCGACACCGAAACCGGAACCGTCCCCGGCATCGAGGGGGACGTGGATATTGATTTGATGTTTATTTATGAATGATATGCCCCCGAGTTTTGTCGCCGACACTCGGGGGTCTTCATTATTAGGAGATTCGATAGAATATATATCCTCGCGATTTATCATCGCACGAATATATCATAAGCAAATCATTGGACCAGTAGTCAATGCTATACGTTCCCGCACTTAAACCATATTTATCTTTGAAAGCAATTGCTGGTCTATCAAATAAAGATACGACCTCGTAAGTGCCAACACTCCTCCCAGATCCATCATACCAACAAGAATAGCATGAATTGTCACTAAACAAGGATAATTCGTTACCATCAAAAACATATCCAATGTAACCCGATCCTCCTAGTTCAAATTTTCTTCCAGCATAAAGCCATCTGCCAGTCACGTCATAGCGATCACCTGTATTATTTGATACCCTCTCCCACATCAATTCCCCATCACAATAGAAACGATCATCTTCAATATAATAGTGAGCAGTGGTATAGTACTCATCGTCAATCGTATAAACCTCAAGCGTTATTTGATCACCTTCAACATCGTATACCAACTCTAGAATATCCTTTTCGAGAATGACATCATTATATGCACCGCTGCCACCAATTCTAAAAATCATACCGTAGCTCTCGCCAACCTGATTGCCCAAAACCATCAAACCATTATCTGTTGCATAAATTCCCCATGCAATCGAATCGTCGTCCGCAGGAACCGAAGTTTCTGGTTCAGCAAATTCTGTTACAGAAATTGTAGTTTGTAAATCCGATTCAAAATCAGTGTCCGTTGCCGCAGGATCCTCTTTCTGTTCTGCATCAGACGAACACGCCGTCAAAATAAAAGCCACACTAAGTAGCAGTGCCACCATAATTCCAGTTAATCGCTTGCTGACCACCATTCTATCACTTTCCTTTCCATTTGCTCCTATATAGGTGCATCCCAATCATAACATTCCCTTACAATAATGTCAAGAATGATTGTTCCAATACTGGTGCAAACGGTGATGTTATGAATAAGGAAATCGAATACAAAATCGGCCAGAATATCCGGAAAATCCGGGAATCCAGAGGGATGACTCAGGACACTCTGTCCGCAAAACTCCAACTCTCCGGCTGCGACATAACTAGGAGTGCCATAGCAAAAATTGAGGTGGGCCAGCGGCATCTATATCCCGACGAGATCATACTCATCCGCAGAATCCTCAATACAACTTACGACCTTATTTTTGAGATCGACCAAAACTGACAGCCCCGCCATCATCGGGGCTGTTTCATATCCGTTCGTAAGGGCAGCAAAGAAACGCAAATCACGATTCAGATGATGCATATGAGAAACAGACGTACCGGTCATCGACTTCCGCTGTCATTGCGAGCCCGAAGGACACGGCAATCACCTGCAAACGCACCGGAAATCTGCAAATTGTACCGGGAGATCGCCACGGCCTGACGGCCTCACGATGACAGGTCAACAAGCATTACAAGCCCGCAGCCGATTGCCTCCTGCTTCTCTACAAACAAAAAGAAACCGCACACCATCGTGTGCGGGCAAAAGAAAAAGGACATCCTTTCGGATGTCCTTGTGTTGGCATTACCTATTTTCACGGCCCGTCACCAGGCAACTATCGTCGGCGTAAGTGAGCTTAACTTCTGTGTTCGGGATGGGA
>JBGVNV010000093.1:0-21376 GCA_045125955.1 Faecousia sp.
CTGCCCATCGGCATCAGCTTCTACTCCTTCCAGATCTTAAGCTACACCATCGACGTCTACCGGGGCACTGCTGCGGTTCAGTATAACCCCATCGACTTTGGCTGCTATGTGGTGCTCTTCCCCCAGCTCATCGCCGGCCCCATCGTCCGGTATGTGGACGTGCAGCGGGAGCTGAAGGAGCGGCAAACCACCCCGGAGGACTTCCGGCTGGGTCTGCGGCGGTTCCTCTTTGGTCTGGGCAAGAAGATCCTGATCGCCAACCAGCTGGGTCAGTTCATCGAGCTGTTCCGCGCCTCCGGCGAGAAGAGCGTGGTCTTCTACTGGCTCTATGCCATTGGCTTCTGCCTGCACATCTACTTCGACTTCTCCGGCTATTCCGACATGGCCATCGGCCTGGGACGGATCTTCGGCTTCCACTTCCTGGAGAACTTCAATTATCCCTTCCTCTCCGCCTCCGTTCAGGAGTTCTGGCGGCGCTGGCACATGACCCTGGGGGGCTGGTTCCGGGATTATCTGTATATCCCCCTGGGCGGCAGCCGGGTGAACAAGGCAAAATGGCTGCGCAATGTGCTGTTTGTGTGGATGTTCACCGGCCTGTGGCACGGCGCGGCCTGGACCTTCGTCTTCTGGGGCCTGATGTTCGCCGCGCTGCTGCTGATGGAAAAGGTGGTCAATGTCAATTCCTGGCCCAAGGTGGTCCGGCACATCTATGTGCTGCTGGTCATCGCCTTCAGCTTCGTCCTCTTCAACGCGAAGGATCTGACCCAGGCCCTGGGCGATATGGGCGGCATGCTGGGTCTCGGCGGTGCGCCCCTGGTGACGGCGGAGACCGTCTACTACCTGCGCAGCTACGCGGGCGTGTTCCTCTTCGGCCTGATCGGTGCCACCCCCTGGCCCAAGCGCATGGCCCTGAAGAAGGATATGCCCCTGGTCGATACCGTCGTCATGGCGGTGCTTCTCATGCTCTGCACCGCCAGCCTGGTGGACGGCAGCTTCAATCCTTTCCTGTATTTCAGATTCTGATGTTTCAAGAGAACACGTCATTGCGAGGGCCGCAGGCCCGTGGCAATCCCGTGGATCTTAGGACATCTACCATTGGACACTGAGCAAACTTGAGGGGATTGCCACGTCGGGCTTTGCCCTCCTCGCAATGACGTGTTCTTTTTTGTAAGGAGAATAACATGAAACGTACCATTTCTCTGATCCTGATCCTGGCGATTTGGGGCGGTTTGGCGGCATTTGCCTGGGTGAAGGCCCCGGCGGAGGTGTCCGATGCCGAGCGGCGGCCCCTGGAGCAGTTCCCGGCGGTGTCCGGGGAGAGCCTGCTCTCCGGACAGTTTATGAAGGATTTTGCCGACTACGCTGTGGATCAATTTCCCCTGCGGGACGGCTTCCGGAGCCTGAATGCCTACCTGACCTACTACCTGCTGGGCCAGAAGGACAACAACGGCATCTACCTGAGCGACGGCTACGCCGCCAAGATGGACTACCCCCTGGACGAGGGCTCTGTTTCCAATGCCCTGACCCGGTTTATGGAGCTCCATGAGCTGTACCTGGAGGGTTCCGAGGTCCATTTCGCCCTGGTGCCCGACAAGAGCTACTATCTGGCGGAGGAGGCCGGGGTCCTGGCCATCGATTACGATGCCCTCTACGCCCATGTGGCCCAGGAGCTGCCCTGGGCGGAGCTCATCGACCTGCGCGGCTTCCTGGATATCGAGGACTACTACCGCACCGACACCCACTGGCGGCAGGAGCAGATCGTCCCTGCGGCCCAGGCCATCGCCCAAAAACTGGGCGTGACCGTGCCGGAATTCCAGCAAATGGCCATCGACCGCCCCTTCTACGGCGTGTACTACGGTCAGGCGGCCCTGCCCATGGAGCCGGACACCATGTACTATCTGACCAACGAGGTGCTCGAAAACTGCACCGTCACCATCCACGACAGCGGCACCACCGCCGCCGTGCTGGACACCACCAAGCTGGGAAGCCGGGACCTCTATGACGTGTTCCTCTCCGGCGGCGCGGCGGTGCTGGAAATCTCCAATCCCGCCGGTCAGGAAGGTCGGGAGCTCATCGTCTTCCGGGACTCCTTTGGCAGCTCCATGGTGCCCCTGCTGGTGAACGACTACGAGACCGTTTGGGTCCTGGATACCCGGTATGTGAACCCCGCCATGCTGGGCAATTTCGTGGATTTCCACGGTCAGGATGTGCTCTTCCTCTACAGTACCCTGATCCTTAACAGCAGCAGCGCGCTGAGAAAGTAAAAAATCAGGCCCGGATCAAACGATCCGGGCCTGTTCAGACTATCAAAGAACGCTCTTTCCTATGTGCGTAGGGGCGAGCATTGCTCGTCCGCCGAAAATCTTTAATTTTCGGATTTTCTGAAGGAAAATAACCGTCTTTTTCGCCTTGCGGCGACAGATTTTGCTTTGGCAAAATCTGCGGACGACCAACACCCCAGGGTGGCTTCTCTTGCCCTTGCGGGCAATTCACCTTCTGGTCGCCCCTACATTCCTTTATGCCATGAAGAAAGGCCCGGGGCTGGTAGGAGCAGTGGCCATAGCCGGAGCCGTCAAAGACGCCGTCCCAATGGGTCACTTCCCTGGGCAGCTCCCAGCGTCCGGCGGTGGCGTAGCGGATGCCCTTGTAGGCCACGGTCCCCGGTACCCGGCCGGGCACGCCCCGGATGGGGCCGCAGGGGGTATTCAGAATTTCCATAGGTCACCTCACAGTCCGAAGATGCGGCGGGCATTTTCCCGGAGGATCTTCTCATACGCGCCGCTGCTGAGCCTGCCGCAGCTTACCATTTCATCCAGCCATGCCCCCTCGGTTGACAATGTACGCTCTCCTTATTTGTTTTTGGGAATGGAAGGATTTTCTGTTTCTTTTATCATTTTACACGAAAATTTGCGCAAATGCAACCATCTTCTGCTATGTGACGAAATCACGGAAATCAAAATGAAAATCGGGTATCCTATAGACACAAAGAAACACAAAGGAGGACACGAATATGTCTGCTGTCAATATCGATCTTCACAATTTTCAGGAGGAGGTCCTGAACTCCGATAAGCCCGTTCTGCTGGACTTCTGGGCTCCCTGGTGCGGCCCCTGCCGGATGGTGGTGCCCATGGTGGAGCAGATCGCCGCCGAGCGGCCCGATGTCAAGGTCGGCAAGATCAACATCGACCAGGAGTACGAGCTGGCCCGCCAGTTCGGCATCAGCTCCATCCCCACCCTGATGGTCCTGAAGGAGGGCCGCATCGTCCGCCAGTCCACCGGTGCCATGCCCAAGAACAAGATCCTGGACATGCTCAATTGATTCCCCTCATCCTTACAGATTTCTCCTTATAACAAAAGCTCCCAGCCAATCCCGGCTGGGAGCTTTTGTTTGGATACAGTCATTGACAAATCCTCCGCACTCCGGAGCAGAGGGACCAGGTCCCCACCACCACTGTCATTGCGAGGGCGCAAGCCCGTGGCAATCCGTTCTCCTTCCGGTCCCTCCGGGACCGGGCGATGCTTCGCATCGCAGGGGATGCGGATTGCCACGGCCTACGGCCTCGCAATGACATGGTAATTTAGCCCTGTTCCTTTTGTTTCAACCCTAACGCAGAGAACCGGCATCGGGATTCCTGATTGGGCAGCACCACCTGTCCCATCTTGCGAAAAATGGAAAATCATGCTATAATCATTTTGTTATGAACGAATATTGAAAGTGAGGACTGTCATGAAGGAATTTCTGATCTATCTCTGGGGTCAGGGCGACACCCCGGAATTTGCTCTGTTCACCCCCGCCCATTTCGCGCCCATTCTCGCCATGATCGCGGTGATTTTGCTGATCCGCAAATACGCCGACCGCATCCGCGCCAGCCGGTACGAGGAAAAGATCCGCTACGGCATCGCCTTTGCCCTGATCTGCTCGGAGATGGCCTACTACTGGCGTCTGGTGGCTCTGCCGGAGCTGGGTCCCAACCCCGTGGACAATCTGCCCATCGCCGTCTGCGGCTGGGCTGCCATTTTCGGCAGCTACATGATCGTGGGTAAGAACCAGAAGCTCTTCGATATCATCTACTTCTGGCTCCTCAGCGGCTCCCTCTTCGCCCTGCTGACCCCCACGCCCCTGACCTACTGCGGCCCCACCCGCCTGCGCTACTGGCAGTTCTGGGTCGAGCACACCTTCGGCTACATCGCCGTGTTCTACATGATCTTCGTCCACGGCATGCGGCCCTACCCCAAGTCCATCATCCGCTCCTATATCGCTCTGCTGATCCTGGTGGGCATCGCCTACTGGACCAACCAGCTCATCCCCGGTGCCAATTACCTCTACATGGCCCGTCCGGAGTCCGCCCCCTCGGTGCTGGATATCCTGCCCCCCAACTTCCTCCTGCGCTTCCTGGTCATGTTCGCCGTCATCACCGCCATGTACGGCCTGGCCTACCTGCCCTGGTACCGGAAGGATAAGAAGGCAAAATAATCACAACACCCCGAAACCGATGGTTTCGGGGTGTTTTTTCGCTGATACCATATCTGCGCGTAGGGGCGATTCAAGAATCACCCTCACGAGTTGCGTTTACCACCATTGTCAATCAGAAAGACCAGCCATCGACTACCACTGTCATTGCGAGGAGGACATAGCCCGACGCACCCCAGGGTGGCCTCTCTTGCCCCTTCGGGGCAATTCACCTTCTGGCAATCCGTTCTCATTCCGACCCCAGAGGGGTCGGGCGGTGCAAAGCACCGCAGGGGTTACGGATTGCCACGGGCCTACGGCCCTCGCAATGACATAGTAACTTGGGGGCCGGTCCTTCTGTCGTTTCTACTCAGCATAGACGAAAAAACACCCCGGAAAACCGGGGTGTTTTCATGTGATTACAGCTCAACTCCGAGGAACTTCTTTGCCAGAATACCCACCACGAAGGACAGGACGGCGACGCCGGTGGAGATCAGGGCCATCTCCAGGAACCGCCGCTTGAAGGGCTGGTCCTGGGCAACGCTGGTATAATAGGTGAAGCCCGCGATGATGGCGATGACCACGCCCAGCATGAGGATCAGGGCCGGGACGAAGGCCGTGGCCGGCAGCAGCAGGTAGGGGGCGATCAGGGCGATAACCGTGAGCAGGTAGGCGATGCCCGTGTAGGAGCAGGATTTCAGGGCATCGGTGCGGCCCTCGCTCCGGGCGGCCAGGAACTCAGAGGACGCCATGGAGAAGGTGGCGGAAATGCCCACGATGAGGCCGCTGAGGGCGATGAGCCGGTTGTTCTGCAGGGCAAAGGCGAAGCCCGCCAGGGAGCCGGTCAGCTCCACCAGGGCATCGTTCAGGCCCAGGACCATGCTGCCCACATACTGCAGCCGCTCCTCGTCCAGCATGCCAAGCAGAGCCTGCTCGTGCTCCTCCTCCTGCTGACGGATGAAGACGCTCTCCTCCACCTCGTCCGCCAGAAGGGCGTACTCTGCCTGGGCGTTGCCCTCGCCCCGCTCCATGAGCTTGACGGCGAAGGTGAAGCCGAAGATCCGGGCAATGAGGGTGTAGAAGAGGACCTTGCGCTTGTTGGGCTGCAGCTCCTTGCCGGTGTACTTCTTCCAGATCTGGCAGTGGGCCAGCTCCTCCTTGGCCAGCCGCATGAGGGTCCGGCGGTTCTCCTTGCCCTTAGCAAAGGAGGCGATGTTCTTGTAGATGACGCTTTCATCCAGCTCGCTCTGCTGCATCCGTCGGATGATGGCCAGAGCTTCGGGGGAAACATTGTGGGTCATGGTAAGCCCTCCCTTTTGTGTTATGAAGCTATGATAACGCAGAATGTCAAAAATTGCAAGGATTGGATAAGGCTGGTGGAGCCGGTGTGCAAGAAAGCCCGCTCTTTCGAGCGGGCTTTTTCATTCACTTGGATTCCTTCCGGAGACTGCCCTTCAAATCGAAGCGCAGGACCACCAGGGCGTTGATCAGCAGCTTGCTGACGAAGACCAGCAGCAGCTCCACGATGACGCTGATGAGGGCGGACAGGAGCATGGCCTCCCAGGCCATATCCCGGTAGCTGTTGCAGATGAAGGCCATGGACACAGTCATGCCCAGACCCAGGACCAGCCAGACCAGGCCCGCAGTCTTCTGGGTGTACTGCCAGGCTTCCACGCTGGACATGCCCCAGAACAGGCGGTAGCCGAAGATGTGGTTGGCCTCATCCGGGGGAGCCAGCAGGTACAGCAGGCCCAGACCCAGCAGACACAGGGGTCCCGCCAGGACCACCACCCGCAGAGCCGTATCCAGATTGCCGAAGATCGCCCAAAGATCGGGCAGAAATGCCGTGGGGTCGAATTCCCCCAGCAGAGACTTGATGAAATCTACCATTTATTTTTCCTCCAGGATCTTGGTCAGCTCCCGCATGAAGCTGTTGACATCCTTAAACTGGCGGTACACCGAGGCGAAGCGGATGTAGCTGACCTCGTCCAGGGGCTTGAGCCGGTCCATGACCATCTCGCCGATGTCATTGGTGCTGATCTCCCGCTCCATGGAATTCATGACCGCCTGCTCGATCTCGTTGGTGATGCGCTCCATTTCCGCGATGGACACGGGGCGGTTGACGCAGGACCGCTGCAGACCCGTCAGGATCTTGCTCTTGTCGAAATTCTGCCGGGAGCCGTCCTTTTTGACCACCACCATGGGCAGGACCTCCACCATCTCGTAGGTGGTAAACCGCCGCTGACAGCCCAGGCATTCCCGCCGCCGGCGGATGGAGAGGTTGTCATCGGAGTGTCGGGAATCCACGACCTTGCTTTCCTGGAAACCGCAGAAGGGACATTTCATGGGTATCAGCTCCTCGAAGTCATTCTTACAGACATTATAACAGAGGAAAGAATCCCTGTCCAGTGGATTTTTCCCCTTGTCACCCGACTCTTTCCGCTGTACAATAGATCGCGTAGGGGCGACCCTTGCGGTCGCCCTGTTTCCCGTCCCACCGGGACGGGGGGCTGCCGCGAGGGCAGCCCCTACGCGGCTTTGCGCATCAACAGGAGGACCCATTATGAAAAAGCTTTCTTATAAAACCCTATACATCGCCTGGGCGGGGATGTTTGTCTTGACAACAGCTCTGGGTTTTGCCTTCCCGGAGGTGGAAAACGGCTGGGCCCGGTTCGGTCTGGGATTGGTGGCGATCCTGTTTTTCCTGCCCCCCGGACTGGTGCTCTCCCAGGCCAAGGCGGCGGGACACCGGTTCCATGTGCGGCTGGTGGGCTTTCTGGCCCTGGGCTCTCTGCTGCTGACGGTGGTGCTGCTGGCCCTGACCCTCATCAGCTTTATCTGGAGCGATACCCTGGCCAATGCCCTGTACGCTGCCCTGGTCATCGTGTCCAGCCCCATGATCTGCAGCAACCTCTATGCCATCTCTCTGTTCCTGTGGGGCACCCTCCTCGCCGGAGCATTTTTCAGCAAGTGCCCCCATCCGTAAAAAGCCTGTAGGGACGACAGTGATCGCCCCTACAGCATGAAAATGCCCGAAAAAAGGAGCCTGTCCGAATGGACAGGCTCCAAAATTTTGTGTGAAATTACACGCCGGAGTAAGCAGCGAAGCCGCAGTCGATGGGCAGGATGACGCCGGTGACAGCGGAAGCGAAGTTGTCGTCGGTCAGGAACAGCATGCCGCCCAGCAGCTCGTGGGAATCGGCGAAGCGGCCCATGGGGGTGCCGGCCAGGATCTTGGCGGTACGGGCGGTGGGGGTGCCGTCCTCGTTGAACAGCAGAGCCTTGTTCTGCGCGGAGACGATGAAGCCGGGGGCGATGGCGTTGCAGCGGATGCCGGTGCCGGCGAAGTGGGTGGCCAGCCACTGGGTGAAGTTGGAGATAGCAGCCTTAGCGCCGGAGTAGGCGGGGATCTTGGTCAGGGGAGTGAAAGCGTTCATGGAGGAGATATTCAGGATGTTGCCGGACTTGCGCTCGACCATGTCCTTGGCGAAGACCTGAGTGGGCAGCAGGGTGCCCTGGAAGTTCAGCTTAAACAGGAAGTCGATGCCGGACTGATCCAGATCGAAGAAGGTCTTCTGGCCTTCCTTGGCCTCGTGCTGGTACTCGTTGTCGGTGGTGGCACGGGGGTTGTTGCCGCCGGCACCGTTTACCAGGATGTCGCAGGGACCCAGGTCAGCCAGGATCTGCTGATGGACAGCCTCCAGAGCCTCCAGCTCCAGAACGTTGGCCTTGTAGCCCTTCATGATGAAGCCCTCAGCGGTGACCTCTTCGGCCAGCTTCAGGACAGTAGCCTCGTTCAGGTCCAGAGCGGCGACCTTTGCGCCAGCCTGGGCGTAGGCACGAGCCATATCGCCGCACAGAACGCCGCCTGCGCCGGTGACGACGACGACCTTGCCGGTGTAATCATGAGTCAGGGGAAGATTAAGCATGATGAAATACCTCCATAAATAAAATAGACAGTGGTACAGTTTGTCTTTGTACGGATACATTATAGCCAATTTCCCAAACCTGTGCAACAGCTAAATGATTTTCAATCGGATTTTGTATAAACAGCCGAAATTAGGACTCCGTTTCTGTGAAGAAATACCTTAAAGAAGAGGGAAAATGGATGGAAAAGACTGGTAAATGCCGGTTTTATTCCTGTTTTTGGGAGAAATTACCAATATTTGGAGATTTTTGCAAATCCCGTGGACACTCGTCCGGCCATGAGTAACTTTCCCCTTTTCAGACGCCGGATACTATGCTATAATAGCCACAGCCTGAGCCGGATACGGCTTTATGAAAGGAATGGAACCCAATGAAAAGAATCTTCGCGCTGATGCTCGCGCTGTGTCTGCTGCTGTGCGCCTGCGCAAGCCAGCCCGCCGAGACCACTGCGCCCACCACCGTCCCCACCACGGTGCCCGAGACCACCGCACCCCCGGAGACCACCGTGCCCCCCACCACCGAGCCCACCGAGCCCGCCCCCATCGACACCAACCCCCTGACCGGCGAGGCTCTGGAGGAGATCACCGACAACCGTCCCCTGGCCATCATGATCAACAACACCTCCAAGGCTGTGCCCCAGTGCGGCATCAGCAAGGCGGACCTGATGTATGAGATCATCGCCGAGGGCAGCGTCACCCGCTTCATGGCCTTCTTCTACGACCTGTCCGACGTGGATGTGCTGGGTCCCGTCCGCTCCGTGCGCCCCTACTTCGTCCGCATGGCCCAGAACTACGGTGCGTTCCTGTCCAGCGCAGGCGGCTCCGACGAGGCCATTGACCTCATCAAGAGCATGGGCTATGACTACCTCAACGGCATCGCCGGTGCGGGCAATGCCTTCTACCGGGACCAGTGGCGCAGAGAGAACCGGGGCTTTGAGCACTCCCTGATGACCACCGGCGAGAAGCTGATGAAGGCCGCCGAAAAGGCCGGCATCCAAACCACCATGGAGGACCGGGACTACGGCTTCCACTTCACCGCCGAGCCCATGACCGCCGGTGAGGATGCTTCCGAGCTGACCATCTGGTTCTACAAGAACGGCAAGAAGACCACCATGCGCTACGACGCCGAGACCGGCCTGTACGCCATGAGCCAGCACGGTGCCGCCTCCGTCGACGGCAACGATGATTCTCCCATCACCTTCCGCAATGTGGTGGTGCTGGAGGCCAACACCAAGGTCAAGGACAAGAAGGGCCACCTGGAGGTCCAGACCACCGGCACCGGCACCGGTTACTACGCCCGCGACGGCAAGCTGGTTCAGATCAAGTGGTCCCGGGAGAGCAACTCCGCCGACTTCGTTTACACCGACGCCCAGGGCAATCCCATCTCCTTCGGCGTGGGCAAGACCTACATCGCCATCGTCCCCGACGGCAGCCCCTTCAGCTTTACCTGACAATTGTGGATAACTGATTTGCACACCC
Organism: Faecousia sp.; assembly: GCA_045125955.1. Lineage (GTDB taxonomy): Bacteria > Bacillota > Clostridia > Oscillospirales > Oscillospiraceae > Faecousia. Next base: position 9,856 of record JBGVNV010000093.1, read on the forward strand.
CTGTGGACAAGCTCCACAGGGGTGTTTTCCGGCGAAAAACCTGGAAAACCGTAGTTTTTTCTGAACCGGGGGTACACTTATTCACACAATCCACAGCCTTATCCACAGGCAATTTCATGGGTTGTCCACATTATCCACAGATTTATCCACAGTTGTTCCCCCAGTTATCCACCGAACATATGAACAGTTGTGGGGAAAACCGGGGGTTATCCACATGGCAGGACTCGAATGTTCCCACGAAAAACCTCCCACGGTTTCCCGTGGGAGGTTGGGTGTTTACTTGCCGAAGAGCTTGCCGATGCCGCCCAGGACGTCGCCCACCTGGTCCAGCTTGAGCTTGGCCTTGATGCCGCTGATGAGCTGGTTGACCTGGTCATTGGGCAGGTCGATGCCGATGAGCTCCTCGATGACGGCGGCGGGGTTGCGGTCGAACTTGGCCATCAGGTTCTTGTCGCTCAGCAGCTTCTGGACGATCTCCTCGATTTTTGCCTTGATATCCATGGTTTTTCCCTCCTGTTTGTGATGGTAGAATTTTAGCATGCTTTTTTGGGACTGTCAACTTGACAGGGCGCACGGGATGTGCTACCATATATTTAACAAATAAGTTAAATGTTAAATAAAGGAGGAATCCCCATGAGCTTACAGCTTACCCTCAAAGCCCTGTCGGACCCCATCCGGCGGGAGATTTTGAACCTGCTGAAGGCCGGACCCATGTCCGCGGGCGATATTTCCGCCCGGTTCGATGTGACCGGCGCGGCGGTCTCCCGGCACCTGTCCGTTCTGAAGGACGCGGACCTGATCCGGGACAGGCGGGATGGAAAATTCATCTTCTACGAACTCAACGCCTCGGTCTTGGAGGAAATTCTCCTCTGGATCACCGAATTGAAAGGAGAATGACCATGAAAAACAAGAAATACTGGCTGGTAACCTCGGCCATCACCCTGGTGCCCATTTTGCTGGGCCTGCTGCTGTGGAACAAGCTCCCCGACCGGCTCCCCACCCACTTCGGCGTGGACGGAGCCGCCGACGGCTGGAGCGGCAAGGGCTTCGCCGTCTTCGGTCTGCCCCTGATGATGCTTTTCTTCCATATCGTCATCTTTTTCGCCACCCGTCTCGACAAGCAGAACCGGGGCCACAATGAAAAGGTGATGAATCTGGTGGGCCTGATCTTCCCCGTCATGAGCATCGTCAATTCCGTCATCATCTACGCCCAGGCCATGGAGCTGGAGCTGAACCTCTCCATGGTGCTCTTCCCCATGCTGGGCCTGCTCTTCATCGCCATGGGCAACTGGATGCCCAAGATCAAGCAGAATTCCACCCTGGGCATCAAGATCAAGTGGACCCTTTATAATGAGGAAAACTGGAACAGGACCCACCGGGTCGCGGGCTTCGTCTGGGTCATCGGCGGCGTGCTCTTCTGTCTGATGGGCTTCGTGGCCGAAAAGACCCTGCTCTTCCTGCTGCCCATCCAGATCATCCTGCTGGCCTGTGTGCCCATGGTCTACTCCTGGAACCTGGCCCGGAAGCAGAAGCAGGCGGGCACCTTCACCGAGTCACAGGTCAACAAGGATCTGAAAAAGCACCCGGTCCTCCTGGGCGTGACCACGGTGCTGGTGACGGTGATTTTGCTGGGTGTGGGCTATGTCATGTTCACCGGCGACATCGATTATACCGTCACCGATGACAAGCTGACCATCGACGCAGATTTCCACAGCGATCTCGTGGTTTCTCTGGAAACCATCGACTCCATGGAGCTGTGCCAGGGCCGCCCCGACGGCACCCGGACCTGGGGCTTTGCCAGTGCGCGGCTGCTGATGGGCTGGTTTGAGAGCGACGAGCTGGGCGACTACACCCGCTACACCTACACCGGCTGTGACAGCTACATCCTGCTGACCTCCGGCGAGGACATCCTGATGCTGGGCGCCAAAACCGAAGCGGATACCCTGGCCCTGTACGAAACCCTGACCGAAAAGCTGGCGGGCTGATCGTCTGCAATCGTAGGGGGGCGCCGCGGGCGCGCGGGGGCGCCCCCTACACAAAGGAGGAAACCTTATGATCCAGGAACCCATCATCCTCGGAAAAAACACCCGCTACCCTCTCAAGGGCATGCTGACCCTGCCCGAGGGAGAGGGCCCCTTCCCTGCCGCCGTGCTGGTCCATGGCTCCGGCAGCAGCAATATGGATGAAAAAGTGGGAAAACTGACCCCTTTCCGGGATATCGCCCAGGGTCTTGCCCAGCGGGGCGTGGCGACCATCCGCTATGACAAGCGCAGCTTCGCCCACGGCCTGAAAATGGTCCTGGACAAAAAGCACCCCATCACCGTGTGGGAGGAGACCATTGAAGATGCCCTCCTGGCGGCGGCGATGCTCCGGGCGGATGCGCGCATCGACCCGGACCGGGTCTTCCTGGCGGGGCACAGCATGGGTGCCATGCTGGCTCCGCGCATCGAGTGCTCCGGCGGCGATTTTCGGGGCCTGATCCTGCTGGCGGGCTCTCCCCGGCGGATGGAGGAGATCATGCTGGACCAGATGGCAGAGATGCTGGCGGGCATGACCGGCTTCGCCGGGAAAATTGCCGGAAAGCAGCGGGCGAAATTTGAAACGCTCTTCCAGGGCCTCTACGACCTGTCTGACGAGGAAGCGAAGCGGAAAAAGGTCGGCGGCGGCACCACCCTCTACTATTTCAAAGACATGGGCCAGCCCACCGTGGCCCAGTGGCTGGAGAAGACCCCCAAGCCCATGCTGGTGATGCAGGGCGAAAAGGATTTTCAGGTGAAGGCGGCGGTGGATTTTGAGATGTACAAGCAGCTGCTTTCTCACCGGGACAATGTGACCTTCAAGCTCTACCCCGGCCTGAACCACGCCTTCGTCCCCGCCCGGTTCGACTCCATCACCGATGCGAAAAAGGAATTCACCCCCGAACGCCATATCGGAGCCGAGGTGCTGGATGATATTGCCCAATGGATTCGGGTGCAGTGATATCTAAATTGTAGGGGCCGGCCTCCTGGACGGCCCACCGAAAATCACAGATTTTCGGAATCCCGCCCCGTTGGGGCGGGCGGGACGTCGAGGACGCCGTCCCCTACGAGTCTCAAAAAACAAAAAGTGCGCCGTGAAAACGGCGCACTTTTTTATGCTTCGGGTTCTTCGATGGCGATGTCCTGGCCCTCCATGAGGGTCTTGAACTGCTCGCCGGTCATGTTCTCGTGCTTCAGCAGGAACTCGGCTACGGCATCCAGCTTATCCCGGTGGGTGGTCAGCAGCTCCATGGCCATGTCGTAGGCCCGGTCGATGACGGCCTTGACCTCCTCATCGATCTGACCGGCCACCTGCTCGGAGTAGCTGCGGGTCTTGCCGTAGCTGCCGCCGATGAACACCTCGTCATCGCTGAGATAGGAGATGGTGCCGAGGCGCTTGCTCATGCCGAACCGGGCCACCATGTCCCGGGCGGTGTCGCTGGCCCGGTCGATGTCGTTGCTGGCACCGGTGGTGATGTCCCGGAAGACGATCTCCTCGGCGGCGCGGCCGCCCAGCAGGCCCACGATGTCCTCGAACATCTCATTGCGGGTCAGGTGGCTGCGCTCCTCGCCGGGCAGGCTCCAGGTGGTGCCCAGGCTCCGGCCACGGGGGACGATGGTGATGTGATGGACGGGGTCTGCGGTCTGCAGATGGTGCATGACCACGGCGTGGCCCGCCTCGTGATAGGCGGTGATCCGCTGATCCCGGACGGTGCGGATGCGGCTGCGCTTTTCGGGGCCCGCGATGACCTTCATCATGGCCTCGTTGATGTGCTCGCTCAGGATGACAGGCTTTTCCGCCCGGGTGGCCAGGATGGCAGCCTCGTTCAGCAGGTTCTGCAGGTCCGCGCCGGTGAAGCCCTGGGTGGTCATGGCGATCTTGGCCAGGTCCACATCCTCGCCCAGACGCTTGTCCCGGGCGTGGACCTTCAGGATGTCCTCGCGGCCCTTGCTGTCGGGCTTGCCCACGTAGATCTCCCGGTCAAAGCGGCCGGGACGGCGCAGGGCGGGATCGAGAATGTCGGGGCGGTTGGTGGCTGCCAGGACGATGACGCCCTCGGTCTTGCCGAAGCCGTCCATTTCCACCAGCAGCTGGTTCAGGGTCTGCTCCTTTTCGTCATGACCGCCGCCGAGACCGGAACCGCGCTTGCGGCCCACGGCATCAATCTCGTCGATGAAGATGATGGCGGGGGCGGATTTCTTGGCCTGGTCGAAGAGGTCGCGGACGCGGCTGGCACCGACACCCACGTACATCTCCACGAAATCAGAGCCGGAGATGGACAGGAACTGGACCTCGGCCTCGCCGGCCACGGCACGGGCCAGCAGGGTCTTACCGGTGCCGGGAGGGCCCACCAGCAGAATGCCGTGGGGGATCCGGGCACCCATCTCATGGAATTTCTCGGGAGCGCGGAGGAAGTCCACGACCTCCTGGAGCTCCTGCTTCTCCTCGTCGGCACCGGCCACATCCTTGAAGGTGACCTCCCGGCCGTCGGGGATGCCCACAACGGTCCGGGCCTTGCCGAAATTGCTGGCGGGACCGCCGCCGGCGGTGGCGCGGCTCATGAGAATGAACCACAGCAGCAGCAGGACCACGCCTGCCACCAGCAGGGGCACCACATAGTCCATGGGGGTAACGGTCTCGGTGGGCAGGAAGTTGTAGCCCTCCAGCACGCCGCTTTCCTTCTGGACCTGCAGCAGGTCCTCCACCTGGGCCAGGAAGTAGTCCGGGTCGCCCAGGGTGCACTGGATCTTCTCCTTGCCGTCGTAGGTGCCGTGGAGGGTCAGCTCGATGGTGCTGCCCTGGATGGTGAAGGACTTGACGGACTCCGCCCGGAACAGATCCACGATCTGGGTGTGGCTGAGATTCACCTGGTTCATGCGGAAGCCGCCGCTGGCCCAGCTCAGCAGCAGGGTCAGCGCAACCACATAGACCAGCAGGGGAATAAGTTTACGATTTTTCAAATGTTGCTTGCTCCTTTGTTATGCGTAGCACTCAGGCTTCAGAATGCCCACGTAGGGCAGGTTGCGGTAGCCCTCGTTGAAGTCCAGACCGTAGCCCACCACGAACTCGTTGGGGATGGTGAAGCCGGTGTAGTCGGCCTTGACGGTGACGCCGGGCTTGCGGCGTTCGGGCTTGTCCAGCAGGGTGCAGATCTTCAGGGAGGCGGGCTGCTTGTTCTTCAGATGGTTCACGATGAACTCCAGGGAGTTGCCGGTGTCGAAGATGTCCTCCAGGATCAGCACATGGCGGCCGTAGATGTCGCAGGACAGGTCCTTGCTGATCTGGGTGCGGCCGGTGGACTCGGTGCCCCGGTAGGAAGACACGCACATGAAGTCCATCTGGCAGGGGATCTCCATGGCCCGGATCATGTCGGCGTAGAAGATGACAACGCCCTTCAGAACGCCCACGACGATGGGGTTCTTGTCACGGTACTCCTCGGACAGGATCTTGCCCAGCTCGGCCACCTTGGCCTGGATCTGCTCCTCGGACAGGAGGACGCGCTCGATATCGTTGTGCATAATGAAACCCTCACTTTTTCTTTTTTTCCTTTGGGGTCGTAGGGGATGGCGTCCCCGACATCCCGTCCGCCGTCAGGCGGCAGTTCGGTATGCGAAAAAATTTGTCCATCGAGGCCAAATTTTTCCGACGGGTCGTCGGGGACGCCGACCCCTACATGATAAAACCCCAGACAGGTTGTTTTATTTCTCAGCTTCCTGGCTGATGGGTACGAATTCGATGCGGACGTATTCCGGTCCGCTGCGGCGGTTTTCGTCGGGGCCGAAGCCCATGACCGCCAGGATGCCCTGTTCGTCCGCGATGACGGGGACGGCGGGCCGCTCCCACTGGGGGAGCTTGCGGTCGATGAACCGCTTTTTTAAGGTTTTGGTGCCGCCCTTGGTGGTCAGGCTGTCGCCCGGCTGGCGGCTGCGGACCACCATCTGCCCCAGGGGGGAGACGATGTTCTCGCCGGGGCCGTCTGCGATGGCAGTGCGGACGGCAAGGCCGATCTCGGGAAGCGCGGTCAGGCCCTCACGGGGGAGCTGCCGGGTCGTCAGGACGACCTGCTCCCGCTCCACGCAGAGCCTGCCATAGCTGCGGCGCAGGGTCACGCCGCTGAGGGTCACCCGGGCGGAGGGGTTGGCGGAAAAGACCACCGACTCCGCCTGCTCCAGATGGCTGGCGGAGGGCTCCGGGAATCCGTTCTCCCGCAGGAGCCACTCCAACGCCCGCCGTCTCAGGGGGCCGGGGGCATCCCGCAGGGCTTCCACATCCGAGGAGTCCAGCGCGGAGGCCAAATCGTCCAGAAGCTGGGCATCGGCGCGAATGCGCTGGGCGGCGGCACTCAGGCCCGTGGCGATGCTGGGATTTTCCCGGCGCAGCAGGGGCATCACATGATGCCGCAGGCGGTTTCGCAGGTAGGCATCGCCATGATTGGAGCTGTCTTCGATATGGCGAATGTAGTTTTCGGAGAGAAATTCCTCCACCTCCGCCCTGGTCACATCCAGCATGGGCCGGATGAGCCCCTGGGATTTGGGGGTGATGCCGCCAAGACCCCGCAGGCCGGAGCCCCGGAGCAGGTGCAGGAGCACCGTCTCGGCGTTGTCGTCGGCGGTGTGGGCGGTGGCGATGGTGCCGCTTAAGGAGCGCAGGAAGGCATACCGCGCCTCCCGCGCGGCGGCTTCCAGGCCCTTTGCCCCGGAAACCACATTCCCGCTGCCCAAATGCAGGGGAATATCGTGAAAATCGCAGAATTTGCGGACAAATTCCACATCGTTATCCGATTCGGCTCCACGGAGCTGATGGTTGAAGTGGGCGGCCTCCAGACGAAAGCCCAGCTTCTCTTTCAGCAGGAACATGCCCCAGAGCAGGGCCATGGAGTCCGCGCCGCCGGAGACGGCGCAGATAACCGTATCACCGGGGGAGACCATCTCATACCGGCGGAGGGCGGTGCGCATTTTATTCAGCATGCTTCCACTCCCGGTCGGCAAAGGTGGTGAACTGGGGCAGCCACTGGAGCTTGACGGTGCCGGTCTCGCCGTGACGGTTCTTCGACACGATGCACTCGGCCACGTTCTTCTCCTCGGAGTTCTCATTATAATAGTCGTCGCGGTACAGGAACAAAATCGCGTCCGCGTCCTGCTCGATGGCACCGGACTCACGCAGGTCCGACATGATGGGCCGCTTGTCCTGGCGGCTTTCCACGGCACGGGAAAGCTGGCTCAGACAGATGACGGGGACGTTCAGCTCCTTGGCCATGATCTTCAGGGATCGGGAAATTTCGCCGACCACCTGGACGCGGTTTTCCGACTGCTTGCCGTAGCCGGAGCCGGTCATCAGCTGCAGATAGTCGATGATGACAAGACCTAAGTTTTCCACCCGGCGGAGCTTGGCGTTCATCTCCGCCACGGTGATGGCGGGGTTGTCGTCGCATCGGATGTCCGTCTGGCTCAGGGAGGTGGCGGCCATGGTCAGCTTGCCCCACTCCTCGTCCTCCAGCTTGCCGGTCAGCAGCTTCTGGCTGTCCACAAAGCTCTCGCCGGAGAGCAGTCGCATGGCCAGCTGCTCCCGGGACATCTCCAGGGAGAAGATGGCCACGGTGGAAGCGTACTTTTTCGCCACATTCAGGCCGATGTTCAGGGCAAAGGAGGTCTTGCCCATGGCGGGACGGGCGGCGATGAGCAAGAGGTCGGACTTGTTCAGACCGTTGATCTTGGCATCCAGGTCCCGCAGGCCCGTACTGAGGCCGGGGATGGCGGAATCGGAATTGGCCAGCTCGTTCAGCCGCTCGAAGACCTTGAGCATGATGGTGCCGATGTGCTCCAGGGAATCCCGGCTCTCGCCCTTGCGCAGGGCGTAGATCTTCCGCTCGGCGGCCTCCAGGATCTCACTGGGGGTGCCCACCTGCTCGCCCACCAGCTGGGCGATCTCCGAGGCGGCGGTGCCCAGGCCCCGGAGCATGGATTTCTCCCGGACGATGTTCGCATAGCGCACCGCGTTGGCGGCGGTGGGGGTGATCTCCATGAGTTGCATGACGTAATCACGGGAATTGTCGTGGTAATTGCCCAGGGCGCGCATCTTGTCCAGCACCGTGACCGGGTCGATGGTCTCGGAGAAGTTGAACATGGTGTAGATGGTCTCGTAGATCTCCCGGTTCTGCTCCAGGAAGAAGTCATCGGGCTTGACGATGCCAATGACATCGGCCACACACCGGCTGTCGATCAAAATCGAGCCCAAAACCGCCTGCTCCGCCTCCAAAGACTGGGGCGGCTGACGGCTCAGCAGTTCTTCATCCATGTTGGGGTTCTCCTTTCGTTTCTTTTTGTAGGGCACGCATTGCATGCGTGCCGGCATGCATACAATGCATGCCCTACGGGACTATTTGGATGGGAGCAGCAGCCCCGTATCCCGGTCCCAGGTGTAGTCGGCGGCATCCTCCGCCGTTTCCTCCCAGCCGTACAGGCGGCACAGCAGGGGCAGAAAATTGTCATGTTCCGCATCCCGGATGGCTTCCGCGTGCAGAAGCTGCTGTTTCAGTTCATTTTTTGTCCGGGCTTTGCCGGACAGATTAGTGTCTCCCAGATGGGATTCGATACAAAGGATCATTCGGTAGGGCGGGCGGCATTGCCCCCGCCGACGCACTGAAAGTCAGTACGGAGTAAAATTGTTGCGGACAGCCTGGAAAACCTCTGTCATTGCGAGCCCGTCAGGGCGTGGCAATCCGTTCTCTTTCCGTCCCCTTTGGGGGACGGGCGGTGCGCAGCACCGCAGGGGATGCGGATTGCCACGTCGCTTCGCTCCTCGCAATGACAGGGTAACTTTCGGCTGGTACTTCTGGTTTGGCTGGGCAGGTGTCCAGCCTGGTCGGCGGGGGCAGTGCCGCCCGCCCTACAGGATAAATGCTTAGAGCTCCTCGATCTTGACGGTGAACTGGCCCACGATTTCGTAGCCCAGCTTGGCCTTGACGGTGTAGGTGCCCACGTTCTTGATGTTCTCGTCCAGGACCAGCTTGCGCTTGTCGATGGTGATGCCGGCGTTCTTCTTCAGGGCATCGGCAATTTCGGTGGTGGTGACGGCACCGAACAGACGACCGGCTCCGCCGCCCTTGGCCTTGACGATCAGGGTCAGCTCCCGCAGCTGCTTGCTGATGGCCACAGCCTCGGCGCGCTCGCGGGCCTGACGCTCGGCGGTGGCCTTGTCGTTCATGCGCATGGTGTTGACGGCATCGGCAGTGGCCTCCTGGGCCAGCTTCCGGGGCAGCATATAGTTGCGGGCGTAGCCGTCGGAAACCTCGATCATCTGGCCCTTCTTGCCCTTGCCCTTCACATCGGTCAGCAGAATAACTTTCATGGTAAAACTCTCCTTTGGAAAATTGAAAATAAACACACGTCATTGCGAGGGCCGCAGGCCCGTGGCAATCCCGTCGATCTTCCGGCATCGGGGACCAATGCAACACCCCGGAAAATCCACGGGATTGCCACGTCGGCCTTTGGCCTCCTCGCAATGACGGTTCTTTTTGTCAGTTGTCGTAATAATTGTCAATAGACTCCTTCAACCGCTGCAGCACCTCGGCTACGGTGGAATCCTTGATCTGGGCACCGGCTGTGGCTGCGTTGCCGCCGCCGCCCAGGGCTTCCAGGATGACCTGGACATTGGCCTCGCCGATGGAGCGGGCGGAGATGACCACCCGGCCCTCCTCGTCGGGATAGAGGACGAAGGATGACTGGAAGCCGATGATGTTTAAGAGCTCATCGGCAGCCTGGGCCGCCATGGGCCGGGAAACATCGTGGTCCAACGCCACAATGGCGATCTCGTCCCGGTAGGGCACCGCAGACTGGATGATCTTGTACCGGGCCACGGTGTTGGCGAAGTCGGACTGCAGGAGCTTCTTGACCTCGATGGTGTCCGCGCCCAGACGGCGCAGGAAGGCCGCAGCCTCGAAGGTCCGTTCGCCGGAGCGGACGTTGAAGCTCTTGGTGTCCAGGAAAATACCCGCCAGCAAGCCCTTGCTTTCGATGGGCAGCACATCGGACTTCTCCACGGCGTACTGCAGCAGCTCCGTCACCAGCTCGGAGGCGGAGGAGGCGTAGGGCTCGTGGAAATTGACCACCAAGGGGCTGATATAATCGGCGGCCCGGCGGTGATGGTCGATGACAGAAACCTTGCTGATGGCCTCGAGCAGGGGGCCGCACTCCACCTGATCCGGGCGGTTGGTGTCCACCACGATGAGGATGGAATTGCGGTCACAGCGCAGCAGCGCGTCCTGACCGGAGACGATGACCCCGTCATACTCCGGGACCGTGCAGATCTCGTCGATGAGCCCACGGGCGGCGTTGTGCTCCTGGTCCAGGACGATGTAGGCCTTTTTGCCCTGCTTGCGGCACAGGCAGCAAACGCCCAAGGCCGCGCCCACGGCATCCAGGTCCGCATTCTTGTGGCCCATGATGTAGACATCGCCGGATTTGGCGATGAGCTCCATGAGGGAATTGGCGGTGACGCGGGAGCGGACCTTGCTGCGGTAATCGGCTTCCCGATTGCGGCCGCCGTAGAAATTGAAGTTGACCCGGTCCTTGATGACCGCCTGGTCGCCGCCCCGGCTCAGGGCCATTTCGATGCCCAGGGCCGCGAAGTCGTAGCTTTCCTCGAAATTCACGCCGTCCACGCCCAGGCCGATGGAAATGGAAGCCGGCAGGCCCGAGGGGCTGACGATCTCGTGGATCTTTTCCAGCAGGGAGAACTTGTCCTCCTTCGCCCGCTCCAGGTCCCGCTTTTCAAAGATGAACAGGAACCGGTTCCGCTCCAGCTTGCGCAGCAGGCCGTTGTAGCCCTCCGTCCACTGGGTAATGGCGTCGTTCATCTTTGCATTCAGGGTGGAAATGGCGCTTTCCGTCAGATTCTTGGTCAGTTCCTCATAGTTGTCGATGAGAATGATGGAAACCACAGGCCGGGAGCGGATATACTCATCCCGCACCTGGTACAGTTCCGTCAGGTCGGAGAAATACAGCACGCCCAGCATGGTTCCCCTGTTGTCCTCGGCCCGGATGGTGGTGCCGTAGACCCGGTAGCGGCGGGAACCCAGAGTCACGTCCTGGGGGGATTCATTCTTGCCTGCGGCCAGCCAGTCGGTGGAAAAGTCCGGCAGGACCTCGTCCAACTGCAGTTCGATCATGGTGTCGGCATAGCCCGTCAGCTCGCTGAAGCGGTGGTTGCCCCAGACGATGTCGCCGTCGCCCAGCCGCACGATGACGGAGGGCAGCGGAGATTCTCCCTGGCTGGTAGCCTCCAGCGTACTGGAGGCGTTCTGGATATACTGCTGGATCTGCTTGTCCCGGCGGCTTCTGTCCAGGACGTACATCAAAAAGGTAACCAGCGTTACCGCCGTTTCCGCCGCAGCCAGCCAATAATGCTCCGCCAGAAGCGCCGCAGCGCAAAAGGCCGCCATAACCGCAAAATATCCGCCCATCCCGGGCCGCAGCAGTCGTCCCAGCTTTCTGTTCACCTGCAT
>JBGVNV010000094.1:0-17610 GCA_045125955.1 Faecousia sp.
GCCGACGATAGTTGCCTGGTGACGGGCCGTGAAAATAGGTAATGCCAACACAAATATTCCCCCTTAGCTCAGTCGGTAGAGCGACGGACTGTTAATCCGCAGGTCGTTGGTTCGAGTCCAACAGGGGGAGCCATGAAAAAACTCCAAGCCTTTGGCTTGGAGTTTTTTCAATGAAGCGCGCTTATCAGCGCATGAAGAATGAAGCGGCCTTCGGCCATGAAGAATGTGGAGGAAATAGGGAAGCCTGGTGCGCGCTTCGCTTCATTTTTCATGGCGGCGCAAGCCGCTGCTTCATGTTTGCGCAAGCAAACGCTTCATTGAAAGGTGTGAGGTTATGAGAAACGATAAACTTTCTATACAATCCATGGATTTTGCGGTTGAGATTTTGGCATTGGTGAAGGAGCTGAAAGCGCAACGGGAGACCATCGTTGCCAATCAGATTGGCAGAAGCGGAACCTCCATCGGAGCAAACATCCGGGAGGCCCAGTATGCCCAGGGAAAGGCGGATTTCATTTCCAAGCTTCAAATTGCACTGAAAGAAGCAAATGAAACGGGATATTGGCTGGAGCTTTTGCATCGCTCCGGGTATTTGTCCATGGAAACCTACCGGAATCTGGATGCCAAATGTACCAGCCTGCGGGCCATGCTGATCGCATCCGTTAACACGGCGAAAGGAAACAGAACATGAACAACACCAAATGGACGGAAATTTTCGAGGCCTTTTACTACGGTTCGGAGCTGGTGGGTGGACCTGTGGTTCCCTGGACCACGAGAAGTCTGGACGGAGATATCTACAGAGACACCACCTGGACCCATTTTGGTGTTGGCATGGAAGGTTCCAAAGAGATCGACTGGCTGAGGATCGAGCTGACCCCGGAGAACCGGGAGTTTGTGCTTAAAAATTTGCGGGCGATCCATGTGCCCGGCGAGGTGGTGGGGGACAGCGCGTATGTCTACGGCCACCGCATGGATGTGGATTATATCTGACAAAGCCGCTCTTCGGAGCGGCTTTTCTTGCTTTTATGGGGCACGTTTGCTACAATGAAAGAAAAACGGGAGTTGATTCCATGTATCAGTTTGACCGGGAAAGCTATGAAGCGCGAATGCAGTGGTTCCGGCAGGCGCGGTTTGGCCTGTTCCTCCACTGGGGACTCTACGCCATCCCCGCCCGGGGTGAGTGGGTGCGCAGTATCGAGCAGATGCCGGAGGAACAGTATCTGCCCTTCTTCGATGAATTCACCGCCGGGGATTTTGACCCCAGGGCCTGGGCGCGGACGGCGAAAAATGCCGGTATGCGCTACGCGGTGCTCACCGCCAAGCATCATGACGGCTTCTGCCTGTTTGACAGTAAGCTCACGGATTTCAAATCCACCAACACCCCCTGCGGACGGGATCTCGTCCGGGAATTTCTTGATGCCTTCCGGGCCGAGGGCCTGCGGGTGGGACTTTACTACTCGCTGCTGGACTGGCACCATCCCGACTACCCCCACTACGGCGACCGCCAGCACCCCATGCGGAACCATCCGGAGTGCTCCAACGAAAACCGGGATTTTGACCGGTATCTCGACTATATGCACGGTCAGGTCCGGGAGCTGTGCGAAAACTACGGAAAGCTGGACATCCTCTGGTTCGACTTTTCCTACGGGGAGATGCGCGGGGAGAAGTGGAAGGCGGCTCAGCTTGTGGACATGGTGCGTAGCTTGCAGCCCGGTGTCATCATCGACAATCGGCTGGAGGTCAGCGGCGAGGGCTTCGGCTCTCTTTACGAGTGCAAGCCCACCCCCTGGCACGGGGATTTCGTCAGCCCGGAGCAGATGATCCCGCCCAACGGCTTGCAGGATGTGGAAGGAAAGGACCTCTATTGGGAGGCATGCGTGACCATGAACCAGCACTGGGGCTATGCGGCGGAATCCTTCTACAAGCCTGCGGACCTGCTCATCAAGAAGCTGGTCGAGTGCGTCAGCAAGGGCGGCAACATGCTCCTGAATGTGGGCCCCGATGCCAGGGGCAATTTCCCGGAGGAGAGTCTGGCGCGGCTGGAGACCATCGGAAAGTGGATGAAGAAAAACAGCCGGAGCATCTATGGCTGCGGCAAGGCCGGCATCGAAAAGCCCGACTATGGCCGGGTGACCCGGAATGGGAACAAGCTCTATTTCCACATTTACGAGAATACCCTGGGCCCCCTGCCCCTGATGGGCCTGAAAAAGGAGCAGATCCGGTCCATCCGCTGGCTGGCCACGGGGGCGGAGATCAAACTCTCCACAAGCTGGGTCCATTCGGACTACCCGGAGATCGTCTTCGCCAACCTGGGCGAAAATCCGGTGCTGCCGGATGCGGTGGATACGGTCATTGAGGTGACGCTGAAATGAGATATGTGCATCGGGTGAAGAAAGCCCCCAATTTGCCGCCTCTGGGCGGACTGGACCACGCCATCTATCTGGCGGCGGTCCTGCTCACCGGCGGATGCAGTGTGGCGATGTTTGCGGCGTATCTGGGGCACTGGAAAACGGTCAGTCTGGCGGCTGCGCCGGAGGCCCTCTGCGTTTCCCAGGGGTGGATGCCCATGGTGGGCGCGATCCTGATGGGCGGCCTGTGTGCTTCCGCTGTGGATCTGTGGTGCTGGAAGTACCCCATCTTCGGCGCACGGGGGTGTACCTACGGCGGGGCCTGGGACCCCATATTCCCCGCCATGATGCGCGATGAAAATGCTCCGCCGGAGGTAAAAAAGGCGGTCAGCTCTTTCCGGGGAAAAATGATGCTCTGGGGTCTGGGCTGTGCGGTGGCGATGCTGATGATGGTATTTGGCATCTTCGGCGGCACCCGGCTCTATGCGGACGGCACCATGGAGACCCGCGTGGGCTTCGGCGAGATCACTGCCAGCTATGGTCAGGAGGACATCGACCGGGTGTTCGTGTCGGTGGCATACTCCACCGGCCGCTAACGGAACGGAACGCCGAGAGATCCCTGGATCAAGATCCGGGTACGCACCACGGACAACAAGATCATCACCTTCAATTTGTCCAACTTCCGCACCGGGGAAGGGGAGAACGAGATCGATGCCCTGCGGGCCTTCCTGGCCTCCTGGCCGGAGGAGAAAATTCGCTTCGAGAACGGCGAATACCTGTACTTGTTCCGGCAGGAAGGGATGTTCAATGCCAAGGAGATGGCGTATCTGGAGGGGCTGTTCGGGGTGGAGTGACGCTGAAGGAGGATACATGATGGATACTGCGAAGACACGGGAGCTGAGTTTCCGGGACAAATGGTTATATGCGATCTTGATCGGAGCGGCGACAGTCTGCACTTTGAGTGGCATTTTTCTGTATCTGGTTTTTGGAAGGACACTTTCCACCCGGCTGGTTCCGGGGGCAATGTGGACGGCTGCCCAGGGGAATGACTTATGGGCGGTCGGCAGTTCCTTCGTGATGGTGTGGGTGCTGGTAGCACTGATGAAGGGACACTCAATCAGGAACATTACACCGAAAAAGGCGGTGCTGACGGCTCTTGGATGGCTTTTGGGGCTTGTGATGTTCAGCTTCTGCTTTTTGGGCGGAACACACCTCTATGCCGACGGCACAGTACGGAGCATTTCGGCCTTCGGAGAAGAAATAGCCAGCTATACGCCGGAGCAGATCGAACGGGTTTTTCTTGAAATACGGACGAGTAAAGGCGGGACGGAACTCCGCCTGACGATGCGTACACCAGAGAACAATCTGCTGACCTTCGAATACTCCGACCTTATGGAGGGGGATAGGTCCCGTGTTGAACTTCTGCAGGAGATATTGGAGCGATATCCCGATGAGAAGATCAGCAGTGATGGTGCATGGAATTTGGAGCGGCTTTGTCAGCAATTTCCGTGTTCAGAGGAGGAGCAGACCTACTTGGAAGAATTGTTCGATGTGCGATGACGAGGTGGTTTGGGGCTGGTCCTTCTATATTGAGACTTCTTATAAAACGTAAGCGAGCCACAAACGTGGCTCGCTTACGTTTTTGAGAATCAGGTGGGGCGACACTCCCACATCTCCTAACAAAGGGCGACGGCTGCCCGTTCCGTCCTCTGATTCAGAATTACTCAGCAGCCTTTTCCAGCACGGGTCCGGCGAGGCCCACGGCCTCGCTGACGGGGAGGGAGAAGGCGATGCCCTGGGCTTTTTTGGCCATGCCCATTTCCTTGTAGATGGCGTTCAGGACGGTGTTCCGGAGCTCCTTTTCCACGACCATCATCAAAATCTCCTTCTCCGCGTGGAGGGTGATGCCGAAGAATGCCGCGGCATCCTCCCGGGCCACGCCCCGGGCATGGATGATGGTGCCGCCGCGAACGCCCAGCTCCCGGGCCACGTCCATCACATCCTCGGCAAAGCCGGCGTTGACGATGGCGAAGATCACTTCATGGTTGTTGTTCGTCATTTATTTTCCCTCCCAAGACGGTTGTTGCTCATAAACTGATAGAGATTCACGCCGATAATGCTGGACATCGGCACGGCGAAGGCGATGCCCTTGCCGTTTTTGATGGTGGCGAATTTGTCCTCCAGGGTGTGCATGATGGATTCCACCAGATCCTCCCGGACCACGCTGAGGATGACAGCCTTGTGAATGTTTAATCCCAGCAGGTCCACGAGCTCACTGGTAGCGGTGCCCATGCCCTTGAGCTGCATCTGGAAGTTGATGTCGAACTGGCTGATGACGTCCATGTAAAATTCGCCCTTGTTCCGGTCCACCACGGTAAAGAGGACCTTCAGCTTCTTGATGGCGGATTCGTTGACGGTGTTTGCCATTGTGTTGCCCTCCTTACATAAAGTTGATGATCTGCTGATCGTCCGCATCCAGGATGCGCTTCATGGCCTTGCGCTCCTGCACGCGGGCGTCGATCAGACCCTTGAAGCCCAGCAGCTGGATGGTGATCAGCGGGATCATGGCCACCAGGGCCACCACGCCGAAGGCATCCCGCAGCACCGCCGCCTCGCCCTGGACCGCCACGCAGGCACCCACCGCGAAGGGCAGGATGAAGCCCGAGGTCATGGGTCCCGAGGCCACGCCGCCGGAGTCGAAGGCGATGGCGGTGTACACCGGCGGTACGAACAGGCTCAGGGCCAGGGAGATGAAGTAGCCGGGGATGATGTAGTAGACCAGGGAGAAGTCGTAGACAATGCGGATCATGCTTAAGGTGATGGCCGCGCCGACACCCACGCAGAGGCCCACCATCATGGCCTTTTTGCTGACCATGCCGTCGGTGACCTCTTCGACCTGACCGTTGAGCACATGGATGGCGGGCTCCGCCAGGACCACGAGAACGCCGGTGATGAGTCCGAAGCCGATGAGAAGCTCAGAGCTGGTTTCGGCCAGGGCGTAACCAAGCTTGTAGCCGATGGGCATGAAGCCCACATTGACACCGGTCAGGAAGAGCACCAGGCCGATGTAGGTGATGATGACACCCACGCCGATGCGCTTGAGCCGCTTGAAGGAGAGCCGCAGGAAGGCCACCTGGCAGACCAGGAAGAACACCACGATCATGCCCAGGGCGGTGGCGACCTCCCGGCAGGTGTGCAGGGCGGTATGGAGATAGCTGCCCAGAATATCTGCGTTGACGGTGTAATCGGGGACGGTGTAAGTCAAATCATTGCGGGCGAAGATGCCCAGCACCAGCACCGCCAGCACGGGACCCACGGAGCAAAGGGCCACCAGACCGAAGCTGTTGTCCTTGCTGCGGGGGTCGCCCAGGACGCTGGAGATACCCATGCCCAGAGCCATGATGAAGGGCACCGTGATGGGGCCGGTGGTCACGCCGCCGGAGTCGAAGGACATGGGAAGCAACGGCAGATTGCCGCTGACCGCCAGCATCAGTCCCAGGGCAAAGAGCAGCATATAAAAGAGCATCAGGATGGTTCCCAGGGACTTGCGGAAGACGATCTTCAGCACGGCGATGACCAGGAAGGCACCCACGCCGAAGCCCACGGCGTAGACCAGCACCGTGCCATTCATGACCGCGCTGACCTGATTTGCCAGCACCTGTAGGTCGGGCTCCGCGATGGTAATGAGCATGCCCAGCACGAAGCAGACGAACAGCAGCAGACCCAGCTTGCGCTGTTTGGACAGGCCGGAGCCCACATGGGTGCCCATGGGGGTCATGGCCAGATCCGCGCCCATGCTGAACAGGCCGATGCCCAGCACCAGCAGTACCGCGCCGGCGGTGAATGTGATGAGCTCCACCGTGGAGAAGTCAAACCAGGGGGTCAGGGCCATCAGATAGACCAGCACCGTGATGGGCAGAGCGGAGTACAGAGCCTCCAAAATCTTGTCTTTGAGTTCTTTCAATTTCATCACCTTTCCATTCGATAATCATACTTTTTCATTTTATCATATATTCCGGGATTTTCCAAGAAGGTGGCCGTTTTCTTTGCCAAGACCAGAGCGGCAGGGGAGGTGAAAAAGAAAACAGAAAAATGTCAGAAAAGGTGTTGACAAATCGCCTTGGCTGTGATATTATTCAAAAGTCGTCACGACACAATGAAATATGCGCGAGTGGTGGAATTGGTAGACTCGCTAGATTCAGGTTCTAGTGCTCATTCCGGGCGTGGGGGTTCGACTCCCCCCTCGCGCACCATGAAAAAGAAACCCGATGCTTTGGCATCGGGTTTCTTTTTCAATGATATCCGTTCCCTTTGGTCAGCGGATGATATACGCTTCGCGTATGAAGGAACGGATATGATATCATGCTTGCAATGCAAGTATATCATGCGACGTGAGCCGTATATCATATTGCGTCAGCAATATTTCATTGATCCGACCAGAAAAATAAGGTGTTAGTTAAACAATTAGGCCTTGAACAAAAATGGAAGATTTCGGTCAAAATGCTGTAGGGGCGAGCATTGCTCGTCCGCCGAAAATCGGAGATTTTCGGATTTCTCCCAGGAAAATGATGGCGTTTTCGCCTTGCGGCGACAGATTTTGCTTGTGCAAAATCTGCGGACGACCAATGGTCGCCCCTACACTGTCTTTCATGCAAGTGCCTCTGCTTTTTGAGCTTCCAGTCCAGAATGTTTGACTAACACGAAAAATAAAAAACGCGAAAAAAGTTGTTGACAAATGGAACCTGGTGTGGTACTATCTAGGAGTCGTCAGGACAAAGCTCCTGCGAAACGAAATATGCGCGAGTGGTGGAATTGGTAGACTCGCTAGATTCAGGTTCTAGTGCTCATTCCGGGCGTGGGGGTTCGACTCCCCCCTCGCGCACCATGAAAAAAGAAGGACTTCCGTTCGGAAGTCCTTCTTTTTTCAATGATATCCGTTCCCTGCGGAAACGGATATCATTTCATGCATTCAAAGCAAGTATATCATATTGCGCCAGCAATATTTCATTTATGAAGCAGAATCCCCGCCGCGTATGCGGCGGGGATTGGTGATTTTAGTGGATGTAATAGGGATTGGGCTTGAAGAGCAGTGCGATGCAGTCGATCAGCCATCCAATACCAAAGAGGCCGCAGGTAAAGAGATACAGGATGCCCATACCAATTTTGCCCTCATAGAACTTGTGGGCACCAAATGCACCCAGGAAGAAGCAGAGCAGGAATGCGACCCACTTGTTTTTGGGACGGAGCGCGACAACGGGGCTATTGATGTTGGTATTTTTGTTGGTGTTGGTATTGGTATTGTTGATTACGATGTTGGGCTGTTCTGCGTGCTTCAGCTCCTCCACCTGGCAACCGCAGTGAGGGCAGAGCACGGCAGCAGCGTTGATCTGCTTTCCGCAGTGCTTACAGAACTTGGTGTTCTGCTGTACGGTGTTGGTGGAGATGGTATTTTCGTCCATAATATTTTTCTCCTTATATGGTTTTAAGATGCAAGTGTAGTTAAAGTCTTAAAACGGAACTACTCTTCTGGTTATTATAGGGGTATACTGCCTGTTTGTCAAGTGATATGGGAAGTATAATTCCTATATCAAATACGGGGAGGGAAATATAATGCTGATTTTTGATTTGCAGGCAGTGGGGGAAAAGCTTCATTCGGTTCGCAGGAGACTTGGGATGACCCAGGCAGAAGTGGCGGAGGCTTCTGGTCTTTCGGATCGTACCTACGCGGATATCGAGCGCGGAAATGTCAATATGCGGATCGAAACCGTTTTGAAAATCTGCAAGGTATTTCACATTACACCTGATGAGATCCTGACTCGTAGTGACGAACCGCAATCTGCGAAAGAGTCGGAGTTGTGGGAACGGCTGAATCGATGCAACAGCAAGGATAAGGAAACAGCGTTGCAATTACTTGACGTATATTTGAAGTCATTGGACTAACATTTTTGCATTTATTATATACCAACCAGAACAATTTACGGGCGTGCTGCGAAGTTGCAGCACGCCCGTTTATCATTCGGTAGGTGCGGTGGTTTCTGCGGGGACTGTGGCGGTCTCGGTAGGGGCGGGGGTGTCATCGGAGGGGTGTTCCCGGAGGAAGGTATTGAAGGCCATGGACTGTTCGTCG
Organism: Faecousia sp.; assembly: GCA_045125955.1. GTDB lineage: Bacteria > Bacillota > Clostridia > Oscillospirales > Oscillospiraceae > Faecousia. Next base: position 8,473 of record JBGVNV010000094.1, read on the forward strand.
GTGATGACGCACCAGGGGTCATCGCCCAGGCGCATGTAGGTGTGGCCCAGCAGGTAGTAGACGCTCTGCTGACCGTTGGCGAAGGTGACCGTGGCGGTGTAGTAGATCTGACCGCTGTGCAGATCCGGCTCCACATCGGGGGCTGTGTCGTTTTCCATGGACCGCAGGAGGGCCAGCAGATTGTTCATGTTCTCCTGAGTCTGGTACACCCGGTCGTATTCGGGATTCTCAGGCTGAATGGCAACCTCGATGCGGCGGACCATCCGACCCGGCGCATCGCTGTCGGATTTCGGGGTATCATCGCCGCAGCCGCAGAGCAGGATCGACAGGAGCATCACCAGCGCAAAGATTCTCTTTTTCATGGCAGTCACCTCATGCTATCAGATGACCTTATTATACTACTTGCGACAGAAAAAGAAATCGATTCCGGTCGAACTTAAGAAAAATTAAGAATTGCAGCACCCCCGGACGAAGGTCCGGGGGTGCAGTGCGTTATTGGAAGAGGATGCGCCAGTAGTCGTTTTCCAGAATTCGGGTGGACACGGCGAAGCGGTTGCCCACCTCGGTGTTGATGGCCTTGACATACTCGGAGCTTTCCGCGCCGGAGAAGAACTCGGCCTTGCCGGTCTGGGAATTGTAGCGGGCATCGGCGGTGATCCAGCTGCGGTTGCGGAACATGACCAGGGGCTCCGCATCGGAGAACACATCCCGGCCCATGTACAGGCGGGAGTCGAACTCCAGGCCGAAGAGGTTGCTCACCGTGGGCAGCAGGTCCAGATGGCTCATGGGCTCGTCGATGGTCTCCGGGGTCATGCCCTGCTTCCAGATGATGCAGCCGTTGCGGTAGATCTCGAAATTGCCCTCGGGGGTGTGACCCAGCAGCTCGCCCATCTCCTCGGCGGTCAGGCCGTTGGGATAGTGGTCGGCGGTGAGGACGATGACGGTGTTATCCAGCACGCCGGCCTCCTCCAGCCGCTGGAGCAGCAGCTCCATGGACATTTCCAGCTCCAGCTGGGTGGCCAGATACGCCCGGACATTGCTGCTGTAGGGCAGATCTGCCACCAGCTCCTTGTTCTTGGAGGCGATGTAGTTGCCGCCGAAGGTGAACTCCCGGTGGCCGGAGATACTCATGTAGTAGACGGAGAAGGGCTCACTGCCCACGAAATCCGCCGTTGACAAATCAACGACTTCCACATCGGATTCGGGCCAGGTCTTCTTGACCTCCAGACCGCCGCCCAGGCCCTTGTAATTGTAGCCCAGGTTGGTCAGGTACTTGTCGCGGCTGTAGTAGGTGTAGGTGTGGCCGTGGTAGGCGTAGGAGTTGTAGCCCAGCTTCATGAGCTGCTGGTTCAGAGTCAGGGGCATGTAATTATCCGCAGAACGCTTGAAGCTCCAGACGCCGTCCTTGGGGATGGTGCCCGTCAGGTGGGCGTACTCACCGTCGGTGGTGCTCACGCCCCAGTCGGGGACGTAGTAATCGGTGAAGTAGAAGCCCTCGTGCATGAGCTTGTAGAGGGTGGGAGTCAGCTCCTCGCTGACGGCCAGATGGGAGAAGGCCTCGGCGGTGATGAGGATCAGGTTGCTGCCCTTGAACATGCCGGTCTTGGCGTTTTTGTTGGAGGGGGTCCGGGCGGAGAAATACTGGTGGACCTCCTTCACAGCCTTGCTTTCCGCAGACTCGATCAGAGCCTCAAAATTGATATCCAGCACATTGGGGCTGGTGTCCCAGGTGGGGACGGGGGGCTCGGTCTCGGGGGGAACGGTGGTCTCCGGGGGAGTGGTCTCGGCGGGGGGCGTGGTGCCCTCGGTCTCGGCGGTCAGGAACTGATGCTCGGAGGGGGTCTCGGGAGCCTCGGGTTCGGTGGTCTCCATGGGGGTGGGCTCGCCCAGGACGATGGAGCCGCTGGCGGAGCTGCCCGTCAGGGTCCGGGTCATATCCAGCCGGAAGGCGGTGAGCAGACCCAGCTTGTTGACGCCCAGGTAGGCATCGGAGGCGTTGTGGTACAGGCCGTAGGCGGTGGTGTCGTCGGTGCCGCCGAAGCTGGGCAGAGCCCAGACGGTGACGAGCTGGATGGCGATGCCCAGGGCCACCAGAGCCACCTTGGGAGCCAGGGTGCCCCGGCGGTGGAAGCGGTAACGCCGTCTGCCGCTAAAGAGCAGCACCAGCAGGGGAGCCGCCATGAGCAGCAGGGTCAGCAGATTGGACCTGATGGCCGTGGCGATGGTGGCACCGAATTGGAAGGCACCCGCGCCGTTGGTCATGGAGAAGAAGGTGTAGAAGGTGCCGAAAATGCGGTAGTAGACCAGCTGGCTGGCGCAGAGCAGGAAGCTCAGCGCGCTGTAGACCACAGTCAGCAGGTAATTCGCGCCCCTGGACAGGGAGGTGCAGACCGCAAAGAGGATGCAGGCGGGCAGGATCGCAAAGACAGGACCCAGCACCAGGCCGGAATTCAGCATCAGATCGCCGCTCTTGGCGGTGGACAGGTGGAGCACCAGCTCCGGGAAGGCCAGGGCGGCCCAGAGGAACAGCACCAGAGAGCCATAGCGACGCTGGGGTGCCTTCGTCTTCTGGGGCGGCTTCCGTGCAGGCTGGGGCTTTCGGGTCTGCTGGGGGGCTGCCTTCCTCACCGGGGACCGGGTCTGCTGGGGACGGCCCTGGGCGGGGCAGCTCTGCTGGGGCCGGGGCTGGGCCGGACGGGAGGCGGGCGCGGGCTTTTTCTTCGGGGGAGCGGGGCGGGACTGCTGCCGGACAGGCGGACGGCGGTCGTCAGGATATCTGGACATGGGCATGGCCTCGATTCTGAGAATTTTCTTCCATTATAGACTACTTTTGCGCGACTTTCAACCACCGTCGAAAAATTAAGAAATGCTTATCCGTTTTGGCAGGCATGGTGGAGCAATCATAATTCTTTCAGATATAAAAACACCCGATGAAGCGACTTGCTTCATCGGGTGTCGATATTTTTGCTGGCGCAAAATCGATATATCCGCCGATGCGGATTCGATATATTTGCTCACGCAAATTCGATATGATCTAAATCCACTCTCGCCCCGCAGGGCATATCGAGTGCATTGCACATATCGAATGCAAGGCGTATATCGAAAATCCGCCAAAAGGGATTTATGTCGATGCAAGGGAACCTTGCAGATTACTCCTTGACGGTGCGGATGACGCCCATGGGGGTCTGCTGGTTGTCCTGCCCCAGGGGGTTGTCCTTCAGGATCTTGACGTACAGGTCGCGGTCCATGCTGGGATCGGAGGTGCCCAGGATCTGGCCCTCCAGGTCGTTGATGTCGACCACGATGACCCGGTAGCCCAGACGATCGGCGCACTCCTTGGCGACCTTGTCGGGGTTCTCGGGGCCCAGGACCACATAGTGGTTGTAGGGGGGGATGGTGTTGTGGCAGGGGCCGTCGATGGAGCGGGCCTTGTAGCCGGCCACGGTGTAGAACCAGCCCTTCTTCTTGAAGATCTTCTTGCCGATGACGGAAACAGCGGCGGCGAAGAGGATCCGGGGAGCACCGACCTCCTGCAGAGCCATCTCCATGGTCTCAGGCATGCCCAGGCCGATGCCGTGGGGGGTCTTGGTGACGTAGTTGCTCAGCCAGACGGCCAGCTTGCGGGGATGGATGTCAGCCAGGGGAATGGCGCGGCCCTGGGAACAGGCGACGCACTTCTCGGAGATGAACAGCACATCGTCCTTGTCGGCCATGACGGGAGCACCGTACTGGTAGGCGACCTCGACAATGTCGTCGTCCTTGGTGATCAGGTGGGTCTTGATGGGCAGACGCTGGTAGGAAACGCCGTTGATGACGGTTACGCCCTTCTTGCCCTCGTTGGGAGTCAGCTCAGTAGCCATATATGAAAACCTTCTTTCTTAAGTCTGTGGCATCTTGTTTCAGTATAACAAATCCTGCCGAAAACCGCAATAGAGTTTTCCCGGATTTGGGAAGAAAATCGGATTATTTCCAACAGAAGGTATTATATCATATCTGTCAAGGGGTTTGAGAGGGGGGCGACTGCTTACATTTTTGTCTTTTCCTGCGCAGCTTGCGGGCGAGGGCGACGATGCCCCAGATCACCGCGCCCCAGATCACCAGATAGGGGGAACCGGCGGTCAGGAACACGAAAATGTTCACAAGACCGTTGCCCACGCCCTCCAGGGACTCCCGGAAGCCGTTGCTGACGCGCTTCCAGACGGTGGGCTTCTCCACGGGAGTCAGGGTCCGGACCTCCTGGATGCTTAAGGTGACGGTGGCGTAGACGATGCGGTTGTCGTAGCTCCGCTTCTGGGACTCGTAACGCTCCAGCTCGTAGGTCACATCGCTTAAGCGTGCTTCGATTTCCAAAATCTCGCCCAGATTCTGGGCCTCGGCCAGCAGCTCCAGCAGCCGGTTCTGCTCCGTCTTCAGGGCGGTGATTTTGGCCTCGGTGTCGGCGTACTGGAGGGTCACATCCTGGGTCTGCTCGGAGGTGGAGAGCACATTGGCATTCTCGCCCACATGGGCTACGAAGCCCGCCAGCTGCTCTGCGGGAATGCGGACGGTCATCCGGCTCCAGCGGCGGTCACGGGTGTAGCTGCCCGTCTCCCGGGACTCCACATAGCCCCCCAGGGCGATGATCTTTTCATCCAGGGCGGGGATCAGGTCGTCGTAGTGCTCCGTCTCAGCGTTGATGGTGACGGTCTTGATGAGCTTGCGGTCCCCGGCGGGGATCTCGGTCAGACCGGCGGAATCGGATTTCAGCTCACTGGCCGCCATGGTCTCGCCGGGGACCCGGCCGTACTCGCCGTCCGGGGCATAATAGCCGTTGTCGGAGATGCCCATCTCCTCGGTGGGGGCATTGGAGCCGCAGGCGGTCAGCAGCAGGACCATGCACAGGAGCAGCGTCAAAATGCGGGTGTGTTTCATGGTAATTACCTCCTTTTCTTTGAGTATACCAAAGAAAAAAGACCTGTGCAAGAGCATTGCACAGGTCTTCAGAATTTTTAAGATTCTCTGGCGGACTGGATGGTGGAGGCCTTGTCGAACTGGATGATCTGGCTGGCGTAGAGACCGCTGTGACCGGAGAGGACGAAGCAGATCACGCACACCAGGGCGAACAGGTGCAGGTTCGCACCGCCGAACATCTCGATGCTCAGCACGATGGAGGCCAGGGGGGAGTTGGTGGCGCAGCAGAACAGGCCGATGAGGCCCAGCGCGCCGCAGATGCCCGCATCCAGCCCCAGGAATCCGCCCACCACACAGCCGAAGGTGGCACCGATGCAGAAGGTGGGCACGATCTCGCCGCCCTTGAAGCCGGCGGCCAGGGTCACGGCGGTGAAGAGCATCTTCACGGCGAAGGAATACCAGTCTGCGTGGCCGCCAACGGCCTCCAGAGCCATGTCCATGCCCGCGCCGTTGAACCGGTGGTCCCCTGCGAGGAACGTCATGGCGGCAATAAGCGCGCCGCCGACGGCAATGCGGAGCCAGGGGTTCTTCATACGATGGGCGGCCAGATGCTCCGCCTCGTGGAAGACCTTGCACATGGTGATGCCCAGCAGGGAGATCAGCACCGCCAGCAGCAGATACGCCCACAGGTTGTTCAGGGACAGGACTGCGGCGGTATCCAGGGGCAGTCCCTCGGCGTGGACACCCATCCGGGCGGACACGGAGCTGGCGGTGAAGGCCGCCAGATAGCAGGGCAGCAGTGCAGGAGAGAAGATGGTGCCCACGCTCTCAAACTCCATGCAGAAGAGGGCGGCGGTCAGGGGTGTGCCGAAGAGGCCCGCGAAGACGGCACTCATGCCCGCCATGATCAGCACCCGGCGGTCATCCCGCTCCAGGCGGAACAGCTTGCTCAAGCCGGATGCCACACTGCCGCCCAGCTGCAGAGCCGCGCCCTCACGCCCGGCAGAGCCGCCGAAGAGGTGGGTCAGCATGGCCGCGCCGAAGATGCCGGGGGCGATCTGGGGCTTGAGCTCCTCGCCGTCCAGAACGGCATCGATGATCTCGTTGGTGCCCCGGTTTTTCTTCAGCTTCAGGATTCTGTACCAGCCGACGCTGAGCAGACCGCCGATGGGCAGCAGCAGCACCAGCCAGGTGTGCTCCAGACGCAGGTGGGTGACAAAATGGAGGGCGTGGTGGAAAACCGCACCCAGAACGCCGCCGATGGAGCCCATCAGCACGCCCAGCACCGCCCACTTGCAGAACCAGGTCAGATATTTTTCGGGATGATGGATCTTGTCGAGCCATGCCATGATGAAGTTCCTCTCTTTTTCTATGATGGTGTCATTTTAACATAAAATTTTCGCAATTTCAATGGAACCGAATGGAAAAAGGTTCTGCCGGGAAAGCGGCAGAACCTTTCGATCAATGCTTGGTGGGGGCCATCCGCAGCTTGGGCTTCTGGTAGCTGCTGCGGCGTTCGTGCTTGGTGCGGAAGTGCCGCTCCATGCCGGGCAGGATCAGCAGGCACACCAGTGCGGCGGTGAAGCCGCCGTTGTACAGGCACATGCCGCCGTGGAGCTGGGGGGTGGTGGTGACCATGCAGAAGTGCATGGCGGACACCAGGATGCCGTAACGCCAGCCGTACTCGTGGGCGATGGGGCTCAGGCCGTTGGCGTAGCAGATGCCCACGATCAGGGACTGGGAGCGCAAAAGATGGGTGACCTCGCCGCCGGAGAAGGGAGTCATGGTCTGGAAGAAAAATTCCGCAAAGGCATAGCCCATCAGGATGGGAATGGCGTTCAGGGGATGGGAGCCGGAGTTGCAGGTGGAGAGCATACAGAACACACTGCCGAAGACGATGCCGTTGAACTCCGCACCTACGAAATTGAAGTAGCCCAGGATGAACAGGCCGAAGACACCGGCGTTCATCAGCATGGCAGCGTTGCCGAAGGCCGCGCCGAAGTGGACCACATGCTGGGGGCTGAGGATGCTCTGAATGTAATGCTTGGGGGAGCAGCCCATGAGCAGGGCCACGACGATGAAGCCCACGAACAGCACGATGCAGAAGGTGTTGCAGATGGCGGGGTCCGCCACGCTCAGGTCCGACACCGCATCGGGCACGGGAACGCCCATGGCCTTGTACAAAAAGCCGTTGAGCAGGAAGGCGGTCATGCCGATGGGCAGGGCGGCGGAGTAGAGGGCGAAGCCCTTGTGGATCTTGGGAGAGTTGTCCAGGCCCGCGGGCAGGAAATAACCCACGAATACGCCCACGATCAGAGCCAGGGCCACGCCGGAGGGGTGGATGCCCACGGTCTCCGGGTAGGGATAGCGGACCATCAGCTCGGACATGAAGGGGGCCAGGCCCGTGGAGAAGAGCATGGCGTTGGTGCGGGAGCCAAGCTTCTCGCCCTTGACCAAGCAGTGGAGGGCGACGCCCAGGATGGTGGGCCAGATATTCAAAATATGGATGCCCCAGGAGCCGAAGCCCACGGTCAGCAGCGTCACCAGCGTGGCGGCGTTGTTGGCCTGACGGCCGGGGATGCAGTACAGCCAGGTGCAGATCAGACCCACCAGACCCATGTTCATAAAGGTGGCCGCATAGCCGCCCACAGAGAAGAAGTTGGTGGCGGCCTTGGTGGGGCTGTTCAGGATGCGCAGCAGACCCACGGACAGCTGATCCACATCGGGCATGAAGCCGGATGCGATGATAAAGCTCAGGCTGAAGCAGGTGAAAAAGATCTTCAGGAAATGGTCCTCGGACATTTTGTTCAGATTTTTCATAGATCGTCTCCCGGAGAAAAAGATATACATAAATTTACCATATCTTAACCAAAATGTCCAGAAAAAACTGTGCAAAAAAGAGGACCGCACTGCGGTCCTCTTTCAGACTGTCAAAAAAGCACGTCATTGCGAGGAGGGCGTAGCCCGACGTGGCAATCCCGTCATTTTTTTGCCCAGGTTTCGAGGGCTTTTACTTCTATCTACGGGATTCCCACGGAGTAGTGCGCACTGGCTCGGAATGACGTGTAGTTTTTCGACACACTCAAAGAGGACCGCAGCGCGGTCCTCTTTGGAAGTCATTGTGTGATTTTGCTCCGGCGTTCGCGCTTGGTGCGGAAGTGCCGCTCCAGGGCGGGGATCATCAGCAGACAGACCAATGCGGCGGTGAAGCCGCCGTTGTACAGGCACATGCCGCCGTGGAGCTGGGGAACGGTGGTGACCATGCAGAAATGGGCCATGGCGGCGACCATGCCGTAGAACCAGCCGTATTTGTCCGCGATGGGGCTCAGGCCGTTGGCATAGCACAGGCCCACGATGATGGGCTGGGCATGCAGGTACTGGACGTAATCGCCGCCCACCATGGGGGCGATCCGCTGGAAGATCTGGGAGGCCATGGCGTAGCCCAGGGTGATGGGCCAGATGTTGCCCGGATGGGTGCCGGAATTGCAGGTGGAGAGCATGCAGAAGATGACACCGAAGGTGACACCGTTGAACTCTGCGCCGATGACGGTGTAATAAAGCAGAATGTACAGACCGTAAAAGCCCACATTCATCAGCATATGGCCGTTGCTGTAGACGCTGGAGAAGCACACGACCTGATCCGGATCCGTCAGCAGATGCCAGTAATCCCGCAGCGTGCAGCCCATCAGCAGCGCGGCAATGACGCAGCCGGAGAACAGGGCAAGGCAGAAGCCCTGGACGATATAGGGATTTGCCACATGGAGCTCGGAGATGGCACCGGGGATCGGGATGCCCATGGCCTTGTACAGCACGCTCTGCAGCAGAAAGGCGATCATGCCCACGGGGAGGGCGGCGGAATAGAGGGCGAAGCCCTTGTGGATCTTCGGGGAGTTGTCCAGACCCTCGGGGATGAAGAAGCCCGCGGTGATGCCGATGCCGAGCGCCGCCAGAACGCCCACAGGGGTGAAGCCCACTACAGCGGGGTTGGGGTAGCGCACCATCAGCTCGGACATGAAGGGGGCGAGGCCGGTGGTGAAGAGCATGGCATTGGTGTGGGAGCCGAGCTTCTGCTTTCTGATGATGCAGTGGAGCACCACGCCCAGCATGGTCGGCCACATGTTGACGATGTGGATGCCCCAGGAGCCGAAGCCGGTGGTCAGAATGGTGACCAAGGTGGCGGCGTGGCTGGCCTTCTCGCCGGGGAGCCGGTAGAGCGCCGTGCAGATCAGTCCCACCAGACCCATATTC
>JBGVNV010000095.1:0-8885 GCA_045125955.1 Faecousia sp.
TCCTGCGCTGGGCACTGATCCAAGCTGCCAGGATGGTTCCGCAGTATGAGGAGACTTTTGCTGCGTATCTGAGCAAAAAGCAAGGTGAGGGTAAGCATTTCAATATCGCTGTCTCACATTGCGCAAAAAAGCTCGTCAGAGTCATTTTCGCTATCCTTAATAAAAATACACCGTTTTCCAGAGACTACATCCGCCCGACCACTTGACTTTACATAGTTGGTCTACATTGGGGCAACGAAATTCTGTGGGGTCGACTGTCCAACCGCTGGTTGGAAACCGAATTTCCCGATTCAACCAACATTCCATTGTGCTTTTTCTAAGTTTCTGATAGGATGACGGTGAACAAACCAACCGATCAGGAGGAAACGAATATGCACGAGATCATTGTCAGGTATCGTAAAAATCTGGGCCTGACCCAGGAGGCCCTGGCCCAGCGTTTGGGAGTCACCAATCAGGCGGTGAGCAAATGGGAATCGGGCCAGAGCTGCCCGGACATCGCACTGCTGCCCGCGTTGGCGGACATCTTCGGCATCACATTGGATCAGCTCTTCGGCCGGGAGCCGAAGGCGGTGTCCTTCCCGGCCCAGCCGCCGTATCCCTGGCCCGACGACGACACCCTGCGGGTGGTCCTGTACATCGGCCATCGCCAGATCCAAAGCAGCCCCGCTGCCGATGAGATCCACTTCTGCTATGAGGGCCCGGCGCTGAACATCGAAAGCGCGGTGAATGTGACCTGTGATGCCGTCATGGGCAATGCGACAGCCGGGGGCGATGTGAATTGTGATGATGTCTTTGGCCATGTCCAGGCCGGAGGGACGATCAACTGCGACAATGTCAAGGGCAACATCTCCGCCCAGGGCGGCGTGAATTGTGACGATGTGGCGGGAAGCGTCAACGCCGGGGGCAATGTGGCTTGCGACTGTGTGGAGGGCAGCGTCCACGCCGGAGGGAATGTCCAGGCGGACGAGATCCACGGCAGCACCATCACCGCCGGCGGCGGGGTGAGCTGCGACCATTGGGATCGGTAAAGAACGCTGTAGGGGCGATTCAGGAATCGCCCGCCGATGCCGTTGGCATCGGGAAAATGCCCCACAGAACGCCTGCGGAAAAACGGAAGGGTCGGTGCCAACAGTCCTACGGACTGCCGTCACCGACCCTTGGATTCTCCCACGCCCTGAAAAACAGTCCCCCGGACTGTTTTTCACCCCGGCTGCGCCGGGGCCGGGCTTTCGAATCCCATTATCGCCGTGTCGCCAGAAAAAAAGAACCAGTCCAAAAGGACTGGTTCTTTTTTTCTGGGGTGGATAATGGGATTCGAACCCACGACCTTCAGAGCCACAATCTGACGCGCTAACCAACTGTGCTATATCCACCATATTCAATTTGCTGAGTTGCGGAAGAAAAATGGCACGCCAGAAGGGACTCGAACCCCTGGCCTACTGCTTAGAAGGCAGTTGCTCTATCCAACTGAGCTACTGGCGCATGTAAGAAAAGTGGAGCGGGTGACGGGAATCGGACCCGCGTGACCAGCTTGGAAGGCTGGTGTTCTACCATTGAACTACACCCGCATAAGCTGTCTTGCGTTCTCAGCCAGGAAATCATATCACAGACAGCCGAATTTGTCAAGTCCTAATCCTAACATTTCGCAAAAAATAACTGACCCGCGGCGGCCTAAATCGTGCCGGAATGCGTTCTCGTCCTAGGTGGGCGACGGCCCACCGTCGTCCTCGGCCTTTTCCGGCGCAATTTATTCTCGCCGCGTGTTCAGCCACTTTTGCGAAAAGTTAGGATACTTCCAAAATTTCCGGGATTTTTTTGTAGATAACATCCGCCACCGCGCCATCGGCGCAATTGCAGACGTTGGGGAAGCGGTCCCGGATGATGGCATCGCCGGGGCAGAAGGCGTAATCGGCGTCGTTCATCATGGAAACATCGTTTTCGCCGTCGCCCACGCAGACGAGGATCTTCCGGCACAGCTCGGCCTGGAGCCGCCGGGCGGACTTGGCCTTGCTGACGCCCTTGGCGTGGATGTCGATGATCCGGTTGGCGGCCCGGAAGACCACACACTTGTCCCCGAAGACCTCCTCTAATTGCTTATGGATCTCATCAAACCGGGCGAATTCCTCGGCGGAGCCATTGTAGAGGTCCGCCACGGTCACATCCCGAAACTCGCCATAGAGGGTGAACTTCAGGAAGGGGCCGGGAGCCTCGTCCAGCTCACAAAAGGCGTAGGGACAGCGGTTGTGCTCGTTATAGGCGGCCCAGCCCGCATTGGGAGTGAAGAGGTAGTGGTGCTCCATGCCCTGCAGCTCCACGGCGCAGTCGGGGAAGAGCTCCATGGTCTTCTTCAGAGTCTCCACCATGTCAAGGTCGATGGGCGTGGCAAAAGTGAACTCCCGCCGCTCCTTGTCATAAGCCGCAGAGCCGTTGTACAGCAGCAGGGGCGCATTGACGGGGACAAGCTCCAGCTTGCTCGAATACATGGGCACAGACCGGCCCGTGTTCACCGTAAACACGCCGCCATTGTCGATAAAATACCGGATCGCCTCCAGATTCCGCTCCGGAATGGAAGAATCCGGCGCGGTGAGCGTGCGGTCAAAATCAACGGTCAGCAGTACATCAGAGTAAATGCCCATTGTAAATCCTCCTTGGCAGTTGGTCGGTTGCGGAGTGTAACGATCACTTCTGTCATTGCGAGGGCCGTCAGGCCCGTGGCAATCCGTAACCCCTGCGGTGCGAAGCACCGCCCGCCCCCCGGAGGGGTCGGAAAGAAAACGGATTGCCACGTCGGGCTATGCCCTCCTCGCAATGACAGTGGTAGATGGTGCCTGTCAGCGGTTAACCCATCCGCTCCAGCTTTTCGATGACCTCTTTAAAATACTCCGGCAGTGGTGCAAACACCAGCACGGGCCGTCCATCCCTGGGGTGGCGGAAGCACAGGGCTCCTGCATGGAGGCACTGGCTGTCCTGGCCCAGCTCCTTCTTTTTGTGGCCATAAACCACATCGCCCAGGATGGGGTGGCCGATGTGCGCCATGTGGACGCGGATCTGGTGGGTCCGGCCGGTTTCCAGCTTGCAGCGGATGTGGGTGTAGCCCCGGTACCGCTTGATGACCTCCCAGTGGGTCACGGCGTGGCGGGAATTGCGCTCGGTGACGCACATTTTCTTGCGGTCCGAGGGATGCCGCCCGATGGGGGCATCCACCGTGCCGCTGTCCTCCCGGAAGGAGCCGACCACGATGCACTCGTAGGTGCGCGCCATGGAGTGGTCCTTGAGCTGGGAGGCCAGCATGGTGTGGGCGTAGTCGTTCTTCGCCACGGCCAAGAGGCCCGAGGTGTCCTTGTCGATCCGGTGGACGATGCCGGGGCGGAGCTCGCCGTTGATGCCGGAGAGGTTGTTGCCCATGGCGTGCATCAGGCCGTTGACCAGGGTATCGTCCTGGTGGCCTGCGGCGGGATGGACCACGAGGCCCTTGGGCTTGTTGATGACCAGCACATCGTCATCCTCGTACACAATCTCCAGGTCCATCTCGGTGGGCTGGATGTCCACCGCCACGGGCTCCGGGATCTCCACCTCGATGGTGTCGCCGGGCTCCAGACGGTCGTTTTTCTTGGGTTTTTTGCCGTTTTTCAGCACATTTCCCTGCTCAATGAGCTTCTGGGCGGCACTGCGGCTCATATCAGCCACCCGGGCGAGAAAGGCATCCAAACGCTCGCCGGGGGTATCAGCGGTAAAAATCATAGTCGTTCCTCACATAAATGAAAACCCTGTAGGGCGGATGGCACTGCCTCCGCCGACCGGTTGGGACGTTGAACAGGGTCATGGTATTGCGGTTGTGACCGATGCAGGCCGGACCCGACCGGGCCGGGTGCGTGTCCGGCGTGGTCGGCGGGGGCAATGCCGCCCGCCCTACGATGTTATTTTTTCTCGTCCTTGAAAAATTCCCTGTTGAAGAAAATCAGGTGTGCGATCAGCAGCACACAGCCGCAGGTGATGAAGCAGTCGGCCACATTGAACACGGGAAAGCGCATGAATTCCAGCTCGATCATGTCCACCACGTAGCCGAGCCTTACCCGGTCGATCATGTTGCCTAAGCCCCCGGCCCAGATGGCCACCAGGCACCACCGCTCAAAGGGCTGGAAGCCCATGGTGTTCCTCTTCAGCTCGTAGGCCAGAGCCACGGTGAACACGGTGAAGATCAGGGCAAAGAGCCACTGCTGGCCCAGGAAGCTGGAAAAGGCCGCGCCGGTGTTCTGGACGTAGGTGAAGCGGAAGAGCCCGTCCCAGAAGGGGACCCGGCTATGCAGGGCGATGTTGGCAACGGTCAGGGCCTTGGTCCACTGGTCCAGAGCCACCGCCCCCGCCGCAAAGAGGGCCATCAGGATGTAGGTCATAGGGAAAACCTCCAATGTTCGGGGAGCTGAAAAAAGCACGTCATTGCGAGGGCGAAGCCCGTGGCAATCCCGTCGATTTTCCGAATGCTCCCAGGGTAAACTGCAAAAGATCCACGGGATTGCCACGGCCCTGACGGCCCTCGCAATGACGTGTTCTGTTTTGGGTTATTGTTTATTTTACCATGCCCCGGCACCAAAGTCAACGAATGGAGCGGCAGACACGCAGCCGGTTCGTAGGGGCGATTCACGAATCGCCCGCAGTGTTTCCATAATTACCGCAACAAATCAGAAGGACCAGCCCCCAAATTTCCACGTCATTGCGAGGGCCGTCAGGCCCGTGGCAATCCGCATCCCCTGCGGTGCGAAGCACCGCCCGTCCCCTATGGGGACGGAAGGAGAACGGATTGCCACGTCGCTTCGCTCCTCGCAATGACAGAGGTAGGCAGGGGCTGATTCTTCTGATTTACACAGGAGGTCATCGAGGCATATCCCGTCGCCCAAACGGGGCTGCAATATGGAAAAAGGGCCTCCCTTGCGGGAGGCCCGGTCATCTAGCGGTTAGCAGCAGCAGTCGTGGCCGCCGCAGCCGCAGTTATTGCCGCAGCCGTTGTTCGTGGTCATGCCGCCCATGTTGCCGCAGCCGCAGAACAGGATGAGCAGGATGATGATCCACAGACAGTTGTTGCCACCGAAGCAGTTGTTGTTGCACATAAGATTACCTCCAGAGCTGGAATTTTGGAGCGGCTTCACCGCTCATTCCATGTTATGACCGATCGGAAATTTGGTTACAACCGCGTAGGGGCTGCCCTCGCGGCAGCCCTCCCCGCCATGCATGGCGGGGTCTTGGGCGACCGCAAGGGTCGCCCCTACGCGCGCTTGCGATCCCGGAGCGAAATTCTCCCCCACGCACTTGCAATGCACCTGTGGATTGTGGTATACTGAAATAGCCTGCGGGCATTTTTTCACTACTATTTCTCAGGAGACACTTATGCGGATTCTTTACGACAGCAAATTGCTTGCCCACAAGGACCCCTTTGGCACCCTTATCCCCGGTCAGAAATGCAAGCTCAGCATCCACGTCCCCAGCACCGTCCAGGCCACCCAGGTGGTCTGTCTGGTCCAGTGGGAGGACGGCACCCCCTACGGCGAATATGTCCTGAAATGCCGCTCCAGGAAGGGTCCCTACGAGCTCTTCACGGGCAACGTGACCATCAAGGAGCGGGGACTGTATTTCTACTATTTCCAGGTCATCCAGAAGAACGGCTCCTTCCGGCTCTTCAAGCAGGGCGACGACACCAATATGGAGGAGGGCGACCTGTGGCAGGTCAGCGTGGTCCCCGAGGATTTCACCACCCCCGACTGGGCCAAGGGCGCCATCATCTACCAGATCTTCCCCGACCGGTTCCACAAGGCCGGCAAGGTGGACCTGACCGGCAAGCTGAAGCCCTATACCGTCCACAAGGACTGGTATGAGGAGGTGGAGTGGGAGCCCGACCGCTGGGGCCGGGTCCTGAACAACGACTTCTACGGCGGCAATTTCAAGGGCATCCGGGAGAAGCTGGACTACATCGCCTCCCTGGGCACCACCATCCTCTATCTGAATCCCATCTCCAAGGCATTTTCTTCCCATCGCTACGACACCGGCGACTACAAGACCCCCGACCCCATGCTGGGCACCGAGGCGGAGTTCACCGCCCTGTGCGAGGCCGCCCACAAGCGGGGCATCCGGGTGGTGCTGGACGGCGTGTACTCCCACACCGGCTCCAACAGCCTGTACTTTAACCGGGAGGGCGCGTTCCCTTCCAAGGGCGCTCATAATTCCACCGAATCCCCCTTCTACAGCTGGTACACCTTCCACAACTGGCCGGACAGCTACAATTCCTGGTGGAATTTCGACACCCTGCCCACAGTGAACAAGATGGACCCCGCCTTTATCGACTATATCATCACCGGCGAGGACAGCGTGGTGGCCCACTGGATGAAGCTGGGGGCAGACGGCTTCCGGCTGGATGTGGCCGACGAGCTGCCCGACGAGTTCATTTCCCTTCTGCGCCAGCGGATCAAGGGCATCAACCCCGACGCGCTGCTGCTGGGCGAAGTTTGGGAAGATGCCTCCACCAAGGTGGCCTACGGCCGCCGCCGGACCTACTTCACCGCCGGAGAGCTGGACAGCGTCATGAACTACCCCTTCCGCACCGCCATTATCAACTACGTCCGCGGTCACGACGGCGGCGCAGGGCTGAAGGAAACGGTCATGTCCATTGTGGAGAATTACCCGCCGGAGGTGGTCCAGTGCAACATGAACCTGCTGGGCACCCACGACACCCCCCGGATCCTCACCGCCCTGGTGGACGATTTCTCCGGCTCCCGGGAGGAGATGGCAAAGCGCCGCCTGTCCCGGAACCAGTATGACATTGCCTACGACCGTCTGCTGATGGCCTCCTTCCTGCAATACACCCTCCCCGGCAGCCCCAGCCTGTACTATGGCGACGAGGCGGGCATGGAAGGCGGCCGTGACCCCTTCAACCGCCGCCCCTACCCCTGGGGGCGGGAAAACGAGGATTTCCTCAACCACTTCAAGCGGCTGGGCGCTCTGCGCCGGAACCACCCCGCTTTCCGGCTGGGTGACATTCAGTTCTTCCAGGCCGGGGACCGGCATGTAGGCTTCACCCGCAGCTATGAGGGCAAAACCTACCGGGTCTACTGCAACCGAGGCGCCGACCCTTGGGAAATCCCCTCCGGCAAGCTGCTGGTGGGCTTCAACCTGCAAATCGTAGCCCCGGACTGGCTGACCCTGGGTCCCAGAGGCTACTGCGTTACGGAGGACGAATAATGGAAACCGAAAAATTTATTTCCGGCTACTGCCGCCAGCTGGATGCCTCCCGGATGGTGGAGGTTGTAGCCGAGGACGGCACCGTGACTGAGGTGGACTGCTGCTACGGCAGCTGCGTCTATCAGGGCAGCTGCCTGATCGCCAAGGAAATCGACAACCTGGAAAATTCCCAATAATCCCCCTATTTTGCGAAAGAGAGAAACATTCATGAAAAAAGGAAACCCCATTGCCCTGCTTCCCATCGGTGTATTTCTGGCCCTGTATCTGGGGCTGGGACTGCTGTTTGAATACGGTTTAAAGATCCCCATGGGCTTTTACAACATCCCCATCGTCATCGCCTTCCTGGTTGCCATTCTGGTGGCCTGCCTGCAAAACCGAAGCCTTAGCTTTGACGAAAAGCTGGCCATTATGGGCCAGGGCGTGGGGGATAAAAACATCATCACCATGCTGCTGATCTTTATGACGGCAGGTGCCTTTGTGGGCGTGGTGGGCCGCAGTTCCGCTCAGAGCGTGGCCTACTTCATGCTGGACCTGATCCCCGCCCGGTTTGCCGTAGCAGTGCTGTTTGCGGTAGCCTGCTTCGTCTCCACCGCCATGGGCACCAGCGTGGGCACCATCACCCTCATCGCCCCCATAGCCGTGGAGGTGGCCCAGGCTTCCGGCTACGCGCCGGCCCTGTGCGTGGGCACTGTGGTGGGCGGCGCCATGTTCGGCGACAACCTGTCCTTCATTTCCGACACCACCATCGCCGCCTGCAACGGTCAGGGCTGCGCCATGCGGGACAAGTTCCGGGGCAATTTCCGCATTGCCCTGCCCGCCGCCATTGGCTCTCTGGTGCTGATCCTGCTGATGACCTGGAGCCATGATACCGCCATCGTAGCCCACAGCTACAATCTGGTGCAGATCATCCCCTACGTGCTGGTGCTCATCGGCGGCGTCGCGGGCATCAATGTATTTGTGGTGCTGCTGGTGGGCATCGTCTCCGGCAGCGTCATCATGCTGGCCACCGGCCAGACTGCCGCCACGGAGCTGCTGGCCGGAATGGGCAGCGGCGCGGCGGGTATGTTCGAGACCAGCATGGTGGCCATTCTGGTGGCAGCCATGTGCAGTCTGATCCGGGTTTACGGCGGCTTTGACGCCCTGCTGAGCTTCATCCGCCGGCTGTTCCACGGCAAAAAGGGCGGTCAGCTGGGCATGGGATTGCTGGTGGGCGCCATGGACATTGCCACCGCCAACAACACCGTGGCCATCGTCATGGCAAACCCCATCGCCAGGGAAATGGCCCAGGAATACGGCATCAGCCCCAAGCGCTCCGCCTGCCTGCTGGACACCTTCTCCTGCATCTCCCAGGGTATCATCCCCTACGGTGCCCAGATGCTGGTAGCCATCTCCGCCACCGCGGAAATGGGCGTAAACCTGTCCGCCTTCCAGATCATGCGCTACCTCTTCTACCCCTACCTGCTCCTGCTGACCTCCCTGGCAGCCATTTTCCTGTTCCGGGAAAAAGAGGATGTATAACACAAATTGGGATTTGCGGAGCCAAAGCCTTCCCCTTTGGGGAAGGTGGCACGGCGAAGCCGTGACGGAAGAGGGCAATACGAATTCGCCCGCAGGAATGCATTTAGGCGAAATGGTACCGCAACCTCATCAGTCAAAAA
>JBGVNV010000096.1:0-36764 GCA_045125955.1 Faecousia sp.
GAGGGAATTATACAGGGTGGGGCAGAATCTGTCAAGCATCAGAAAGGATGTCGGAAAACACCGTGGAATATAACGAATATAGTTGACAAACGGAGAAAAGTCTGATATGATTATCCGGCTTTCAAAAGAGAGCGAACTATATAACCTTATCCAGAGCGGCGGAGGGAATAGGCCCTGTGAAGCCCGGCAACCGGAGTCAAATCCGGTGCTAAATCCTACGACAGCGATGTCGGCAGATGAGGTGTGGACAAGATTTGTACCGCTCTGATTTTGCGCAATCGGAGCGGTTTTTCTTTACGCATGCGTGCTGGCACATTTGAAGGAGAATGAATATGGAAAAGATGAAGAAGCTCTTTACGTCCGAGTCCGTTACCGAGGGACATCCGGATAAAATCTGCGATCAGATCAGCGATGCGGTGCTCGATGAGATCCTCTCTCAGGACCCGTATGCCCGCGTGGCCTGTGAGACCTGCACCACCACCGGCGTGGTCATGGTCATGGGCGAAATGACCACCACCGCCAACATCTCTGTGGAAGAGATCGTCCGCGAAACCGTCAAGAAAATCGGTTACGACGGCTCCGGCGAAAGCTTCGACTACAAGACCTGCGCTGTGCTCACCGCTCTGCATGGTCAGAGCCCCGACATCGCCATGGGCGTTGACAGCGCTATGGAAAACCGCGAAGGCGGCAAGGATCAGTACGACCTGATCGGTGCCGGCGACCAGGGCATGATGTTCGGCTACGCCTGCCGCGAGACCAAGGAACTGATGCCCGCCCCCATCACCTTTGCTCACGAGCTGACCCGCAAGCTGGCGGAGGTCCGCAAGAACGGCAAGGTGCCCTTCATCCTGCCCGACGGCAAGAGCCAGGTCAGCGTTGTCTACGACGAAAACGGCAACCCCGAGCGTTTTGACAACATCGTCATCTCCACCCAGCATCTGGATGCCGCTTCTCTGGAGCAGGTCCGCGAGGCTGTCATTGAAGAGGTCATTTATCAGGCCGTTCCCAAGCGTATGATCACCGCCGACACCAAGATCTACGTCAACCCCACCGGCCGCTTCGTCATCGGCGGCCCCCAGGGTGACTCCGGTCTGACCGGCCGTAAGATCATCGTGGACACCTACGGCGGCTATGCCCGTCACGGCGGCGGCGCCTTCTCCGGCAAGGATCCCACCAAGGTGGACCGCTCCGCTGCCTACATCGCCCGCTACATGGCCAAGAACCTGGTGGCCGCAGGCCTGTGCGACAAGGTCCAGGTCCAGCTGGCCTACGCCATCGGCGTTGCCGAGCCCGTGTCCGTCCGTGTGGACTCCTACGGCACCGGTGTAGTTTCCGATGAGGAGATGACCTCCCTGCTGCGCAAGACCGTGGACATGACCCCCGCCGGCATCATCAAGAAGCTGGCTCTGCGCAATCCCATCTACTGCTCCACCGCCCGCTTCGGCCACTTCGGCGTCGAGGGCAAGAGCTGGGAGCAGACCGACATTGCTGACGAGCTGAAGAAGCTGGCCGGCATCTGATTGGAACCCAAAAGTCCGCTGCAAACGCAGCGGACTTTTTAAGAATGAGGGAGGACGGATATGGAACCCTTTGTGATGGAGATCGCGGGCTTTGCCATTGGGGTGGAGCCCCTGTTTGAGAGCACCCGGATGTACTGCCGGGAATACTGGACGGACCGGGAGCCGGAATTCTATGTGACCGTCAAGCGTGAGGACCTGGTTCAGGAGCAGGAGCTTCTGAACATCGAGGCCGATGAAGAGGGCCTGAAGCGGCGGAAATTTTCCGACATGTTCCTGGAGCGGTCCGTGATCCAGCGGCGGGTGGCCGAGGCCCTGGCCCAACGGGATGTGCTGCTGATGCACGGCAGCACCGTGGCGGTGGACGGGCGGGCCTATCTCTTCACCGCCCCCTGTGGCACGGGAAAATCCACCCACACCCGGCTGTGGCGGGAGGTCTTCGGGGACCGGGCCGTGATGGTAAACGACGACAAGCCCTTTCTGAAGCTGACCGGGGATGCAGTGCTGGCCTGCGGCTCCCCCTGGACGGGCAAGCACGGTATCGGCACCAATGTCTGTGTTCCCCTGGGTGGCATCTGCATCCTGAGCCGGGGAAGGGAAAATGTCATCCGCCCAGCCGTGCCGGAGCAGACCTTAGAATTCCTGCGAAGCCAGTGCTTCCCGCCCCAGGGGCTGGAGAAGATCCTTGACCGGGTAAGGCTTTGGGAGATGGAATGCACTAGGGACCTCGGAGCGGCAGTTACGGCATTTGAGGCCATGAAAATGGGGTAAAAGCAATCTCTACTTTAATTCTACCGGCTTTTCCTTGCAAAAAGATTTGAAGTATGGTATAGGTATGCTGAGGTGAAACGTATGGATATGTACAAATTCGGCAACTACATCTGTCGGCTCCGGGAGGAAAAGGGCATGACCCAGACGGAGCTTTCCTTCAAGCTGGATGTTTCGGACAAGACCGTTTCCAAGTGGGAAAACGGCCAGGCCTTTCCCCGGATCGAGACATTTGAGCGGCTGGCCCAGGTGCTGGGAACCACCATGCAGGACATTCTCTCCGCCAGCCGGGACGGCGTGCGCCGGGTGTGTTTTCATAATGATATGTGTCCCGTGCTCCAGCTCGAAGTGGATGGCACACTGGCACTCCTGCGATACGGCGAGGCCCGCTGGATCGAGGTGGAGTCGGAGGAGCTGGTCCTGCGGGTCCGGGGTGATGGGGGCAGTCAGCCCATCGAGGATGTTCCGGAAGATGCATCGAAGGGGGCAAAGCTTTGGAACAAGACCATGCGCTTGGCTGAGAAAGCTTACACGCAGATGTCGCTTCATGTGGAATGCATCTACCGCCTGACCCATGTGCGTGAGGACAGCATCATCACCATTACGGGGGATTCCATTGATACGGATGACCCGACCTGGATCTTTCCGCCCTTCAACATGGATTATCCCCGCGTCAAATGTGACGGGATCAGCATCGAGCTTCTGGAAGCGAAGGGATTGAATCGGCGGGATGCCATCAGTGCCTACAAGAAATGGGGTCTTCTGTGGATGTTTGACGATCATTTCTACCTGCTTCCGATTATGCTTCCGTTCCTGGGATTGGCCGGACGCTGGCACTGTCGGCGCAGGGTCATCGCCAGGCGTATCCGCAATATCGATGCGGTCCGGGCCAAGGAAGAACAGGAACTGAAAAAGTTCGGCGGATGCCTGAAGCTTCTTTTCTTGCCGCTGGTGGTGATCCTGCTGGCGGTCTGGGTGGCAAGTGTTCTTCCCGGCGATGCTCCCGTTGGGCGGACCTATGAGGTAGCCGCCGATTTTTCCCAGATCACCTGCGAGGATGAGGTTTATCTTCCCATCGAATCACTTCCGGAGGATGCCGAGCCGGTTCAAATGCTCGGTGCGGAGGTCTGGGATGAAGCGATTGTGGAGTCGGATGGATTTTTGGACTTCCTGGAACAGGATTGCATGGTCCAGCTTTTTGTGGACCCGGAGGGCCGGATTTACCTCTGGCTGGTGGAAAATTACGCCGAAACCATGCTCCCGGCGGACGGCAGTGAGCGGGACTTTGACGATTTTTCGGAGCATAAGCTTTTTGCACAGCAATAAAAACAAGCCGCAGTTCTGGCCTGAACTGCGGCGGTTTCATTTTTACTTGACGAATTCCAGGAGCTGATGGAGCATCCGGTAGAGGTCGCGGATGTCCTCCTTGGGCAGGTTGATACACTTGGTCATCTCTGCGGGGATGTGCAGGGCCTGATCGCGCATGCTTTCGCCCAGCTCGGTGATGGTGACGATCAGGTTCCGCTCGTCCAGATCGGAGCGGCGGCGGGTGACGAGACCCTTCTCCTCCAGCTTCTTCAGCAGGGGCGTCAGGGTGCCGGAGTCCAGGTACAGCTCCTGGCCCAGGGCCTTGACGGTCATGGCCTTGTGTTCCCACAGGACCATCATGGTGATATACTGGGTGTAGGTCAGGCCCAGCTCATCCAGAAATGGCTTGTAGAGCTTGATCATCTCGCGGGAGCAGGCGTACAGGGGGAAGCAGAGCTGCTGGCTCAGCTTCAGAGCTTCATATTTGTTTTCCATATCAGAACTGGTGCACCTCCGGGGCAGCGGTGAAAGAGCAGATGGTTGCGGTGGCATTTTTCAGATAGTAGACCTCGGTGTTGCCGTCGCCGGGGGCATACATGGCCTTCAGGCTGGGGTAGTTGTCCAGCATGTGGACCTGGGCCTCGATGCGCTCGTCCAGAACGGCCTCGGCCTCCAGACGGATCCAGCGGCCCGCGTGCATGGCACTGACCTCGATCCTGGGATTGGCCTTGAGCTGGTCGGCAACGGGCTTACGCTTGCCGGTCTGGATGTAGAGCTTACCGTCGAACAGATCGATGGTGCCGAAGGGACGGACACGGGGCTGACCGTTCTCCACGGTGGCCAGATAGTAGGTCCCAGCAGCCTTCAGAAATTCGTATACTTCATGCATGGGTAAAACCTCCTCGTAATTTTCAATTAATTTAACACAATTATCTGAGAAATGCAAGGGGTTTTGGAAAACCTTATCGGAAATAACACAAGTTGTATATTTTCGTGGTGGATGCGGGCTCTTGCTGCTGAGTCGGGTTGGATTTGTTCGCGAGATGTCAAGCATGGCATGAGCGTGGAGAAAACGCCAGGGGGCCCCTTGCAGCCGCTTCTGCCGGGTGGAACAAACGAGCAGGAAAGCGCAAAGACAGACAAAAAGTGTGCAAATATTGGGTTTTCGCCCCGGGAAAATATTAAGATTTCTTAAAATTGCGGTAAAGATTTCAGAAAACTGTTGAAATTTCAACAATGGTGTGCTATAACTTTACAGGAAATCCGGCACCGCCGGAGGAAATTACATACATCCTTATTGAAATTCTGAGGTTATATAGAATGAAACTTTTGACTGTTACCGTGCCCTGCTACAATTCCCAGGACTACATGGAAAAGTGCATCGAGTCCCTGCTCCGCGGCGGCGAGCGGGTGGAGATCATCGTCATCAACGACGGCTCAAAGGATGCCACCGGCGAGATCGGCGACCGCTATGCCGCCCGGTACCCCGATATCGTGAAAGTCATCCACCAGGAGAACGGCGGCCACGGCGCGGGCATCAACGCCGGTCTGAAGGCCGCCACCGGCAAGTATTTCAAGGTCGTGGACTCCGATGACGAGGTCAGCACCGATTTCGTCAGCTTCCTGGACCGTCTGGAGCTCTGCGACCAGCAGGGCGGCGTGGACCTGTTTGTGACCAACTACTACTACGTCCACACCGACGGCATCGGCGACCGGTCCATCAACTACTCCAACGTCCTGCCCGAGGGCCGCATCTTCACCTGGGGCGATACCAAGCGTTTCGCCATGCACCAGCTGCTGACCATCCACTCGAGTACCTTCCGCACCGAGGTCATGCGCATGTGCGGCGGCGAGCTGCCCCGGAAGATCTTCTACGAGGACAATCTGATGGTCTGCCGGACCCTGCCCTACGTTGAGCGGATGTTCTACATGGACACCGACCTGTACCGCTACACCATCGGCCGCGAGGGCCAGTCCGTCCAGGATGACATCTCCCGCAGCCGCTACACCCACCACGTCAAGATCGCCGAGGAGTGCTTCAAGTCCGTGAACCTGGATCGGCTGAGCTGCCGCCAGCATCAGGAGTACATGAAGCATGAGCTGTACATGCTCCTGTGCATTGCCTGCACCTTCTCCAAGCTCAACGCCAACGCCGAGGCCGACGAGGTCCTGGAGAACATGTGGAAGTCCTGCGAGGCACACGATGCCAAGTGGGCCAGACGTTTCCGCAGCATGGGCGTGCTGAACCTGGCCAAGATCCCCGGCAAGGCCGGCTACGCCACCATCGCCGCCTGCTATAAGGGCGCAAACAAGATCGTGCGTTTCAACTAAATCAAAATGCCGGAGCTTGCTCCGGCATTTTTTCAGTTGCATCTTCTGGCAAGCTATGGTAAAATAACAGGACATTCACCCGAAAGGATGGGTTTCATGAAAATTCACGAATCCGCAGAAAACTATCTGGAGACGATCCTGGTGCTGCAGCAGCGCAAGGGCTCCGTCCGCTCCATTGATATTGCAAATGAGCTGGAGTTCAGCAAGCCCAGCGTCAGCGTTGCCATGAAGAATCTGCGGCTGAACGGCTATATCGAGGTGGACTCCGCAGGCCTGATCCATCTGCTGCCCGAGGGCCGGGCCATCGCCGAGGCGGTGCTGGAAAAGCATAAGATGATGACCGCGTTCCTCATCGCCCTGGGTGTCAGCGAGGAGGTCGCCGCCGAGGATGCCTGCCGCATTGAGCATGTGCTCAGCGATGAGAGCTTCGAGGCCATCAAGAACCACGCAGCGAAATATACCACCAACTGAGGACGGCGCAAGCCGTCCTTTTTGCCTGTCAAAACAACACGTCATTCCGAGCCAGTGCGCACACTGGCGTGGGAATCCCGTAAACAGAGGACAGCACCCACGACACATGGTCAAAAAAGTTACGGGATTGCCACGTCGGGCTTCGCCCTCCTCGCAATGACGTGCTTTTTTGCGGAAATGAATTGCATTTTTGTATCCATGTGTTATAATGTGGGCATCTACCATTTGGAGGTCATGTTATGGACATTCAGAAGATCAACCAGATTTTTGCGGACACCGCATATATTCGCACCGGAGGCTCTGCCGAGGAGCTGAAGTGCGCCGAATATTTAGCCGGGCTCTGTGCCGAGTTCGGCGGTAAGGCCGAAATTCAGAGCTTCCCCGTGGGCATGGCGAAGATCAAGGAGGCCAAGCTCTACGCCGACGGCGTGGAGGTGACCTGCAAGGGCTATTTCCTGGCGGGAAATGCCGAGATCGAGGCTCCTTTCTATTATATGCCCAATACCGATGCCTACAGCCTGAGCCTGTGCAAGGGCAAGATCGTCATGATCGACGGCTATATGGGCTACTGGCGTTACCAGGACATTCTGGACGCCGGTGCGGTGGGCTTCATCACTTATGACGGCCACATCAACTACGCCGACTGCGACATCGACCAGCGGGAGCTGCGGCCCCATGTGGCCAAGGGCAATAAGCTCCCCGGCGTGAACATCAACGCCAAGGATGCGGTCCGTCTGGTGGAGAACGACACCAAGACCGTCAGGATCGTCCTGGAGCAGGAGGAATGGGAGGGCCAGAGCCACAACGTGGTGCTGGACATCCCCGGCGAGATCGACGAGTGGATCGTCCTGACCGCCCACTATGACTCCACCTCTCTTTCTACCGGTGCCTACGATAATATGTCCGGCTCCATCGGTATCCTCGCCATGGCGGAGCATTTCATGACCGCCCCCCACAAGCGGGGCATCCGCATGATCCTCTGCGGCAGCGAGGAGCGGGGATTGCTTGGCTCCAAGGCCTGGGTCCGGGACTACCCCCAGCTGGCTGAAAAGTGCGTGCTGAATGTGAACCTCGACATGATCGGCTCCATCATGGGCAAGTTCCACGCCTGCGTCACCGGCGAGGACAAGCTGGTGGGCTACATCGAGTATTTTGCAAATGAGATGGGCTTCGGCATCGGTGTGCGCCAGGGCGTGTATTCCTCCGATTCCTCCCCCATGGCGGATGTGGGCATCCCCGCAGTCAGCTTCGCCCGTCTGGCGGCCAATAATACCGGCACCATCCACAATTCCTACGACACCCTGAAGCTCATGAAGGCCGAGCACATGGCGGCGGATATCGCCTTCATCCAGGCCTTCACCGACCGTATGGCCAACGCCGTCCGCATCCCCGTGAAGCGGGAAATGCCCGACAACATGAAGGAGCGGCTGGATGAATACCTGGGCCGGAAGCGTCCTAAGGAGGCATAATTTATGTTTAATGAAGAAATCATGGACATGCTCCGGGACAGCTTCGATGTGGAGCTGCTTCAGGAGCACGAGGAGCCGGAAACTGAGGACGGTCATCTGACCTATTCCATCCCCGGCAAGACCTTCGCTCGGGACGGCTCCGGTGGCGAGTACATCCTGCTGGATGACGGCACCGTTGGCTACTGGGGCACCGAGGGCCAGTGCGGACGGCTGGCGGAGAGTCTCAGTGACTGCTTCACCCTGATCGTCAACTGCCCCTGGTGGATGGATGTGGCCAATGCCTGCCATTACGGCGATCCCTTTGAGAGTGAGGAAACCCTCCAGGAGCTGATCGATGAGCTGCGGGAGGAATATGATGACCTCGAGCCCGAAATGCAGGAAGAGGCCGCAGAGGCCCTTGAAGTGGAGCTGGAGGAGGACCTGGCAGCCCTGCTGCGCCGGTTCCGCGACTGCGCCATCCGGGAGCCCCGGCTGGTCACCCGCTACCAGGAGGATGACGGCAGCATCACCGAAAGCTCCGGCTCCCTACTGGAACTGTAAATCGTCCAAAACGCACCGCGAGCGCGGTGCGTTTTTTGAGCAGCCCCCGTTCCCTCTGTCATTGCGAGGGCGCAAGCCCGTGGCAATCCCGCAGATGGATGCATCAATTTGGCATCCGGAAGCTCCGGGGGATTGCCACGTCGGGCTTTGCCCTCCTCGCAATGACGTGTTCTCTTTTGGGTGACATTATCACTTTACGCACCCGCCGAAATATGCTATGATACCGTCACAAAGGAGGGAACCCTATGCAATATATGATCTCATTTTTAGAGGGCATCGTGACCTTTATTTCCCCGTGTCTGCTGCCCATGCTGCCCATTTACATCAGCTATTTTGCCGGCGGCTCTGAGCGGAGCACCGGGAAGACTTTGCGCTGTGCCTTTGGCTTTGTGCTGGGCTTTACGGCGGTGTTCGTGGCCATGGGCGCGCTGGCGGGCACGGTGGGAAGCTTTCTCGTCCGGTATCAGACCATCGTCAATCTGGTCCTCGGCGGCGTTGTAATTTTGTTCGGCCTGAATTATCTGGGCGTGCTGAATCTGAACATTTTCAAGGGCATGAAGGGCCAGGTGAAGACGGCGGACATGAATTTCCTGTCGGCGTTTCTGTTCGGCATTGTCTTTTCCGTGGGCTGGACTCCCTGTGTGGGCGTGTTCCTGGGCTCCGCGCTGATGCTGGCGAGCCAGCAGGGAAGTGCATTGGTCGGCACCATGATGCTCCTGTGCTACTCCGCGGGACTGGGCGCGCCCTTCCTCGTCAGCGCGGTGCTCATTGACCAGCTCAAGGGCGCGTTCAGCTTCATCAAGCGCAATTACGCTGTGGTCAACAAAATCTGCGGCAGCCTGCTGGTGGCCGTGGGCGTGCTGATGGCCACGGGACTGCTGACGAAGGTTTTGAATACGTTGAATTGACAATGTAGGGGCAGGCCTGCGTGCCTGCCCGGGCGCACACGCAGGTGCGCCCCTACAAGGAGGAACGAATATGAATCAATCCACTTACAAGCTGATTGTCACCCTTTTGGTGCTGGTCATCGTCATCGGCGGCGGTATGCTGCTGTACAACCGGTTCCAGGACAGCGTGGACCTGGGGGAGATGGTCCCCACGGAGTCCATCTCCGAAAATCTGGCACCGGATTTCACCGTTACCGACAGCGACGGCAACGCCGTGAAGCTCTCCGACTTCCGGGGCAAGGGCGTGGTGCTGAATTTCTGGGCCAGCTGGTGCGGACCCTGTAAAATGGAGATGCCCCATTTCCAGGCGGCCTACGAGCAGTACGGCGAGGATGTACATTTTCTGATGGTCAATATGTCCACCGCCTTTGGTGACAGCCGGGCCGATGCCGCCGCCGTGCTGGAGGAGGGCGGCTACACCTTCCCCGTGTACTACGATGATCTGAGCGAATGTGCCTACGCCTACGGCATCAACGCCATCCCCGTGACGGCCTTCATCGATGCGGACGGCAATCTCGTCAGCATGAAGACCGGTGCCATGAATGCGGCAGACCTGGACCGCAGAATCCAGACGATTCTCGGTTGACAAATGCCCCTGGAATGTATACAATAATCCCATGATTTTTACACGAGGTGATCCCAAATGAACAAACTCGGCATGGAGACCCGCTGCATCCAGGCGGGCTACACCCCCGGAAACGGCGAACCCCGCCAGATCCCCATTATCCAGTCCACCACTTTTAAGTATGCCACCTCCGAGGAGATGGGCAAGCTCTTCGACCTGGAGGCCAGCGGCTATTTCTACTCCCGGCTCCAGAACCCCACCTGCGACATGGTGGCGGCGAAGATCTGCGCCCTGGAGGGCGGCAGCGCCGCTATGCTCACCGGCTCCGGCCAGGCGGCCAATTTCATGGCCGTGTTCAACATCGCGGGCGCGGGTGACCATGTGGTGGCTTCCTCTGCCATCTACGGCGGCAGCTTCAACCTGTTCAACGTCACCATGCGCCGCATGGGCATTGATTTCACCTTCGTGGATCCCGACTGCTCTGAGGAGGAGCTCCGGGCCGCATTCAAGCCCAACACCAAGGCCCTGTTCGGTGAGACCATCGCCAATCCCGCCCTGACCGTGCTGGATATCGAGAAGTTTGCAAAGGTCGCCCACGAGCAGGGTGTGCCCCTGATCGTGGACAACACCTTCGCCACCCCCGTCAACTGCCGTCCCTTCGAGTGGGGCGCGGACATCGTCACCCACTCCACCACCAAGTACATGGACGGCCACGCCTCCGCCGTGGGCGGTGTCATTGTCGATTCCGGCAAGTTCGACTGGACCGCTTATCCCGACAAGTTCCCCGGCCTGTGCACCCCCGATGACAGCTACCACGGTGTCACCTACACCGAGCGTTTCGGCCTGGAGGGCGCGTTCATCACCAAGTGCACTGCCCAGCTCATGCGCGACCTGGGCTGCATCCAGAGTCCTCAGTCCGCCTTTATCCTGAACCTGGGTCTGGAGAGCCTGCCCTTCCGCATGAAGCAGCACTGCGCCAACGCCCAGGCCATTGCCGAGTATCTGCAGAGCAATGAGAAGGTGGCATGGGTCAAGTACTGCGGCCTGAAGGGCGACAAGTATTACGACCTGGCCCAGAAGTACATGCCGAACGGCTCCTGCGGTGTTATCTCCTTCGGCCTGAAGGGCGGCAGAAAGGCCGCAGAAGGTTTCATGAAGCATCTGAAGCTGGGCTCCATCGAGACCCATGTGGCCGACTCCCGGACCTGCTGCCTCCATCCCGCCTCCGCCACCCATCGGCAGATGACCGACGAGCAGCTGGACGCCGCCGGTGTGGGCGCGGACCTGATCCGCCTGAGCTGCGGCCTTGAAAATGTCAACGACCTGATCGCGGACATCGCCCAGGCCATTGAGAATACCTGATTGGAATTGGAACGTCCGGCTAAAACAGCCGGACGTTTTCGTGTATCAAAAAACTCCACGTCATTCCGAGCCAGTGCGCACACTGGCGTGGGAATCTCGTAGATAGAAGCGAAAATCCAGGAAACCTGGTCTAAAAAGTTACGGGATTGCCACGTCGGGCTGCGCCCTCCTCGCAATGACGTGCTTTTTAGAAATTGGAACGTCCGGCTAAAATAGCCGGACGTTTTTCTTGCAATCATGCGGCGGTTATGGTAGAATATTGCAAACTATCGGGAGGTGACGTCATGTTTACGGAAGACTTTGAAGCCATGGGTCCTGCGCCTGCGATGGCGGCCGGTGAGTATGTCATCTGGAAGGGGAAGCCCAAGAAAAGTGCATACATCGCGGACAAGGCTTTGAGCATGCTGCCCATTGCCATCTTTTGGACGATCTTTGATCTGAATGTCCTGCGTCTGGCCGGCGGCAATGGCTTTTTGATGATGTTTTTGCTGGTGCACATGATGCCTGTGTGGCTGTGGCTGGGCAGTGCCGTGACCTCCGTCATCCAGTGGCGGAACGAGGATTATTTCATCACCAACAAGCGCGTCATCCTGCGCAAGGGCGTGTTGAAACCCCGGCAGGAGACCCTGTTCCTGCGGGATGTCCACAGTGTCCGAACCCATTACGGTCTGCTGGACCGGCTCTTCGGCTCCGGCGATGTGTACCTGAACTACGCCGTCCACCGCCACGGCAAGCACCGCTCCACCTCCGGGTGGTTCCTGGTGAACCTGGCGGACCCGGAGCAGCTCCGGGAGCGTGTTGAGCTGCTGGCCCTGGAACAGGGCGGAAGAAACGAAGAAATCTACCATTAAGGAGGCCGCGCCATGCCCATTCAGATCCCCAATGACCTCCCCGCTGCGGAGACCCTGAAAAAAGAAAACATCTTTGTCATGACCCAGACCCGCGCCGAGACCCAGCACATCCGTCCCCTGGAGATCGTGCTGCTGAATCTCATGCCCACGAAGATCGTCACGGAGACCCAGCTGAGCCGTCTTCTGGGCAATACACCCCTGCAGGTCCATCTGGAGCTCATGAAGATGTCCACCCACAAGTCCAAGAATGTGTCACAGGAGCACCTGCTGACCTTCTACAAGACCTTTGACGAGCTGAAAGACCGCAAGTTCGACGGCATGATCATCACCGGCGCGCCGGTGGAGCTGATGGAATTTGAGGACGTGGACTACTGGCCGGAGCTTTGCAAGATCATGGAGTGGAGCAAGACCAATGTCCATTCCACCTTCCACATCTGCTGGGGTGCCCAGGCGGGCCTTTACTACCACTACGGCATCCGCAAGCACACCCTGGACCGGAAGCTCTTCGGTGTCTTCCGCCACCGGGCGGACTACAAGCGGTCCATCCTGCTCCGGGGCTTTGACGATGAGTTCTGGGTCCCCCATTCCCGGCACACCACCGTGCTCCGGGAGGACATCGCCGCCACCCCGGGCCTGAAGATCGTGGCTTCCTCCCATGAGGCTGGCGTGTACTGCGTCATGAACAAGCAGGGCCGCCAGATCTTCGTCACCGGCCACTCGGAGTATGACGCGGATACCCTGAACCGGGAGTACGTCCGGGACAAGAATCTGGGCCTGCCCATCCAGGTCCCCGCCAACTATTTCCCCGACGACGACGATACCCAGGAGCCCATCATGCGCTGGCGGGGTCATGCCCACCTGCTGTTTTCCAACTGGCTCAACTATTTCGTCTACCAGACCACGCCCTATGACATCATGACCATCGGTCAGAACGAGGAGGAAACGAATGCATAAGATCTTCAAGAAAAGTGTCCTGTTCCTGCTGGCACTGGTGACGGTGCTGGGCCTGCTGCCCGTGCACCATGCGGATGCCGCCGCCATGAAGCAGGGCAGCAAGGGTACCACCGTCAAGCAGCTCCAGCAGAATCTCATCGGCCTGGGCTACCTGGACGGCACCGCCGACGGCAGCTACGGCAGCAAGACTCGCAAGGCTGTGGAAGCCTTCCAGGCGGATTTTGGCCTGAAGGCCGACGGCACCGCCGGTGAAGCCACCCAGACCGCCATCTACAATGCCGTGGTCCGGCTCCAGGTGGAGCTGAAAAACGCGGGCTACGCCCCCGGCACCGCCGACGGCCATTTCGGCAGCAAGACCCGCGCCGCGCTGGAAAAATTCCAGCGGGATGAGGAGCTGGAGGTCACCGGCGAGATGAACAAGGCCACCTGGTCTGCCATGGATCGCTCCTCCATGGGCATCCGGGGCGGCGCGGCTGCCCGGACCGCCGAGCAGATCAAGCGGATGCAGCAGGCCCTCATCGGCCTGGGCTATCTGAATGACAAGGCCGACGGTGTCTACGGCTCCAAGACCCGGGAGGCCGTGCGCCAGTATCAGAAGGCCTACGGCCTGACCGCCGACGGCAGTGCCGGCTCCAAGACCATGACCTCCCTGAAAAATACCGTCACCGCCCTCCAGAGCGACCTGGCCCGGAAGGGCTACTATACCGGCAAGATCGACAGCTCCTTCGGCAGTGGCACCCAGGCTGCGGTGAAGGCCTACCAGAAAAAGAACGGACTGAATCAGACCGGTATTGCAGGCGCGAGCACCATGAAGAAGCTCTACGGCTACGCTCTGGGTGCGGAGGTGACCGCTGAAAAGTGGAAGATCTGGATCGATCCGCTGTTCCAGGACAAGGACACCAGCGAGTTCTGGTACAACAACCGGACCAAGTCCAAGACCGTCAAGACCTCCGGCTGCGCAGGCGTGTCCACCGCCATGGCCCTGAACGCCCTGCTGGACACCGATCTTTACACCGGTCAGAATGTCATGCAGTGGTTTGCAGACCACGGCTACTATAAGGGCAGCGGCACCTACCACACCGGCGTGGAGCGGTATCCGGAGGTCCTGGGCCTGAACACCACCCTGACCAGCAAGGGCTCCCAGCTGGTCAAGTACCTGAAAAAGGGCGCGGTGGCGGTGGTCCTCATCAAGGACAAGACCGGCGAGGAGCTCTTCACCTACCACGAGAGCAAGGGCCACTACATCCTGGTTTCCGGCTATCAGGTCAAAAATGACGTGGAGCAGGTCTACGTCAACAACCCCCTGAGCTGGAAGGATAGCCGCTGGTTCGACCTGAAGGACCTGATGGCCAACGCCATCATCCGCAGTGATTTCGACCCCATTGTCATCATCTATAAGTAAACGAACAGCCCGGATCAATGATCCGGGCTGTGTTTATGAGGCTTTCGCGTAGGGGCTGCCCTTGCGGCAGCCCATGGCGCAAACACCTTTAACCAGGGGCGACCGCAAGAGTCGCCCCTACGCGGGGTGAATATCGTAAGGAAAAAAGAACGCCGCAGCCATTTGGCTGCGGCGTATGTTACTCCAATTCACCGTATTCAAAAAACACGCGTTTGCAGGGCTTGCAGATGGAGGCCCTGGAACCCTCACTGGTGAAGGTTTGGATCGTCGGCCAGAGAGACTCGGCGGTTTCCTTGAAGGAAGCAAAAGGTTTCAGCTCGGGGACCCAGGACAGATTGTCTTTGCATTGCCACTCCAGATATCCGTCCTTCATTTCTCTGCCGCATTGGGGACATTTCATAGGATCACCTTCACTGGAAATATGTTATCACAACAATAGAAAATTGTAAAGCCCGGGTCCTGATGGACCCGGGCCGTTTGCGTTGAAAAATTAGATGTTCAGCAGATCGGAATAGACCTTCAGAGCACCGTCGGTGTCGTGGGCCAGGACCTTCTTGGCCAGGACCTTACCCAGTTGGACACCCTCCTGGTCGAAGGAGTTGATGTTCCATGCGAAGCCCTGGAACATGACCTTGTTCTCGAAGTGGGCCAGCAGAGCACCCAGGGAAGCGGGGGTCAGCTTCTCGCCGATGATGATGGAGCTGGGACGGCCGCCCTCGAACTTCTTGTTCAGGTCTGCGTCATCCTTGCCACAGGCGAAGGCAACGATCTGAGCGGCCACGTTGGCGCACAGCTTCTGCTGGGAGGTGGAGCCCTGGATCAGAACATCGGAGCCCATCTGGCTGTTGCGGTAGCCGACGAACTGCAGGGGAACGATGCCGGTGCCCTGGTGCAGGAGCTGGTAGAAGGAGTGCTGGCCGTTGGTGCCGGGCTCGCCGAAGATGATGGGGCCGGTCACATAGTCCACGGGCTCGCCGAAGCGGTTGACGGACTTGCCGTTGGACTCCATGTCCAGCTGCTGCAGGTGAGCAGGGAAGCGGCTGAGGGCCTGGGAGTAGGGCAGGACGGCGGTATTAGGGTAGCCCAGCACATTGCGCTCGTAAACGCCGATCAGAGCGTCCAGCAGCGCAGGGTTCTGCATCAGGTCGGCATTCTTGGCCAGAACGTCGGCCTCGGCGGCACCGTTCAGGAAGTCGGCGAAGACCTCGGGGCCGAAGGCCAGGCTCAGGACACAGCCGCCCACGCCGGAGGAGGAGGAGAAGCGGCCGCCGATGTAGTCATCCATGAAGAAGGCAGCCAGATAGTCGGGGGAAGCGGCCAGGGGAGAGGTCTCGGAGGTGACGCAGGCCATGTGATTGGCGGGGTTCAGACCGGCGTTGACCAGGGCATCCTTGACGAAGGACTCGTTGGTCAGGGTCTCCAGGGTGGTGCCGGACTTGGAGACCAGCACGAACAGGGTGTGAGCCAGATCCAGGTTGCTCAGGACGCCGGCGGCATCATCGGGGTCGACGTTGGAGATGAAGGCGGCCTTCATCTTCAGGTTGCCGGTGACCTTGGCCCAGTTCTCCAGAGCCAGGTAGATGGCGCGGGGGCCCAGGTCGGAGCCGCCGATGCCGATCTGGCAGACGGTGGTGAACTTCTCGCCGGCGGCGTTCAGGATCTCGCCGTTGTGGACCTTATTGGCGAAGGCAGCGATCTTGTTCTGCTCGCCCACATAGAAATCGCGCTTGTCGACGCCGTCAGCGATGACGGCCTCGCCCAGCTGGCCGCGGCACATGTGGTGCAGGACGCGGCGCTTCTCGCCGGTGTTGATGACGGCACCGTTGTACAGCTCGGCGAACTTCTCGACCAGCTGCTGCTCCTTGGCGAAATCAGCCATGATGGCCAGAATCTCGTCGTTGACAGGACGGGCACCGAAGTTGAAATCCATACCGCAGCCCATGGGCACAGTGTACTTCTTGACGCGCTCGGCACCGCTCTCGCCGGCCATGACGGCCTGCAGCTTGACAGGCTCAGCGGCCTTCAGGGCGGCATAGGAAGCCAGAGTGTCCATATTATTCCAATTGATCATGTGGATATCCTCCTAAATATGTAAAAAAAGTGTTTGCGTTTATCATTGACAAAGCCATTCTACTACAACTCTACGAAAATTGCAAGAATTTATAAGAAAAGTATTGATTATTTAGAGATGGCAGGAAATGGCAGGAAATTTATTTCAGACTGTGCTCCTGCGGCGGGCACAAAGTTTTGAAATGCCCCCGTCCCGAAGCAACGGTGAAATTTATTCCAAATTGGTAATCTTTACCGAATCGAAAGAAAACTTTCATTGACAAAATGTGCATTTGAACTATAATGATAAGTGTCATAATTTGGATAAAACGAAAAATTGTAGGAGGTATTTATGTTAGCACTCATCGCATTTCTTCCCATCCTCGCGACCCTGATCCTGATGATGGTCTTCAACTGGCCTGCCAAGTGGAGTCTCATGGTGTCCTGGGGCATGGCGTTCATCCTGGGCATCACCTTTTTTGACGTGGACCTGGGTGCGCTGGCCGCTGGCTCCGCCTACGGTGCCCTCAGTGCCATTGACGTCATCTTGGTTATCACCGGTGCCATTCTGGTCATGAACACCCTGAAGGCTTCCGGCGCCACCGCAGCCATCAACCGGGGCTTTATGAATATCTGCCCCGACAAGCGTGTTCAGGCCTGTATCATCGGTTTCTCCTTCGCTTCCTTCATTGAGGGTGCTGCCGGTTTCGGTACCCCCGCTGCTCTGGCCGGCCCCCTGCTGGTCACCCTGGGCTTCCCTCCCATGGCTGCTGCCATGGCAACGCTGCTCTTTGACTCCGCCGCTGTTTCCTTCGGTGCTGTCGGTACCCCCGTTTCCACCGGCCTGTCCATGCTGGGTATGAGCGGCGACGCACAGTTCGCGTCTGATCTCGGCTTCTGGGTTGCCGTTCCCCATGCCATCGCTGCCGTGTTTCTACCCCTGGTCGTTGTGGCTATGGTCACCAAGCTGTTCAGCCACGACAAGTCCATCAAGCCCGCCCTGGAGGCCGCTCCCTTCCTGTTCTTCAACGGTCTGAGCTTTGCCATTCCTTTCCTGCTGATCACCCGCTTCATCGGCTATGAGTTTGCCTCCCTGCTGGCTGCCCTGATCTCCATGGCCGTGTGCATCATCGCTGCAAAGAAGGGCTTCCTGGTTCCCAAGAAGACCTGGAACTTCGGCGATCCTGAGAAGTGGGATTACGAGTGGCAGGCTACCCGCCGCATCTCTCCCATTGCTGAGTCCAACATGAACCTGGTTCTGGCCTGGGTTCCCTATGTTCTAATCGCTGGCATTCTGGTCGCCACCCGCATCCCTCAGCTGGGGCTGAAGGGTCTGCTGACCAGCGGTGCCCCCTTCGTTGTGGGCATCCAGAATCTGTTCGGCTTTGACAATCTGGACTGGAACCTGAAGTGGGCTTACAGCCCCGGTGCCGCCTTCATCATCTCCGCTCTGATCACCAATGTGATCCACAAGATGCCCGCCGAGAAGATCAAGGAGTCCTGGAAGGATACCTTCGATCAGGTCTCCGGTGCTGCCATTGCCATGGTCTTCGGTCTGGCTCTGGTTGAGGTCATGAAGTTCAAAAATGCCGATGGTGTTTCCATGATGGTCGAGATGGCCAACGCACTGACCAAGCTGGGCGACAACCTGTTCATGGTCATCTGTCCCTTCATCGGTGTTCTGGGCTCCTTCGTCTCCGGCTCCAACACCGTCTCCATGACCCTGTTCACCAACCTGCAGTATGAGACTGCCCTGAACCTGCACCTGCCTGCTGTTCTGATCGTCGCCACCCAGTGTATCGGCGGTGCCGTCGGCAACATGGTCTGCATCAACAATGCTGTCGCCGCCTGTGCCACCATCGGTACCACCGGCCGCGAGGGCAAGCTGATCAAGACCAATGCCATTCCCATGGTCGTCTACACCCTGATGACGGTTGCTGTCATCTGGTGCGTCATGACCTTCGGCTGGTACTAAACAGATTAAAAAATTGCGCACTCATTTGAGTGCGCAACTTTTTTGACGCGACATTTTGCCATTTGCCTGATATGCTTGGGACAGAAAGGGCGTGAGGGATATGAAAGAGGAAAGAACGCCATATTACCGCATTGTCAACGGCGAGGAGCGGGAGCGGCTGGAATATGCCATCCTGGAGAAGTGGGATTATGATCCCGTGCATTACTGGTATCCGCTGAGGGGCGGATTTGATGAAGAGAAGCTCTTTTTCCCTGCGGACCGTCTGGAGCCCTATCTGGACTGTCTGTGTGGTCTGCTGGGACTGCCTGACCGGCATCTCTATGAGTACGGCGAGGGCTGTAGGGAAGCTACCCAGCTTGCCATGGTGGACGATATCTATGGATATGGCGGATTCGAGTGTATGTATTTGCCCGAGGACCTGAGCTGGATCATCTATTTTTCCCACGAGGATACCGTGACCTTCGCCGGAAGCATCCTCAGCGCAGTAAAGGAGCTCCTCGCAGATGAGCGGGAGCATTGGAACAAATGGAATTGAAATGAGCCCTGCACCAAACGGTGCAGGGCTTAGCTTTATCGAATCCGCAGTTCCCAGAAGGCCACGGCGGCGGCCGCCGCCACATTCAGGGAGTCCACGCCGTGGGACATGGGGATCTTCACGGTGTAATCACAGCTTTCGATGACAGCATCCGCAAGGCCGTCACCCTCGCTGCCCAGGACCAGAGCCAGACGGTCCTCTGCGGCGAGCTGGGCATCGTCCACGCTGACGCTCCGGTCCGTCAGGGCCAGGGCGGCGGTCTTGATGCTTAAGGACCGTAGCTGCTCCGGCCAGTTTTTGTCCAGCCGGGCCCAGGGGATCTGGAACACCGTGCCCATGCTCACCCGCACCGCCCGGCGGTGGAGGGGATCACAGCAGGTGGGGGAGAGGAGGATGGCATCCATGTGCAATGCCGCCGCCGAGCGCAGGATGGCTCCCACATTGGCGGCATCGGCAATGCCGTCCAGCACGGCGATCCGGCGGGCGTTTTCGGTCACTTCCGCCACGGTTTTCGGCGCGGGGCGGCGCATGGCGCAGAGGCACCCTCTCGTCAGCTCATAGCCCGTCAACTGGGCCAGTGTCTCCCGG
Organism: Faecousia sp.; assembly: GCA_045125955.1. Lineage (GTDB taxonomy): Bacteria > Bacillota > Clostridia > Oscillospirales > Oscillospiraceae > Faecousia. The sequence goes on from JBGVNV010000096.1 coordinate 19,633, forward strand.
TCGGCGGTGTAGACGGGGGTATCGGGACAGCGGCTCAGGAGCGCGCCGGACACGCCCTCAATCTGCCGCCGCTCCATGAGGAAGGAAATCGGCTCGCAGCCGGAGTCCAGGGCGTGACTGATGACCTTATGGCTCTCGGCGATGAAGATACCCTCGGCGGGGTTTCGTTTGTTGCGAAGCTGTGCCTCGGTCAGACGGAAATATGGCGCAAGACCCGGATGCTCCAGGTCAGTGATCTCGATGATGTTGGGCATGGTGATGCTCCTTTTCTTAATTTGTCTTAATTATAGCAAACAGATATTGCCCCTGGCAAGAAAATAATGTATCATAAAGAAAAAAGGAGTGAGCTTTATGTCGGAATCCTATTGTCTGAAATCCTGCGCGGATTGCGGCCAGTGCACCGGATGCCGTGGCGGAGCCTACGCGGCCCGTTGTGACATCGCAAAATGCTGCCGGGAGAAGAACCACGAAAACTGCGACAGCTGTACCAGAGGCGTCACCTGTCCCACCCGCTCTGCCCAGGACAGGATGCCTCAGAAAATCCACGATCAGGACCGCCGGGAGGCGGAGCGTCTGGCCGCTAAGCGGGTCAACGCCGGTGTGATGGCGAAATGGGTCTCCATCATCTTCTGGTGCGCCATTGCGCTGAATGTGGTCGGTCTGCCCAGCTTCCTGGAGAAAGCGATGCCTGCCATCCGCTGGGTGGAACTGGTCGCACAGGCTGGTCTGAACCTGGTGATCGCCTATGGATATTGGCGGATGAAGGATGTCTGTGACGGCTTCAAAACCTATGCCATTTTGGCCCTGATCTCCCAGGTTATCTCCGCAGTTCACACGACACTCCAGGAGGGACCGGTCCGTACACTCATCGCCATCCCGGTGATCATCATTGGACTGATTGCCTACAGAACGCAGTATCTGGCCTTCCAGGAGGCCCTCAGCGGCATTGATGGAGAGATGTCCTACAAATGGCTTAGACAGTGGAATCTCTTCAAGATCAGCCTGCTGGCCATGGGTGCCGGTCTGCTGTTCAGCATCATCCTCAGTCTGCTGGGCCTTGTCATCATCCTGGGCGGCATCGGCGTTCTGCTCTTCGTCATGATCCGGGAGTATGTGTACCTGTACCAGACGGCGCAGATCTGCCGCTGCTTCAGCGAAAGGGAAAATTAAGGTTGATTCCATGGCTGGCCAATGGTATAATCCACAATATGGCGGCGCAACGTAATGTCGCCGGGAACGGAGGCCAGCCATGGCAGAACGCATCAAGAATATGCGCCAGCTTCTCATTGAAGCGGGCATCGAGGAGATCAACCGCAGCGGTGTTACGGATTTTTCCGTCCGGCGGGTGGCTCAGGCCTGCGGCGTCAGCTGTGCGGCACCCTACAAGCATTTTAAAGACCGGCGGGATTACATCGCCGCCATCATTGAATATGTCAACGAGCAGTGGCACCAGCGGCAGGAGGCCATCCTGGACGGCTGCACCGGCGGCCTGCGGGAGCAGATCGTGGAGGTCGTGGTGGGCTACGTCCAGTTTCTGGTGGAGAAGCCCTGGTTCCGCTCCATCCTGATGCTCAAGGACGAGGAATTCGACAACCTCTACCACAAGGCCCGGGGCCAGATGTCCAGCCGGAGCCAGCGTATGGAGGCCGAATTTTTCGCGGAATCCGGCTGGCCGGAGGAGAAGATCAAGCGCAAGCTCCACATTGTCCGGGCCATCCTCTTTGGCACCGTCTTCCTCATCGAGACCGGCGAGGTGGAATTCAGCCAGCAGACTCTGGATAATATCCGAACCGCCGTGGACCGGGAGTTCGATCTGCCCTGACGGAAGCACTGATTCAAAAAACTTTTTCGCAAATGTCGAAAAAAGTGCTTGACATTTTTAAGTGTCCATGCTAATATATCGGAGTCGTCAAGAGCACGACACAAAAACAAATATCCGGGTGTGGCGAAGTTTGGTATCGCGCTTGAATGGGGTTCAAGAGGCCCCGAGTTCGAATCTCGGCACTCGGACCATGAAAAAGACCGATTGTGTAAACAATCGGTCTTTTTCAGTTAAGTGCGCCTTGCGGCGCGTGAAGTTGCTCTGCAAGTGAAGTTGTCCTTCGGACAGTGAAGCTTCTGCGGAAGTGGGCGGCGCACTTAACTTCACTTTGTGCGAAGCACAAAACTTCACGATGCCGTCAGGCATCGCTTCACATCAGCGTGAGCCGATTCTTCTCAGACGAAGCTCCGATTTTTAACCGCTTTACGAAAGTAAGGCGGTGTTTCTGTATTTTTCCGCTGTTTTTTGGTTCAGCCCTGCGAACGGACATCTTTTGCGCGATTTCATCCCCCATGGGGGCTTGTGTGCGCATTTGGGCTCTGGAAGAATATGCACGAACAGAAAACAAGGAGGAATCCATTATGAAAAAGATCCTGTGCCTGTTGACAGCGGTTATGATTTTCGTGAGTATGACCGCTTGCTCCGGCAGGGAAGCAGCCCCCACCCAACCCACCGGCTCCGATGGCTTTACGCTGTCCAATTCCATTCTGGGTGAGGACTATGCATTTACCTACGACGCGGTTCCCCAGCGGATCGTTTCTCTTGCAAGCCCCGCGACCGAGATGCTGCTGGCCCTGGGTCTGGAGGAAAGCATTGCGGGCTACGCCATGCAGGAAAATGAAATACCCGAAAAGTACAAGGCTGCCTTTGATTCCCTGTACTGTATTACAGAGGACTGGACCGTGTCTCAGGAGATGATCATGGCCATGGAGCCCGACTTCCTGATGTTCTGGAACGGCTCTCCCGACTACACCTATGAGTTCCTCACCGCCAACGGGATCGGTACCTACACCATGACCTCCGATCTCGATGGTGCAAAGATCCGGTCCGTGTACGATGACTTCACCAATATGGGCAAAATCTTCGGCGTTGAGGATCGGGCCGCCGAGATCATCGCCGAAATGAAGGCCAAGATTGATCCCGTTGCCGAACAGATGGCTGATGCAGAGCCTGTCAGCGTGGTCTACATCGATGCCTATTCCTCCGAAGAGGCGGCCTTCACGGCCGGTGACGCCCTGGTTGCCGATATTTTCCGCACCGCAGGTGGTGAGAACGTCATCAACAATACCACGGATCTCTGGCTGAACGTCAGTTGGGAGGAGATCGCCGCCGCGGATCACGAGTGGATCGTGATCGGCGTCTACGAGGGTGCCGAGGATGCGTCTTACTGGATGGATTTCCTGAAAAATCATCCCGCCTGTGGCCAGATGAAGGCCGTTCGGAACGAGAACTTCATCATCACCGGTCTGGTGGACCTGACGGTTGGTGAGCGCATTGCGGATACCGTTCCCATGCTGGCCGCTAAGTTCCATCCCGAATCCTGAATAAGAAAGACGGGGCTGCGCCTTTCGGTGCGGCCCCGCATGGTGTTTTGTATGTTAAAGAATATCCGAACCGTGACCTTTGTGAGCATCTGTGCCGCCATGGCGGTTTTCCTGGGGGTGTCCATCGTCCTGGCGATCCATAAGGAGATCGCCCGGCAGATGGCGGTGGTGGCCCAGGAAAACGCAGATATAAACAGACCGCACTTCCAAACCGCGAGATGTCAAAAACCCACGGGATCCCAACCGGGTCCCGTGGGTTTTCTATATTTTTCTGCCAGGTTGCACAGAATGTGGAATTTCGATTGCCATTTCCTGCCAGGGGTGGGAGGGATGCCGATGTAATTTGGGAAACGATGCAATAGAAGCTGCGAAACGGAAGCAAAAATCATCAAACAGGGAGGAATTCTATGAAATGCAACAAATGCTGTTCACAACGAAAAAAATGGGGGGAGGAAGCCGCATGAAGGATCATGTTTCCGCCGCCGTCGGTTTTGCGGCGGGGGTGATCTCCTGGCTGGTCGGGGGATTTGATACGCCCATTCTGGCGTTGGTCATCTGCATGGGCGTGGACTATGTGACGGGTCTGATCGTGGCCGGCGTTTTCCACACCAGCCCCAAGACCCAGGGCGGCGGCCTGGACAGCCGGGTGGGCTGGAAGGGGCTGGCCCGGAAATTTGTGACGCTGCTCATGGTGGTGGTGGCGAATCTGGCGGATGTGCTGCTGGAGCTCCACTACATCCGGGACGCGGTCATCGTGGCCTTTTGCGCCAACGAGTGCATCAGCATCCTGGAAAATGCGGGGCTCATGGGCATCCGCATTCCGAAGGTCCTGACTGCCGCTCTGGAAAAGCTGGGGGAAGAACATGAATCCGGGACTTAATGTGGCCCTCTGCGCCGCCCGGTGGCTGGGAACCAAGGAGGGGAGCCGGGAGCACCGGGAGATTCTGGCGGTTTACAACGCCATCCGTCCGCTGCCCCGGGGCTACGCGGTCCGGGAGACGGACCCCTGGTGCGCGGCCTTTGCCAGCGTGGCGGCGGTGATGGCCGGGGCGGGGGATCGGTATCCTCTGGAATGCAGCTGCTCGAAAATCATCGAGGGCGCGAAAAAGAGAAGCATCTGGCAGGAGCGGGACGACCATCTGCCCGCCATCGGTGACTGGGTCCTCTACGACTGGCAGAGTCAGCCCGACGGAGAAAATTCCGGCCAGCCGGACCACGTGGGCGTGGTCATCGGGATCGAAAACGGTGAAATTCTCGCCGTTGAAGGAAATTTCGACAACGCCGTGAAGCTGCGGCGGTTCCCGGTGGACTGGGAAAAGCTCCGGGGCTTCGTGTGCCCCGTCTGGGAGGAGGAACAGATGATCTATCACACCATGGAGGATGTCCCGGCCTACGCCCGTCCCACTGTGGAAAAGCTGGTCGCCGACGGGAGCCTGCGCGGCATCGCGGAGGACGATCTGGGCCTGTCCGACGAGCTTTTGCGGACCCTTGTGATCCTGGACCGCCGGGGGAGGCTTTAAGGGACTTGCATTTGTCCGCGTGGTGGAGTACAATGGGAGTATCTGAACCAAAGGGAGGAAGAAATATGAAACGAATTCTCGCGCTGCTGCTGGCACTGGTGATGACCTTCGGTCTCTTCGCCTGCGGCGTGGCACCCCTGGAGACCACCGGCCCGGTGGAGAGCCTGCCCGTTCTGTCCCAGCCCGGTGAGACGGACCCCATTGAAACGGAGCCTGTGGAAACAGAACCGGTAGAAACAGAGCCCATCGAAACGGAACCGGAGGAGACGGAGCCGGTTCTGGACCCCGACGGCTGGTATTATTCCGCCGAGGATGTGGCACTGTACCTGGTCACCTACGGCGAGCTTCCCTCCAATTTCATCACCAAGAATGAGGCCCGGGATCTGGGCTGGGAGGGCGGCAGTGTCCAGCGGTACAAGGAGGGCGCGGCCATCGGCGGCGACAAGTTCGGCAACCGCGAAGGCATCCTGCCTAAGGCCAGCGGACGGCAGTATTACGAGTGCGACATCGACACCGACGGCAAGAGCAGCCGTGGTGCCAAGCGCATCGTCTTCTCCAATGACGGCCTGATCTACTACACCGAGGATCACTACGAGACCTTTATCCTGCTCTACGGGGAGGAATGAACATGCCCATCATCCTGGACGGAAAGGCCATGACGGACCGCCCTGCGGCCCACAGCCATCTGGCGGTGCGACTGGACCTGCCCACCTATTACGGCAGGAATCTGGACGCGCTCTATGACATTCTCACGGAAATCTGCGCGGATACGGAGATCATCCTCATGGACCCCGCCGCCGTGGCGGAGCAGCTGGGCAAATACGGCGAGGCGTTGCTCAGCACCATGCAGGAGGCCGCCGAAAACAATCCCCATTTGACCATCACCCTGAGATAAAACGGACCGGACCTGAAATTTTTCAGGTCCGGTTTTTGCATTTGTTGACGGAAAGTGGGGGATGTGGTAAACTAAGCAAAAGGAGATGATTGCATGATCGCCAATTACCATACCCACACCCACCGCTGCAACCACGCCATCGGCCGGGAGGAGGACTATGTGAAGGAGGCTCTGAAGGCGGGGCTGAAGATCCTGGGCTGGGCGGATCACACGCCCTATCTGTTCACCGGCGGCTATTATTCCCATTTCCGCATGCGCCCCGTCCAGCTTCCCGGCTATGTCAGGACCATCCAGGAGCTGCAGGAGAAGTACCGGGGAAAGATCGAAATGTCCATCGGTCTGGAGACCGAATATTATCCCAAGCACTTCCCGGAGCTGCTGGAATTTCTGCGGGACCATCCCATCGATTATCTCATCCTGGGCCAGCATTTTATCGGCAATGAGTACGATGCGCCCTACAGCGGTCTTGTGACCGATGACAAGGATGTGGTCCGCCAGTACTGCCGCCAGAGCATGGAGGCCATGAATACCGGGCTCTTTACCTATTTCGCCCATCCGGACCTGATCCACTATGCCGGGGACTGGAAATTCTACATGGACACCGTCCGGCCCATGTGCGCCGAGGCAAAGCAGTGCGGCATCCCCCTGGAGATCAACCTGCTGGGCATCCGGGAGGGCCGCCATTACCCCAACCGCTTCTTCTGGGAGATGGCAGCGGAGGAGGGCTGCGAGGTCATCCTGGGCTGTGATGCCCATACCCCCCAGTCCCTGAACGACCCCAGAGCCGAACGGGAAGCCCTGGCCCTGGCAAAGGAATTCGATCTGAAGGTCCTGGAAACCGCCACCCTTCGCCCCATCCGTTAATGAACAATGTTCTTGCAGGGGAGGGCATTGACGTTCCCGCTGATGTCTGAATAATCACCCGTTTACAATATGAAGGACCAGCCAGCAAATTACTGCGTCATTGCGAGGGGCAGAATGCCCCGTGGCAATCCGTTCTTTTCCGCCCCCATAGGGGGCGGGGGGTGCTTTGGACCGCAGGGGTTGCGGATTGCCACCGGCCTGCGGCCCTCGCAATGACAGTCGTAGTTGGTGGCTGGTCCTCCTGTTTTTACTTGTTATTCGATGGTAAACTCCACCCAAACCATCTGATCCTGGCTTTCCGCTGGCAGCTCCAGGGTGAACATGGGGCTGCGCTCGCCGGTGAAATGCTTTCCGGCCCGGTAATGACCCGGCTCCAGCGCGCCCACGATGAGATCCCAGTTCAGGTTGAAGCTCCAGGTGGTCCCCGGCTCCTGGATATAGGCGATGGTGGTCCAGACGGTGGATTCGGGCATCACGCTGACCCATTCGCCGTCCACCTGCTTTTCCAGCATCCACATGGAGCCCGTGATGATCCGATCCCAAAGGGTCCCGTCCTGCTCCACGATCAGCGTGGCCCCGCTGGGGGTCACGTTTTCCAGCCTGCCCGTGAGCCCCAGGGGATTCCCGTCGCCAAACAGGGAATTGCCATTCTCTGTCAGGCTCAGGGTGCCCAGGATGGCCAGAGCCATGCGGTAGTCGTCACTTGTCCAGTCCGTCTGCTGCAAAGCTGCGTTGGGCGCGGTGACATAGAGCTGTCCACAGGTGGTATCAAGCATGATCTCGCTCCACCGTTCGGGGTCGTTGGCGTGATAGAGGGTGCCCGTGGCACCGTTTGCAAGGGTCAGGTCCATTTCTACGAAACCATAGGTCGAAAGAGGCTCGCTCTGGTCCCGGTAGCAGATGCGCATCCAATCCTCCCGCCCAAAGGGGCGGCACCGGATCTCGATGGTGCGATCCTGATAGGCAACAGAGGACTGGTATTCCCAATAGGCATCCGTCACGTCGGGGCCGATGTTGATCTTCGGTACGCCCAGGCGCGCAGAGACATCGGGCAGCGCGGCGGTGTGATATTTCAGATAGATGGGCGCATCCTCCGCTGCAAAGGGGGAGAAATGGTCTTCCGCGAAGGCCAGCTCATTCTGCCAGCGAGCGATGAAAGCATCCAGCTCCGGACTTTGGAAGGTCCACGCACTGGTCGCCCAGCCCTCGTCCCGGTAGACCATCAGCCAGCCCTCCTCCCGGCGGGTCAGCAGGGCGTGGCGGGTAAAGTCCCGGTTGTCGATGACAAAGCAAAGGTCCTCCACATAATTGACCGCGTTCATTTCCCAGGTCCAGCCCAGGGTGGGCTGTGCTTCCAGGGAAGCGGGGTCCAGAAGCTCCCGCAGGGCAAGCTTGCTATCATCAGAAAGGAATTCGCTGATGGAGACCTCACTGCCCCGCAGGACGAAATTGCACGGAACATCCTGCTTCAAAAGATCATACACATCCAAAGTGGTATGCTTCGCCACAAAGGGCAGCCAGCTTTTCTCGCCGGGCTCCATGAGATAGAGCACCCCATCCGCCAGATGGAGGGGCTGGCCCGTGTAGCTCCTGTCCAGATGAACGGCCTGACCGTTTTGATCGGGATGGTGATATTCCGGCTGTCCGACCTCCTGGAGCAGAATGTTGTCCAGGGCTCCCACAGCTACCGCATCCTCCGGAAGTGTCTTTACGGCCCGGCCCTCCTGGATATAGAGCGTGCTGTCCCAGCGGATCTCCGCATCGCCGGATTTGGGGTTCGTCAACAGTCCCACCGCCAGTGCGATGGCAACCGCCGCCGTCACCAAAATCACCCAGAAGGCGGGCTTTTTGTAGTTCAACACGGACCTGACCCGCTGCTTCACGCCCACCTCGCCAAAGGCCAGTGGACAGGCGGTGATCTGCCGGGGGTTGATGCTGCAAGAAAGCAGGGCGGCGGAGTAGGCCTTCTTTTCTTCCGCACCGAGATCCCGGATCACTTTCTCGTCACAGGCCATCTCGATATCCCGGCACAGCAGAATATATGCCACCCACATCAGGGGATTGAACCAGTTAATGGTCAGGAGCAGAAAGCCCAGAGGCTTCCACCAGTGATCCCGGCGGGCGAGGTGGGCCCTTTCATGGGCGATCACATGCTGCCGCGCCTCCTCACCCAGGGTGCCGGGCAGACAGATCATGGGCCGGAAGAGTCCGAAAATGAAAGGGGAGTCGATGTTGTCGCAGAGGAAGATGTTCCCTTCCACCCGGACCCGCTCCCGCAGCCGCCGCCGGACCCGGATGCAGCTGACCAGTGCCCAAAGGCCCATAACCAGCGCGCCCAGGAACCACACATTGGCAAACACCGCCAGCCACACCTGCAGCGGGTTGACACTGGCCCCCGGCGCAGGCCGCAGGGACTCGGAGTATACAGGGTTCACAGCCTTGTCGATGGAATCAAAGCCGCTCTGGATCTGGGGCGCGGCGTCATACAGGCTCTGGGGCGGGATGATCTCCCGGCTGGGCACCAGACTGAAGCTGGTCTCCAAAATTCCGGGAACGAGAAGCCGCACCGCCACCAAGGCCCACAGGGCGCAGACCATCCACCGGGGAGCCTTCTTCAGCGCAAGCCGCGCCAGGATCACCGCCAGCACCACAAAGCTTGCCGCATAGCTGGCGTTCAGCACGTCAAGTAACAGCTCCGTCATGGTCACACCTCCTCAAAGGTATCGATCATCCGGCGGATCTCGTCGATCTCCGCGCGGGACAGGCTCCGGCGGCGGGTGAAGGCTGCCAGAAATCCGGGCAGACTGCCGGAAAAGGTCTCCTCCACAAACCGCTCGGACTGCATGGCGTAAAATTCCTCCCGCCCGATGACGGATGTGACGGTGCCGCCCTCGTTGCGAAACAGCCCCCGCTCGCAGAGCCGCCGCAGAACCGTGTAGGTGGTGGACTTGGTCCACTCCAGCTCCTCCTTCGCCAGTGCCACCAGCTCCCGGGAGGGCAGCGGCTCGTGGCTCCAGATGATGTCGGCAAATTTGGATTCCACAAATCCAAGTCTGGGTTCATCCATAAGTATTCCTCCTTTGGTTTACAACTTGTAAACTGTATCTTTAGTTTACATGATGTAAACCGGATTGTCAAGGCATCTTCAGAATTCTTAAGAATTACCGCACCGGTAAGCAAAACCGTTTCCCGCTTGACTTTTCCCGCGTGTGAGGCTATAATAACCAAGTTATGGAGAGTTGTCGGAGTGGTTTAACGAGCCGGTCTTGAAAACCGGTGATCCCGCAAGGGACCGTGGGTTCGAATCCCACACTCTCCGCCAAAAAAGTTCCACCCCATCCGGGGTGGAACTTTTTTGATGGGCGTGCAGGATTCGAAAGGCCGTTAAGAAAACACGCCGGGGGCGTGTTTTTAGGCCGTGGGAGAATCCATCGTTTTCTGAACGCACCCGGTACGGGTGTGGGCAGAAAGCGATCTTGGTCACAGTATTGTACGATGGTCGAAATATCTATAGTGTCTAAACGGTACATGCAAAAACCGTCGACGAAAGTCGACGGTTTTTTCAACGAAGTTTGCCCTTGCGGGCAAGTGAAGCTGCTGACGCAGTGAAGTTACTGCGTAGTGAAGTTTGCTTAGCAAGTGTTTTATGGGCAAACTTTACTTCACTTTGTGCCGCCGCACAAAACTTCACTATGGCGCAGCCATAACTTCACATCGGCGCAGGCGATACTTCACTAAGAAGTGTGGGCATCAGGCGATTTTCGTCGCAGTAAGGTGAGATGGTCGCAACCTCTATAGTGTCCCAATCACACCAAAAGTGCTCCGAAAGCGCATTCGCGGCTGATCTTCCTCTTGTAAATCACCCGCAGATTTGATAGGATAAAATCAAAAAACGAAAGGGTGTTTTTATGACTTATCAATCCATCGGCGGCATTTCCGTTTCCCGGATCGCCCAGGGCTGTATGCGCATCGACCGGCTCACCAGAGTGGAGCTGGACGCGCTGATCCGCTCCGATCTGGATGCGGGCATCAGCTTCTTCGAGCACGCGGACATCTACGGCGGCAACGGCCGCTGTGAGGAGCTCTTCGGCAACATTCTCCGGGAGGACCCCAGCCTGCGGGAGCGGATGACCATTCAGACCAAATGCGGCATCCGTCCGGGGCAGTATGATTTTTCCAGGGAGCACATCCTGACTTCCGTGGAGCAGAGCCTCAGGCGGCTGGGCACCGACCAGGTGGAGTTTCTTGTCCTGCACCGCCCCGATACCCTGGTGGAGCCCGAGGAGGTGGCGGAGGCCTTCGCCCAGTTGAAAGAGCAGGGCAAGGTCAAAAAGTTCGGCGTTTCCAATCACAATGCCATGCAGATCGCTCTGCTGAACAAATACCTGCCCGAACCCCTCGTCATCGATCAGCTCCAGTTCGGTCTGGGCCACACGGTCCTGGTGGATGCGGGGCTCAATGTGAACATGAAAAATGAGGAGAGCGTCAACCGGGACGACAGCACTTTGGACTACTGCCGCCTGAACGACATCACCATCCAGGCCTGGTCGCCCCTGCAGTTCGGCTTCATCAAGGGCCACTTCATGGGCAATCCCGATTTTGATGGCCTGAACCGCAAGCTGGAGGAGCTGGGTGAAGCCTACGGCATCACTTCCACCGCCATGGCCATCGCCTGGATCCTGCGCCACAGCGCGAAGATCCAGCCCGTCGTCGGCTCTGTCAACGCCCAGCGCATGGGCGATATCGCCAAAGCCGCAGATGTCACCATCACCCGCAAGGAGTGGTATGACCTCTACTGCGCCACCGGCAAGAGCCTGCCTTAATGAAATTTGGGACCGCAAAAGCGGTCCCTTTTTTGCGTTTGGTCCTTGCGAAATGGGAAAATCGTGCTATACTGGGCGTTGAATTACAGAAAAAGGAGTCGTTCTATGAAACGGATCAAATCATTCATTCAAAAGGAGACGGTCCTGTGCATCGCCGCCCTCTGCGCCCTGGCCACCGTGGCACTGGTGCCGCTGGACCGGGAATATCTGCATTATATCGACTGGCGGGTGCTGTGCTTACTGCTTTGCCTGATGGCGGTGGTGGCGGGCTTCAAGAGCCTGGGAGCCTTCGACTGGCTGACCTACCAGCTCCTGCGGCGCATCAAAAGCGGCTGGGTGCTGGGTGTGACCCTGGTGCTGCTGCCCTTCTTCTGCTCCATGGTGGTGACCAACGACGTGGCCCTGATCGTCTTTGTGCCCTTCACCCTGGCATTGCTGGCGGGCCTTGGCTGTGAGAAGGCCATGGTCCCGGTGATCGTATTGCAGACCGTGGCGGCGAACCTGGGCAGCATGGCCACTCCCGTGGGCAATCCCCAGAATCTGTTCCTTTACGCCGCCTACAGCCTCAGTGCCGGAGAATTTTTCTCCGTGGTCCTGCCCCTGACCGCCGTGAGCCTCGGGGCCCTGACCGTGGCTTCCGTTCCCGTTCTGCCCAGGGTCCTGCCCCGGCAGGATCTGGAGGAGAAGCGCATTGCCGGTCCCGGAAAGATGGCGGTCTACGGAGCCCTCTTCGTGCTGTGCCTGCTGACGGTCTTCCGGGTGATGCCCTACCAGCTCACCACCGCCATCGTGGTGGCGGCTCTGTTTGTGGCGGACCGGAAGTTGCTGAAGGAGATCGATTTCATGCTCCTGCTGACCTTCGTGTGCTTCTTCGTGGTGTCGGAGAATCTGGGCCGGGTGGAGGCGGTGCGGAGCTTCCTCCAGAGCCTGCTGTCCGGAAGCACGCTGCTGACTGCCGTGGGTGCCAGCCAGGTCATCAGCAATGTCCCCGCAGCGGTGCTGCTGTCCGGCTTCACCGATTCCTGGCGGGAGCTGCTGGCGGGCGTGAACATCGGCGGCCTGGGCACCCCCATCGCATCCCTGGCGAGCCTCATCACCCTGAAGCTCTACATGCGCTGGCCCGGCGCGAAGATCGGAAAATTCCTCGCCGTCTTCACCGTGGCAAACATCGCGGGTTTGGCCCTCCTGCTGGGCTTTGCTATGCTGTTCTGATCCAAAAAAGTCACCGCCATCGGCGGTGACTTTTATAGACTGTCAAATAAGCACGTCATTGCGAGGAGGCCGTAGGCCGACGTGGCAATCCCGTAACTTTTTTTGACCAGATTTCGTGGTTTTTTACTTCTATCTACGGGATTCCCACGCCAGTGTGCGCACTGGCTCGGAATGACGTGGAGTTTTTTGACACGCTCAATGGAGTGCTGAAGCACTCCCTCTTTTACGCCATATTCACTTCCCGGCAATGGATCGCCAGGGGACATTCCTCACACTTGGGCTTCCGGGCGGTGCAGACCTCTCGGCCAAACAGCACGATCCGGTGGCAGAAGTCGTTGCTCTCCTCCGGGGGGAGGATCTTCCGCAGCTGCCGCTCCACCTTTTCCGGGTCCTTGCCCTCCGACAGGCCCAGCCTTCCACAGATGCGGATGCAGTGGGTGTCGCAGACAATGGCTCCGGGCTGTTTATGGATATCGCCCAGCAGGAGGTTCGCGGTCTTGCGCCCGATGCCGGGGATCTTCAGCAGCTCCTCCATGGTCCCGGGGACCTTTCCGCCGAAATCCGTCAGGAGCATCTGACAGCCGAGAACAATATCCCTGGCCTTATGCTTATAAAATCCGCAGGACCGGACGAAATTTTCCACATCCGCAATATCCGCCGCCGCCATTTCCTCCAACGTCGGATAGGACGCAAAAAGGGCGGGGGTAACCAGATTCACCCGCGCATCCGTACACTGTGCCGACAGCCGCACGGCGATCATCAACTCATAGTCCTTCTCATAATGGAGCGCACAAAGAGCATCGGGATAGCGGTTTTTGAGTATTTCAATGATGGAATCGACTTTTTCTTTCATAGGAAAACCTCTCAATTCAGCCGTAGGGAACGCCGTCCCCGGCGTTCCGCCGCCGCAGGCGGCAGTGTGACATTCTTTGGGTCCAGTTTAGCACAAAATGCGGAAAAATGGAAGATGCAACAGTTGCGAAATCCGCACAAATGTGCTACAATGCAGAAAATGAAAGGAGGGCGCGCGTATGTATCAGCCCCTGGCGGATCTGCTCCGCCCCACCACCCTGGACGAGGTATTCGGCCAGGACCACATTCTGGCCCCCGGCGCGGTGCTCCGGCGGCTCATCGACAGCGGCAATGTGCCCAACATGGTCTTCTACGGCCCCAGCGGCACCGGCAAGACCACCGTCGCCAACATCATCGCCCAGAAGACCAACCGCAAGCTCTGCAAGCTCAACGCCACCACCGCCTCCACCGCGGATATCAAGGAGATCGTCGCCCAGCTGGACACCTTCCTGGCCCCCAACGGCATTCTGCTGTACCTGGACGAGATCCAGTCCTTCAACAAAAAGCAGCAGCAGAGCCTTTTGGAATTCATCGAAAACGGCAAGATCACTCTGATCGCCTCCACCACGGAGAACCCCTATTTCTACGTCTTCAACGCCATTCTGAGCCGGTCCACCATCTTCGAGTTCAAGCAGATCGATGCCCCCGCCGCCCTGAAGGCGGTGAAGCGGGCAGTCTCCTTCATGGAAGAGCGGACAGGCCTCACCGCCGCGCCGGAAGCCGGGGCCCTGGAATACATCGCCGGAGCCGTGGGCGGCGACCTGCGCAAGGCCATCAACGCCGTTGAAGTCCTCTTCTCCGCGGGCATCCCCAATGGGGACAAGCTGCCCCTGACCCTTGCCGATGCCAAAGCTGTCACTCAGAAAAGCGCGTTGCGTGCCGACCGGGACGGCGACAATTATTATGATCTTCTCTCCGCTCTGCAAAAATCCATCCGGGGCTCCGACCCCGATGCGGCCTGCCATTACCTGGCCCGGCTCCTGGAGGCGGGCCAGATGCAGTCCGCCTGCCGCCGGCTCATGGTCATCGCGGCGGAGGATGTGGGCCTGGCCTTCCCCCAGATCATCACCATCGTCAATTCCTGCGTGGATATGGCCTTGAAGCTGGGCATGCCGGAGGCCCGCATCCCCCTGGGCGATGCCGCCATTCTGATGGCCACCAGCCCCAAATCCAACACGGGTCACATCGCCCTGGATGCGGCTCTGGCGGATGTGCGCAAGGGAAAAGGCCAGGGCTTCCCCCGTCAGCTTCAGAATGTCCACGCGGACACCTATACCCAGGAGCGGGAGCAGGGGTATCTGTACCCCCACGATTACCCCAATCACTGGGTCCGTCAGCAGTACCTGCCTGACGACATCAAAAACGCAAAATACTATGAGTATGGCCCCAACAAGCTGGAACAGGCCGCCCGTGCCTACTGGGACCAGATCAAGGGAGGAAAATGATATGGATATCCGGGTCGGAGACATCATCACCATGAAAAAGCCCCACCCCTGCGGCGAAAAACGCTGGCAGTGCCTGCGCACCGGCGCAGATTTCCGCCTCAGATGCATGGGCTGCGGCCACGAGGTCATGACCCCCAGACACAAGGCCGAGAAAAATATCAAGAGTGTGGAGCATGCCACGGAAAGCTAACAAACGGCGCAGTCATCCGACTGCGCCGTTTTCTCATACATATTTGGCAAAGGTAGTGGCGTATCGGTCGTCAAAGGTCACAGAGGTGATCTCCCGGTAGGGAATCCTCGCGGGCTCCTGCCAGATGCCGTCTGCATCATAATGCCGGAATACCACATGATCCTCGCCCACAGCCTCGATCACGCCCAGCCGGAAGAACTCCGGCTCATATTCCCGCTCAATGATGATGTGCTTTCCGAGCTTTTGCAGGGAAGCAAATACACTGCGCCAGTCGGTGATATCCACATCGGGAACCGCAAAATCCGTCAGCCCCTCTTTTTCTGCGATGGTCTGATAGATACCCTTGCGGTCGCCGAGCTCAAAAATGTCCCGCAGGCGGCGGACCTGAAAACCGTTCAGCAGAAAATCATCATCCTCGGCCACCAGGAAAAGCTGCTCACTTACCGCCAGCGGAAAACCATAGAGCACCTGATCACTGTATTCCAATTCGATGCCGCACATGGTCCGGGGCGCGATCAGCTTTCTCAGACCCTCCCGAAGCTCCGAAAGGGTGGGTGCGATGCTCCCGTCGGGATATTCCCGCTCAAAACCCTCGGTCCATTCGCATTTTCCAATCTGCCACCGATTCAGGACCCACTCCTGTCGGCTGTTCGCAACCTTTGCGGCCTCCATGGCAGAGCGCGCGGCGGCTTCCTCTTCATACATCAGACCGCACAGCAGATCGGTCTCGTTTTCCTCTTCGTCGACGTTCCAGCCGAACCAGGTATGGACGAAGCAGAGGTTATCCCGCCCGATCAGTTCTGTCTTTCGGATGGTGTATTCACAATAGTAGTCCCGGAAGCCCTTGGCTTCCCGCAGATATCGCTCTGCGGTTTCCACGGCTTCCGCTTCGGTTCGGAAAATACCGATGCCGTAACGCTCGCAGTCCTCACCGTTGGGAAAGGACTGGATCTCCAGTTCGTATAAGTAGCTCATTGTGTTTTCCTTTCTGTGATTTATCACTTCCGCATTACTCCTATCTTATCATAGTTACCCGTAAAAGTAAAGAATATTGTGCAACTTGTTAACAAAACAAAAATAAATCACATTCCCTCTTGTATATTATCACGAGATATGCTATACTTTAGTTACACCACCGGAAGACCGGTGAAACGAAAGGAGTGCCGCATTATGAAGTTCCAGTACAGTGAGAAGAAAGTTAGACTCCCTGGCAATGTTCATGCATACGCCGAGAAGAAGGTCATGAAGCTGGCCCGATTCTTTGACGAGGAAGCGGAGGCACTTGTCGTCTTCTCTGTTGAGAAAAACCGGAACAATGTGGAGCTGACCGTCCATGGTGCGGGAACCTGGTTCCGCGCCAGCGAGTCCACCTCCGATATGTTCGCGTCCATCGATGCCGCAGTCTCCACCATCGAGCGCAAGATCCGCAAGAACAAGACCCGCCTCTCCCGCCGCCTGCGCCAGGATGCCTTCGTCCGCAGTGCCGACGAGGCTACCTCCTTTGTCGAGGACAACGAGGACGAGCTGGCCCTGAAGCGCGTCAAGCAGATCCAGATGAAGTCCATGACCCGCGAGGAAGCCCTGATGCAGATGAACCTGCTGGGCCACACCTTCTTCGCCTTCCGGGACGAGGACAACGATGGTGTCTTCGCTGTGGTATATAAGAGAAACGACGGCGGCTACGGCCTCATCGAGGACACGCCGTAATCAATACTTAACCCCAGGGGCTCCAAACGGAGCCCCTTTTCTTTGTGAGCCTGAAAACCACACTAACGTAGGGAACGGGCATTGACCGTTCCGCAGCACAACCCAAACCAACAACCCCACCTCGGCGCGGTCTGACATCTATACCCCTCACCGTAGGGGCGATTCAAGAATCGCCCGCCGCCCTCCATGAGGGCGGGAAAATACCGTTGTCCACGTACCAAATACACCTGCATACATCGACAGAAAAGGATAGCACCA
>JBGVNV010000097.1:0-32913 GCA_045125955.1 Faecousia sp.
TTCGGCGGCGACGGCTGGGCTTACGACATCGGCTTCGGCGGCGTCGACCATGTCCTGGCTTCCAACAAGGACGTCAACATCTTCGTCTTCGACACCGAGGTTTACTCCAACACCGGTGGTCAGGCTTCCAAGGCTTCCAACCTGGGCCAGGTCGCTCAGTTCGCAGCCGCTGGTAAGGAGACCAAGAAGAAGTCCCTGTCCGAGATCGCCATGTCCTACGGCTACGTCTACGTTGCTCAGATCGCCATGGGTGCAAACCAGGCTCAGACCATCAAGGCCATCACCGAGGCCGAGGCTTACAACGGTCCTTCCCTGATCATCGGCTACGCTCCCTGTGAGATGCACTCCATCAAGGGCGGCATGATGAACTGCCAGGCTGAGATGAAGAAGGCTGTCGAGTGCGGCTACTGGAACCTGTTCCGCTTCGATCCCAGCAAGGCCACCGGCAAGTTCACTCTGGACTCCAAGGCTCCCAAGGGCGGCTATCAGGAGTTCCTGATGAACGAGGCCCGCTACGCTCGTCTGACCCGTGAGTTCCCCGACCGCGCCAAGGTCCTGTTCGCCGCAAACGAAGAGGCTGCCAAGGAGCGTTGGGAGCACCTGAACAAGCTGGTCGAGCTGTACAAGGACTAATCGTTCTGTCGGTTCTTCTGACTTAACCTAAATCCCGTCCGCCCCCGGTTCGCCGGGGGCGGATTTCATCCTCGTAGGACGCGCATTCCATGCGTGTCCCGCCTCCCCTTAATTTGGGCACGCATAAAATGCGCGCCCTACAACTGTGATTTGGAGGATTCCCATGATCTGTACCGTCATCGACATCCGCGGTGACTATGCCTATGTCAAATACCAGGACACCGGCATCGTCTCCGAGGTCGCCATCGCCCTGCTGCCCTTTGGCATCGATGTGGGCGATAAACTCAAGTTCGAGAATTACGAGTTTGAGCGCATCTGAAACAGAACACGTCATTGCGAGGGCGCAAGCCCGTGGCAATCCCGTCCCATTCCCGGCGCATCCAATTGGTGTTCCGGAACTTCAGGGGATTGCCACGTCGGACTTTTGCCCTCCTCGCAATGACGTGCTTTTTATATCGTCAAAATGTTGATTTTTTTCTGCGATATGTTATACTGATGCCAAGGAGGTGATCTCATGCTGATTATTTTCGTTCTTTGGTTTTTCTTTCATCTGTTCTGCTTTGGTTGGCTCGATGACTGGCATCACGCAAAGTCCGGCATCTCCAATTCGGATTATCAGGCTTTTGTCGATGATTACGAAGCCAAGGCCAGCAAGGGAAAAAACAAACTGGAAATTTGGACTAGCAAAACCCTGCCCGGGGGTCGGGAGCAGCACCGCTGGTGTCGGGAGCATGCCGCCGATCCTGCCGTTTATGACCGGTTCCTGTGGGTCATCCGGCTGGCAGAGCTGCCTGCCCTCGTTTTCGGCCTTTGGTACCTGGTCGCTTTCTGCGGCTATACCACAGTCCCCCTCTGGCTCTATGTTGCAGTCATCGTCTATGACCTCATCCTCCTGCTCATGGGCATCCGCTGGCGCAGAAGCAGCAAATGAATAACCCAATGCCGCTCACCGGGCTGCATTTACTTTTCCCCTCCCCTGTGCTATACTGATAAAAAACACGAAAGGGTGAATTTTATGAAAAAAAAGCTCCTGAAAATCTGCGCCGTTTTCCTGGCAGCGGCCCTATTGGTTCTGGCCGTCGGCGGAATCGCCATCATCCGATCCATGGACGGCCGGGGCGAGCCCGGCGGCGAGGTCCTCATCGTCCTGGGCACCACTGTCAACGGCACCGAACCCTCCCCCATGCTGAAGCAGCGACTGGATGCCGCTGTTCAGTACCTGAACACCTACCCCGACGCCATCTGCATCGTCACCGGCGGCAAGGGCGATGAACATAACCTCTCCGAAGCCCAGTGCATGTACAATTATCTCACCGCCGCAGGCATCGATGCCGCGCGAATCACCATGGAGGACCGGGCCACCACCACGGTGGAAAACCTCCAGAATGTGCGCCAGCTGCTGGATACCAATGAGGTGGACATTCTCTCCAGCGATTTTCACCTGTACCGCGCCGGTCTGATCGCAAAGGAAGCTGGCTTCATCCCCACGCTGATCCCCGCCAAAACCGAGCCCCTCTCCCTTCTGGTCCCCTGGTTCCTCCGGGAGATCATCGCCCTCGAACTCTACCTGATCAGCTGATCCCAAATGCCGCCATTTGGCGGCATTTACTTTTTTTGTCGATTGTGCTACAATAGCTCCATCACGGCAGAAAGGAGCTTTTTATGAAACGAATTCACCCCAAATGGTTCCTCTGTGCCCTCCTCGCGGTGCCGGGAGCCTTCCTGTTTTTCTGCCTGCCCGGGTATAAATTCGCCGGTCTGGCGCTGATGGGCCTGTCCGCGCTGATCCCCGCCTACCATTTTCTCAAGCACGATTTTCTCCGGCGGGTGCTGACGGCTCTGCTGGCCCTGGCTTTCGTGGTCCTGTCCATCACCGGCGGCACCATCGCCCGGTCTGCGGTAGGCAACGCCGAGACCGAAGCGGACTACCTCATCGTCCTGGGTTGTCAGGTCCGGGGCACGGTCCCCTCCCGGATGCTCCGCCAGCGGCTGGATGCGGCCCTGGATTATCTGAACGCCCACCCCGATGCCACCGCCATCGTCTCCGGCGGAATGGGCCCCGGCGAGGACATCACCGAAGCCAAGTGCATGTACGACTACCTGACCGCGGCGGGCATCGACCCCAGCCGCATTCTTCAGGAAGCACAGGCCACCTCCACTATGGAAAACCTGTGCTTCTCCCTGGAGCTCATGGAGCCCGGCTCCACCGTCGCCATCGTCTCCAACGAATTCCACCTGTACCGGGCGGGACAGATGGCCCAAATGCTGGGACTGGAGGCATCCTTAGTCCCCGCCAGCACCGAATACCCCATCCTCCTGGCAAGCTACTTCCTCCGGGAGATCTTCGCCGTCTGGAAATTCCACCTTTTCGGAGGTTAACCTATGAAAACCTACGCAAATTACGCCTGGGACCGGGCCGAAGAGCTGCTGGCCATCGACTCCCCCACGGGCTTTACCAAAAATGCCGCCATCTGGGTCCAGCGCGCCTTCGCGGACCTGGGCTATGATGCCCGCATCACCAACAAGGGCGGTGTCATCGCCGATCTGGGCGGTCCTGAGGGCGACGACGGCCTCCTGCTCTGCGCCCACGCGGACACCCTGGGCGGCATGGTCGCCGGGATTAAGGGCGACGGCCGTCTGAAGCTGACCGGCCTTGGCGGTATGGAGCCCAATAACGGCGAGAGCGAAAACATCCGCCTGTACACCCGGGACGGCCGCATTTACGAGGGCGCATTGTACCTCCACAACCCCAGCGTCCATGTCAACGGCGACTACCACACCGCCCGCCGGACCTGGGACTCCATGGAGGTGGTCCTGGACGAGGATGTGAATTCCGAAGCCGATGCCCGGAAGCTGGGCATCGAGGTGGGCGACATCGTCTGCTTTGACCCCCGGACCAGGCGCACCGCCAGCGGCTACCTGAAGAGCCGGTTCCTGGATGACAAACTCAGCGTCGGCATCCTGCTGGCCTTTGCCAAATACCTGAAGGATCGGGAAATCAGTCTCTCCCGGCACCTGTGGGTCCATGTAACCGTCTACGAGGAGGTGGGACACGGTGCCTGCGCCAGCGTCCCCGATGGCATCAGCGAAGCCATCTCCGTGGACATGGGCTGCGTGGGCGACGGGTGCCAGTGCACGGAGCACCAGTGCTCCATCTGTGCCAAGGACTCCCACGGCCCCTATAACTACGATGTGGTGGGCAAGCTCATCGCCGCCGCCAAGCGGGAGAACGCCGACTACGCCGTGGACATTTACCCCCACTACGGCTCCGATGTGGATGCAACCCTGGCAGCCGGTGCGGACATCCGCCACGGCCTCATCGGTGCCGGTGTCTTCGCCAGCCACGGCTACGAGCGCAGTCATATTGACGGCGTATATAACACCCTTTTGGTCCTGAAAGGATATCTGGAGGTCTGATGCGATACTACTACGCGCCCCTGGAGGGCATCACCGACGCGACGTTCCGCTCGCTTCATCACAAATATTTCCCCGGCGTGGACCGCTATTTCATGCCCTTTATCTCCCCCACCATCCACCGGTGCCTGACGGGCCGTGAGGCCCGGGAGCTGCCCAGGGCCGACAGCGTCCCCTTCTCCGCTGTGCCCCAGCTTCTGGGCAAGAATGTGGAGGATATGCTCTGGGCCCTCGGGGTCTGTAAGGATCTGGGCTATGACGAGGTCAACATCAACCTGGGCTGTCCCTCCGGCACCGTGGTCAGCAAGGGCAAGGGCAGCGGCATGCTCTCCGACCTCTTCGCCCTGGACGAATTTCTGGAAGCCATCTACGCCAATGCCCCCCTGCCCGTGTCCCTGAAGACCCGAATCGGCGTCAATGACTCGGAAAATTGGGAGAAAATTCTGGAAATCTACCGGGATTACCCTGTCAAGGAGCTGACCGTCCACCCCCGTATCCGCAAGGCCTTCTACAAGGGCGACTGCGACATGGCCGCTTTCGCACAAGCTGTGGAAAACTCCCCCTTCCCCGTCTGCTACAACGGCAACATCAATTCTGTCGCCGATGCGGAGAAAATCGCCGCCCAATTCCCCACGGTCCAGTCCTTCATGATCGGACGCGGTCTGGTGGCGGACCCCGGTATGCTCACGGGCGGCACGGACCGGAAGACCCTGAAGGCCTTCCTGACAGAGCTCAGCGATACCTACTGCACCGTCTTCGGCAGCAAGCGCAATGCCATCTACCGTATGAAGGACAATTGGCATTACCTCATCTCCCTCTTCGAGGGCAGCGACAAGCTCTGGAAGGAAATGCGCAAATCTACCGATTACGACCGCTTCATGTCCATCGCAAACGAGATCATCGAAACCCTCCCCATGCGGGAGCATCCTGAAATTTCTTGGTAAGGAGGAAATTACCATGTCCAAAGTCAAACTCAACCCCGATGCCGCCGTCGTCGCCATGATCAAGGAGGGCCTGAAGGCCAAGGACGGCTACTGCCCCTGCCGTCTGCAGAAGACCCCCGAAAACAAGTGCATCTGCCAGGAATTCCGGGACCAGATCGCAGACCCCGAATTTGAAGGCTTCTGCCACTGTATGCTCTACTACAAGGAAAAGTAAGAAAACCGCCGCAAAAGCGGCGGTTTTTCATTCTTCCCAAAAAAGATCGTTCAATGTCAGCCCCAGCACCCGGCAGATGCTGATACACAGCCGGATCGTGGGGTTGTAGTCGCCCTTTTCGATGGCGTTGATGGTCTGCCGGGAAACGCCCACAGCGGTGGCCAGGGCATCCTGGCTCAGGCCCTGCTCTTTCCGGGCCTCCTTCATGGCGAGATTCTTACCCATCATCCTCCTCCTTATCGGAGAAACGGTTCCAGCGTCCCACCATCAGCACCCGGATCAGGAGCATCACGCCCCTGGACAGCCGTGCCAGCGCAAATGCGCCGTTGATCAACATATCCTCACCGGTGCGCCGTCGGTTCGTCAGCGTCACCACGATCCACAGGATACCGAGAAACAGGTTCGTCGCGATCTCCTTCCCCGTATCCCGCCCCTGGGGCAGGTATGCATCGTGGAAAATGCAGTAGGCATCATGGGTAAGGATCGTAACGACCAGCCCAAAAATGGCATAAACCGACAGGTATTCCGGCCGGATCAGGTCAAATCCAAAGCCTGCAAACAGCCCCAGCAGATAGAAAAAGGCAGCATTCATGGACAAGCTTGCGCCCCGGCCCCGCTCAATCAGCTGCCGCTCATCGTACTTTTCCAGTGCCACCTTCTCACACGCCGAAACCAGGATCCCCAAACCAATGGAAATCCCGGAGATCGTGAGAATGGACAGTAAAATCTCATGTTTCATCGCGATCCTCCTCTCTGATTGTCAATTATATTTTACAATAGATCATTCCATATTGTCAAGTATATCTTACAAATCAAATTGCACTTGATGTTTTTTCCCGGCGGCGTTATAATAGAAAAAGCAAAAACGGGAGTGACCTCCAATGATCATCTACACCATTGAAAACATGACCCTGGACATGGAGCGGGCTCTGTACGGTGCCCACGACTGTCTGATCCGCAACTGCCGCTTTGAGGGCCCCGCCGATGGCGAATCCGCCCTGAAGGAGTGCCGGGAGATCATCGTCCGGGACTGCGATTTCCGCCTGCGCTACCCCTTCTGGCATGTGACCGGTGCCAATGTGCAGAATATCACCATGACCGACACCTGCCGCGCCGCCTTCTGGTATGACCGCAAGGTCCAGGTCTACGATTCCAAACTCCACGGCATCAAGGCCTTCCGGGAGATGGACGACTGCCTGCTGCGTAACTGCGACATCGATTCCAAGGAATTCGGCTGGTTCTGCCGGGGATTGAAGGTCCGGGACACCAAGCTCGTCTCCGAGTACCCCTTCTTCCAGTGCCGGGATATGGAGATCGACGGTCTGACCATGCAGGGCAAATATTCCTTCCAGTACTGCGAAAACATCACCATCCGCAACTCCCATCTGGACACCAAGGATGCCTTCTGGCACGCGAAAAATGTCACCGTCTACGACAGCGTGGTCAAGGGCGAGTACCTGGCCTGGTACGCGGAGAACATCCGCTTCGTCCGCTGCAAAATCATCGGCACCCAGCCCCTGTGCTACGTCAAGGGCCTGGTGCTGGAGGACTGCACCATGGAAGACTGTGACCTGTCCTTTGAAAATTCCGAGGTGGAGGCCACCGTCAGCGGCTCCATCGACTCCGTGAAGAACCCCGTCCGGGGCTTCATCCACGCGGACGCCATCGGCGAGGTCATCATCGACGAATACAAGCGGTCCGGCATCTGCGACATCCGCACCAATACATAAAAATTTCCCCTCCGGGCAACCTAGTCCCGGAGGGATTTTTATGACGGAAAAGCAATATGACCAGCTCGTGAAGGAGCTTTCACCCAATTCCCCCGCGTGGAAGGACTGCCTGTGGGCCTTCTGCGTGGGCGGCGGCATCTGCGTCCTGGGGCAGTTTTTCATCAATTGGTATCAAAAGCTGGGGCTGGAGCAGGCCGATGCCTCCGGCGCGGCCTCCATGACATTGGTGGCCATCGCCGCGCTGCTCACGGGCATCGGCATTTTTGACGACATCGCCAAGCACGCGGGTGCGGGTACCCTGGTCCCCATCACCGGCTTCGCCAACGCCATCGCCGCCCCGGCGGTGGAATTCCAGACCGAGGGCCGCATCCTGGGCACCGCCGCAAAAATGTTCACCATCGCGGGCCCTGTGATCGTCTACGGCGTTTCCGCTTCGGTGGTCTATGGTCTGATCTACTGGCTCTGCACCATGCTATGAGAAAACCGCCTGTTTCGCAACAGGCGGCTTTTCGTTGTATGGGAGCACCTCCTGTACACCTGGGTCCTGCGCAAGTTTGCACATTGACAAGCCAGCCCCCCTTTGCTATACTATTTTCAGAAAGTGCCTGCCTGAGCGGGCCGGGAAAGGAGATTTAAAAGTATGATCGTTCGTGAGGTTGAGACCGGCTAACTGAATATGGGCGCGTATCAAATTGGGGGCATGGACCTCCCTGGATTCGTGCGCCGTTTTGAAGGAACTTTCGATATGGAGTGACCGCACAGGGCCAGCCATGACGAGGGCTGCTTTGCTGCGGTATTTTTGCGCCCATTTTCAGTTAGCTACCCTAAAACTTACTGATTTTGGAGGAAAGTACATTGAATATGAGCGATTACGGCCTTGTGCCGAATACCAAAAATCTGCCCGGCATTCCCGCGCGGGTCACCGCCGTCCACAAGGAACGCTACGAGATCGTCTGCGCCCAGGGTCTGACCCATGCCCGGCTGAAAACCAAAGAATATTTCGTGGACACCCAGGATTTCCCCACTGCGGGTGACTATGTGATGATAAATTACATCGACAACGGCGACAGCCAGATCACCGCCACCCTGCCCCGCCGGACCCTCTTCACCCGCCGGGAGCCGGGCCCCATCCCCAGAGATCAGGCGGTGGCGGCGAATTTTGACTATGTGTTCATCATGCAGTCGCTGAATCTGGACTTCAATCCCAAGCGGCTGGAGCGGTATCTGACCTTGAGCTGGCAGTCCGGGGCCACCCCCGTGATCCTACTGACCAAGGCGGACCTGGTGGAGGACTACTGGGACTACCTGACCCAGGTGGAGCGTGTGGCCGCCGGTGTGAATGTCCATGTGGTCAGTGCCCACACGGGCCAGGGCCTGAACCGCCTGAACGCCTACCTCCAGCCGGGAAAGACGGTGGTCTTCCTGGGCTCCTCCGGCGTGGGCAAGTCCAGCCTGGTCAACGCCCTGGCTGGCGAGGAACTCATGGCCGTCTCCGCCATCCGGGAGGACGACAGCAAGGGCCGCCACACCACCACCCACCGCCAGCTCCTCCGTCTGAAATCCGGTGCCATGATCATCGATACCCCCGGCATGCGGGAGCTGGGCATGTGGGAGGTCTCCGTGGGCCTTTCCGATGCCTTCGCGGATGTGGAGCGGCACCTGGGCAAATGCCGCTTTTCCGACTGCCGCCACGACCGGGAACCCGGCTGCGCCATCCGCGCCGCCATCGCCGCCGGGGAGCTGGACGCCGCCCGGTGGGAGAGCTATCAGAACCTGAAAGCAGAAGCCCTGAGCAAGGACGAGCTCCTGCGCCGCAAGCACGAATGGAGCAAGGGCGTGGCAAAATTCACCCGAAACAGAAACAAGGAGATTTGGTAATGAGAACCATCAAACAGATCGAGGACAAGTATCTGACCGCCACCCTGGACCTGGTGGAGCAGGTCTTCACCGCCCATTCCGACGCGGAGGAGGGCAAGCTGGTCCGCACCCTGGTGGAGGAGATCCGCGCCAAGCGGTTCTATCTTCCCCAGCTGGAGCTCGTCATGGTGGACGAGCATGACGAGCCCATAGGCTACTGCAACTTCGCCCGGTTCCACCTGGAGGGCAAATACGAAAATGAGCTGCTGCTCCTGTCCCCCGTGGCGGTGAAAACGGAGCTTCAGCGGCAGCACATCTCCAAAGAGCTCATCGAATACGGCTTCGAGCAGGCCAGTGCCATGGGCTACAAGGCGGTCATCGTGGAGGGCAACCCCAGGAACTACCGCAGCCGGGGCTTCGTGACCTCCGCAGACCACGGCATCACCGCCCATGAATCCATCGGCCTGCCTGCGGTGGAGTGCCTGATGGTCAGGGAGCTGATCCCCGGCGGCCTGGATGGCATCCACGGCGTGGTCAGCTACGCCGATTACGAGTGTCTGCGATAACCCCATAAACAGCGATGGCTGCGCCCATCAGGGCGCAGCCATTTTCGATCAACGGAAATGTTTGGCGTTTTCCCGGACATAGGCCGTCAGCCGTTCCAGCAGCTCACGTTCGGTGCCGCCGTAGTAGCAGTCGTCCTCGGCTTCAAAGTCCACGCCCTGAGCCTCCATCCGGTCCAGGGTGTTCTGGATGGCATCCAGCGTCTTCGGGATGCGATTGCGAGGAAATTTCGCCCGGACCCGGTCCAGAAGAGCCGTCATCTGCCCGGCTCCCATCTGCTCCAAAGCCTTGTAGGCCTTTTCAAAATGGGTGCCGTGGTAATAAAGGTATCCTTCAAAGCCGCCTGAGTTGACCTCCATGCACAGCTCGTCCACATAGTACACAGTCCGCTCCCATTTGTTCAGAGCCTGGATCACGTCGCCGTTGCCAGTCATCTCCTGAAGATGCCCGGACAGCTCGTTCAGGATGTCCTCGTCGGGAAGTGCCAGAATGTCATGGATCCGCGTATCACTTTCCGCCTTTGCCTTGATCACCCGGCCCGATGGTGGCACAAGCCCCTGAACCAGATGCTTGTACTTCTCCCAGAGCGGCATCAGGCCGTTCACCTCGATGCTCTCCTCGTAATTGCCGACGCGCCTGCACAGCGTCAGCAGACAGTCCCGACCGGACGCTTCATCGCCATTTTCAATGTGATACTGGGCCATCCGCAGATGATACAGCGTTTCATTGTTAAACCGCGGAAAAAACTTCTTCACAGCCTGCATACATGCAATGCCCGCCGCAATATCCCCGGACTCTATATAGGAATTTCCCAGCATCAGCAGTTGGTCCACATAGGGATGGCAGCGCTTATCGCAGGACACTCTCCAGATGCCGGATACCAGCTCCTGCGGATCACCGGTCCGGGCGTACGCTTCCTGAAACCATTCGACCATCCACAAATAGTCCTGATAGGCCGTCATGCTCTTATCAATATCCATAACAGCTCTCCTGCTTTATCATTCTGCCCCGATCTCCACGCTGGCGATGAGCTCCGCGAGCGTCAGCTCCATGTCCTCCAGCTCCGCGCAGAGGAAGAGGACACTGTTTTCCAGCTCCTTCCAGGCGTAGAAATTGTAGGCAGAGTCGGTGTAGCGCAGGTACATGGTGGTGAAGCCCCCGATCTGCTCGCCCTCGCCGTGGGACTTGTAGTAGCCGCTCTGGATCGCCTCGCTGGCATCGAGCTCGATGGCCAGCCGCAGGTCCTCCACATTGGCATCGGACAGGGTGTAGGTCAGGAAGCTGAGCTGGTCATCAGAAAAGGCACCCATGCAGCTGCCGTCAATGACCTGACCGGAAAACTGCTCCGGCAGATGGATGGTGACCGCATCCCCGTTCAGATACAGGCCGAAGTCGCCGCCGAAGCGCAGGGTGGATTCCGTCTCCACGGGGGCCTGACCGGTGAATTCCGGCACCGGCTCCGTGGGAGCCTGGGTGGTCTCTGCCACCGGCGCAGCGCATCCTGCCAGCAGAAGCAGACACAGCGCAATTGCTTTTTTCATGTTGTTCTCCTCCGTTTTCCTCAAACTGTCCATCATTTTACCATCGCACAGTGCTGGAAATGTGAACGAATTGTAAACAACATACGCTTGCAATCCCACGCAAATTATGATAAACTATTTCCATCACTACATAAAGGAGGCGGTTTTTATGTCTGCGCCCATGCATCATGAAAACGCCGGAAAGGCTCCGGCGATCTGATTTTTTCGATCAAAACGGAGGTTTCATGACAATTACAGAATTTCACAACGCCCTGTTACAGGGCCGGGGCAAATGCATCCAGGCCGTCCGGGAGGACCCGGAGAAGTACCGGGACGAGGTCCTGTGGGCCTGCCGGGAGCTTACTTCCTTCGACACCCAGAGCGAGGGCAGCAAGAGCTGCTTCATCCACGAGATGGTCCACTGCTACCCGGACCGCACTCCCTTCGTCAACGCCGCCTGCGAGGCCCTGATCGCCTGCCCCAGTGACGGAAGCTGGCATTGCCACTGCCTGGCGGAGCTGGTTGAGCGATTCTTTCAGGACGGCCACCAGGAGGCCTGGAAGGCCCTGATGAAGAAGTATCGGATCCTTTACCACCAGATGCGCCATGTGGGCCCGCCCGAAGACAATTGCTACTGGGCCGCGCGGGATGATTACGAGCGGCTGGCCGTCCTCTTCGGCTGGAACCGGGAATACTGCCTGGACATCGCCCGGGACATGGGCCGACTGTCTCTGGAAACCCAGTGGCTCCACGACTGGCCCTTCGACTGGTTTTACGACACCAAGGCCCGCCGGTATCTGCGCGCCCTGACCAAAGCCGCCGAACGGGACCCCCTCCTGGCGGAATTCTACCGGGTCCACGAAGCCGCATACCAGGAATTTCATGCCCAGCTTGCCGAAAGAAAAGGCAAGCGTCTTTCCCCAAAATGCGAGGATGAATCGAAAATCCGCGCTGCTGTGGAAAAATACCTGTCCGCATCCACACCCGATGACAGAGCCGAAGCCTTGGATGCCTTCTTCTGGGTCCCCTACCCCGCCGACCCGGCCCCGATCCTGACCGATGCCCTGTCTGACCATGAGCGGCTGCGCAGCCGTGCCTGGAACGCCCTGCGTGACACCCGCCATCCGGCCGTCCGGGAATTCGCCATCGACCATCTGTACGATCAGGGCGAGGATGACGATGCCTTCGGTGCTTTCTGCGCCAATTACGAAGAGCGTGATGAAGGAGTAATGTTGGACTATCTGAAAAACAAGGTCATCGACTTCGAGGAGACCACCGGCTGGCACGGCGATCAGCTTTCGGTCCTACGCATGGACAAGCGCAAGCCCCTGGCCCCCATCTCCGCCCTGCAATTCATTTTCGAGCACAACTACTGTTCCGAATGCCGCATGTACGCCCTGGGCCAGTTGGGCAAACGCAGGAAGCTCACTCCGGAGCTTCTGGAGGAGTGCCTGTACGACTCCAATGATGAGATCCGCACCTACGCCCGCCGGGCCCTGAACCGAAGAAAAAGGAGGACCACCCCATGAAAAAATTCCTCGCCCTCGCGCTGTGCATCGCCCTCCTGCTGGCGGGCTGCATGGGCAGTCTGGATGTGAAAAATCTCTCCGGCGATGAGCTGGTGACGGCCCTGGCCTTTCCCCTTTCGGATTTCGAGAGCCTGTCCCCGGAGGAGAAGACCGCCTATACCGCCGCATGCCTGGATCTGGAGATCATGAACGGCGGACTTTGCCAGTTCTTCGCCAACTGCCCCGACTGCGCCGCCTTCGTCCCCGAAGCCCTGGACCGTCTGGGGGCCGCCGAGCACAAGGCCCTCTATGAGCAGTTCCTGGCAGACTACGCCATCGATCCCCTGGACCCCATGTTCCAGACCGAATCCATCGAGGAATTCTCCCAACTCTATGACCTCTACCCCTGGGACGATTTTGATGATGCCTACTGCGCCCTGACCCCCATGTCGGTGCTTCTGGAAGCATATATCCAAGCCAACCCCGACGCATTTTGACAAATCCCTCTGGCCCGCTGCCCTTTGCAGCGGGCTTTTTTGTCCAAAACCGTTGCTTCTGTGCCATTTCTGCGGTATAATAGCCGTTATTAGGAGGGATTCAATATGAATGAACAAAACCAAATCCGCCCCCTGACCGCCCGGCACCGCATCGGCTACGCCCTGGGCGATTTCGGCGGATGCATGACCTTCGGCCTGATGGCCGCTTTTACCACCCGCTATTACATCAATGTGGCCATGATCGACACCGCCGTCATCGCCGCCATGACCCTCATCTGGAAGCTCTTCGATGCCCTGGCCAACCCCTTTGTGGGCGTGATGCTGGACAATCCTTCGCCGCCTCCGGCGGCAGGCGGGACAAATTCCGTCCCTGGATCGTCCGCATGGCCCCAATGATGTCCATCTGCGCCATTCTGGTCTTCACCGCCCCCGGCTGGGTGGACGGCATGGCAAGGCTCGCGGTGGCCTTCTCTACGTATCTCATGTACGAGGCCGTCTACGCCATCCATGTCATCGCCTTCGGCGGTCTCATCTCCGGCATGGCGGTCAACGACGTGGAACGCTCCCAGCTCTCCTCCGCCCGGTGCATCGGCGGCACTCTGGGTGGTATCCTGCCCCAGGTCCTCTTCCCCCGGATCATCGAAGCCTTCGAGGGCAGCCCCCAGCTTGGCTACAGCATGGGCGTCACCGTCTGCGCCGCCATCGGTCTGGTGCTGTGCCTGAGCTGCTACGCCCTGACCGAGGAGCGCAACGCCGCCAGCCGCAACGTCAACGCCGCCCCCATCCGGGTCACGGACATCATCACCGTCCTGACGAAAAACCGCGCCGTCCTGGCCCTTTGCCTCCACGGCATGCTCCAGGGCGTGCTCATGGCTGTGGCCGGCTCCCTGGGCACCTATATGTACGCCGATGTGCTGGGCAAGCTCTCCCTCATGAGCACCGCCGCGATCCTGGGCATGCCCGTGACCATCCTCTTCATATCCTGTGCCCCCAAGTTCACCAAGAAATTCGGCTCCGAGCGGGTCCTGCGGACGAGCCTTCTGCTGGGCGCGCTTCTCTATGTCGGCCTCTTCGCCGCCCATGCTCTGACAACCGTGAACATCTGGGTCCACATCGGCTGGAACGCCGTGGCATCTGGCATGGCGAACCTGAGCAATATGATGCAGTGGGGCATGCTGGGCGAGTCCATCGAATACAATGAATATCTCACCGGCAAGCGCACCGAGGGCAGCATCAACGGTACCTTCAACATGCTCCGCCGGGCGGGCCAGGGTCTGGGAGCCGCCACCGGCGTGGCACTGCTGGGCATGATCGGCTACGATGCCACTGCCACCGTCCAGAGTGCCTCCACCATCCTGGGCATCAAGGCCCTGTGCCTGCTCTTCCCCGCCCTCTGCGCTGTGGGAAGCTGGGTGGTTTTCCGCTTCATCTGGAACATCACACCTGAGCTGCGGCAGAAGATCGCCGCCGCAAAGACGGCAAACTCTTGACTTTTTCCACCAAAAATCGTATCATATTAGAAGAATTTTCGGAGGTGGTCCCAATGTCCAACATCTTTACCGCGGCCGAACAGCTCATCGGCCATACCCCCCTGCTCCGTCTGGTCCGTCTGGAGGCGGCCCACAATCTCAACTGCCGCCTGCTGGCGAAGCTGGAGAGCTTCAACCCCGGCGGCTCTGCCAAGGACCGGGTGGCCCGCGCCATGCTGGACGACGCCGAGGACCGCGGCCTCATCGGCCCCGGTGCCACCATCATCGAACCCACCTCCGGCAACACCGGCATCGGTCTGGCGGCGGTCTGCGCCCAGCGGGGCTACCGCTGCATCATTGTCATGCCCGATTCCATGTCCCTGGAGCGTCAGAAGCTGATGACCGCCTACGGCGCAGAGCTGGTGCTGACCCCCGGCTCCGGCGGCATGCTGGCCTCCATCACCAGAGCCCGCGCCCTGGCTGCCTCCATCCCCGGTGCCTGGATCCCCGACCAGTTTGCAAATCCCGCCAATGCATCCGCCCACTACATGACCACCGGCCCGGAGATCTGGAATGACTGCGATGGTGAAATCGATCTCTTCGTCGCCGGAGTAGGAACCGGCGGCACCATCACCGGCGTGGGCAAGTACCTCAAGGAGCACAAGAGTGGCTTGCAGGTCATCGCCGTGGAGCCCAAGTCCTCCCCCCTGCTCTCCGGCGGTAAGGCCGGCAGTCACGGCATCCAGGGCATCGGAGCCAATTTCGTCCCCCAGGTGCTGGATACCGCCGTCTATGACGAGGTTTGCACCGTCACCGAGGAAGCCGCCTTCGCCGCCGCCCGGGAACTGGGCCGCACCGAGGGCATCCTCTGCGGCATCTCCTCCGGCGCGGCCCTCCACGCCGCCCTCCAGGTGGCCGACCGCCCCGAGAACGCAGGCAAGACCCTGGTGGTCCTCCTCCCCGACACCGGCGAGCGATACCTCTCCACCTCCCTCTTCGGCTAACAATCATCCCCGGCAGCCTGAGCTGCCGGGGATTCGTGTTTATTTCGCCAAGGCTCTGTAGAGGAAGGTCACAACCTGTCCCCGGACGCAATCAAAGCCGGGACCGAACACGCTGGCATCCACGCCGCTGGTGACACCCGCGCCCACAGCCCAGAGGACTGCATCATAGTAGTAATCTCCGGGCTTCACATCGCCAAAGGGATTCACACTGGGGCCACTGGGCTTGCCCAGTGCGCGATGCAGGAACGTCACCACCTGGGCCCGGTTGCAGATCCCATAGGGTCCAAAGGTATTGGCGGTCATGCCGTTGGTGATCCCCTGCTCCACCGCCCAGAGGACGGCCTTGTAATAGAAATCCGTCTCCTTCACATCGGTAAAGGGATTCTCAGCGGACACAGGCTCCGGACAGCCCATGGCCCGCCAGAGGAAGGTCACCACCTGGGCCCGCTGGCAGGGATTGTAGGGGGAGAAGGTATTCTCAGAGGTACCAGAGGTCACGCCCTCCTCCAGTGCCCAGAGGACAGCATCATAGTAAAAGTCCGTCTCCGCCACATCCGCGAAGGGGTTTTCATACTCCGGCTCCGTGGGCTCCGGCTCCGTGGGTTCCGGCTCCGTGGGCTCCGGCTCCGTGGGCTCCGGCTCCGTGGGTTCCGGCTCCGTGGGTTCCGGCTCCGTGGGCTCCGGCTCTGTGGGCTCCGGCTCCGTGGGTTCCGGCTCCGTGGGCTCCGGCTCCGTGGGCTCCGGCTCCGTGGGCTCCGGCTCTGTGGGCTCCGTGGGTTCCGGCTCCGTGGGCTCCGGCTCCGTGGGCTCCGGCTCTGTGGGCTCCGGCTCCGTGGGCTCCGGCTCTGTGGGCTCCGGCTCCGTGGGCTCCGGCTCTGTGGGCTCCGTGGGCTCCGGCTCTGTGGGCTCCGGCTCCGTGGGCTCCGGCTCCGTGGGCTCCGGCTCTGTGGGCTCCGGCTCTGCCCCGGAGAACACTGCGTCGATCAGGACATCACACGCTGGCATCTGGAAGATGTAGGTATCCTCGTCCAGCTGGCCGATATCAAAATCCGGCTCTTCCTCGGAGAAATAGTAGACAGTCAGATCCTCCAGGCTCTCGCCAGGCTCCGGCTGCACGGTAAATTCCACATACCGTCCGGATGGAACCACCTCCGGCTCCACCGCCACGGTACCCCGTCCGACCACATTCGTCCAGACATGGTAAAGCGGCTCCTCCGGGTCCTCGTCCATCAGGACATAAGGGATCTCATTTTCCTCACAGTAATACTGGATGTAGCTGCCCCGCCAGCAGTAGACAGTCAGCAGCGGGTTCTCCTGAAAGATTCCAAGTGATCCGATCGCCTCCACCGACGGCGTGATCACCACTTTCTCCAGCTTCTCCGCCCACCAGAACGCCTGGGAAGAGATGGTCGTCACACCATCCGGGATCACCACCTCCCGGATGCTGGAGTCCATAAACATACCTCTCGGGACAGACTTCAACGAGGTCGGCAGAACCACCGTGTCAATGGCATCATTCGACCGGAAGGTATAGTCGCCGATGTAGAACACGGAATCCGGGAAAACCACCTCAGTAAGACTGTCACAATCGCTGAATGCGTATCCACCCACATGGGTACAGCCCTCGGGAATGACGATCTGCTCCAGGCCCGTGGACTCGAAGGCACCGTATTCCACAACTCTGGTATTCTTCGGAAGCTCCAGACTCTTCAGCGAAGTACATCTGGCAAAGCAATACTCTCCAAAAACCTCCATGGAATCCGGCATCACAACGGTCGTCAGGTTTTTACAGTCCAAAAAAGTATCTCTGGACAGACCGATCATCCCATCGGGCAGTGTGATGGACTCCAGACCGCTGCCGCTGAACAATCCGTAGCTGGTGGCGGTCAGTCCGGCAGGCAGCTCGATGGTCTTCAGACTCTTTGTGTCAGCGAAGGCATGGTCATAGATCATCGTCACGGAATCCGGGATCTCGACCTCCTCCAGGGATGCGCAACCATTGAAAGCATTGACCCGGAGGGTCGTCACGCCGTCCGGGATGCTGACCCGCTTCAGCCCGGAATCGCTGAAGCAGCCCCAGGGGATCTCCGTCAGTCCCTTCGGAAGGTCGATGTTCTCCAGCGCATCTGTACAGGAAAAGCACCAATCTCCCAGCTCCGTGATTCCGTCATGCATCACGACCTCGGTGAGCTTTTCGCACCGCATAAAGCACCGCTCCGGCAGATATGTCAGCGATTCCGGAATCACGATCCGGGTGAGTCCGGAGCTTTCAAATGTGTGCGTTCCAAGCTCCGTCAGGCCTTCGGGCAAAACCAGTTCTCCAATGGCCGAACAGCTGTAAAAGGCCGAATAACCGATATGGGTCACACCATCGGGCAGAGAAACATTTTCGAGCATGCGACAGCCTTGAAAGGCAGAATCTCCGATCCATGTCAGTGTGGATGGCAGCTGTACCGCAGTTGCATTATAGAGATAGTCGAATGCGCCATCTCCGATCGAAGTGATGCCCTCCTCCACCACGATGGTCCGCACCTGGGCGCGCTTTGCGTACCAGGGGGCAGACCCCGACTCCGTATAATCCGCGATGGCACCGGTTCCGGAGATGGTCAGGGTGCTTCCATCCAGCGTCCAGGTCGCATTCTCACCGCAGCTTCCCGACTCCGCCGCAAAGGCCGCAACAGGAAGCATCGTGGTGATCAGACACACCACGATCAACAAAGACAATGCTTTTTTCATATCAATTCCTCCTTTATGTTTTCTGATAGTTTATTATATCACCCCCACGGTTGATTTCAAGGGTGATTCTGCACAACTTTTCGCCTTTTTCTTCGGAAATACCAACAAAATGGATATAAAAAAGCCCCCTGCCGAAACGGCAGGGGGCCAAAAACTTATCTTAAAGCTCGTCGCTGGCGGTGGGCTCCTCGGTCAGGCGGGACTCGGGGGTGGCACCGGGGTTGAAATCCCGGTATGCCATCAGGCCGGAGCCTGCGGGGATCAGCTTACCGATCAGGACGTTCTCCTTCAGACCGATCAGGTGGTCGACCTTGCCGTGGATGGCGGCGTCGGTCAGGACCTTGGTGGTCTCCTGGAAGGAGGCGGCGGACAGGAAGGAGTCGGTAGCCAGAGCAGCCTTGGTGATACCCAGCAGCATTGCGGAGCAGGTGGGCATCTTCAGCTCGGTCTCGCCGGCGTCGATGCGGGCCTGGACAGCAGCCTCGGCATCCTCGAACTCGAAGGTGTCCACCACGGTGCCGGTCAGCAGAGTGGAATCGCCGGGATCCTCAACGCGCACCTTGCGCATCATCTGACGGATGATGACCTCGATGTGCTTATCGTTGATCTCAACGCCCTGCTGGCGGTACACGGCCTGGACGGACTGGACCAGGTAATCCTGGACAGCCTCGGTGCCGGAGATGCGCAGAACATCCTGGGGATACAGAGCACCATCGGTGATGGGCTGGCCCTTCTCCACGCGCTTGCCGTCGGTGACCTTCAGGCCCACGGAGTAGGGAACCATGTACTGCTTCACCTCGCCGTCGTCGGCGGTGATGGTCACGGGACGCATGGGAGTACGGCGGGAGTTGTCGATCTCGACCACACCGGAGATCTCCGCGATCTGGGCCATCTTCTTGGGACGGCGGGCCTCGAACAGCTCTTCGACTCGGGGCAGACCCTGGGTGATATCGTCACCTGCAACGCCGCCGGAGTGGAAGGTACGCATGGTCAGCTGAGTACCGGGCTCACCGATGGACTGTGCTGCGATGATGCCGACGGCTTCGCCCAGGTTGACCTCCAGGGAGGTGGCCAGGTTCATGCCGTAGCAGGTGGCGCAGACGCCCAGACGGGCGCGGCAGCCCAGAATGGTGCGGATATAGATCTTGTCGATGCCGTGCTTCTCGAACTTCTCGGCATCCTCGGGCATCATCAGGACATCCTTGCTGTGCAGCAGCTCGCCGGTGACAGGAGAGTAGATGTCATTGACGGGGTAACGGCCGCGGATGCGGTTGCCGAAGGAATCGATGACGTCGCCATTCTGGATGACGGCACCGACCCAGATGCCCTTGGTGGTCTGGCAGTCATGCTCGCGGATGATGACATCCTGGCTGACGTCGACCATTCGGCGGGTCAGGTAACCGGAGTCAGCGGTACGCAGAGCGGTATCGGCCATGCCCTTTCGTGCGCCTCTGGAGGAGATGAAGTACTCCAGCACAGACAGGCCCTCACGGAAGTTTGCCTTAACGGGAATTTCGATGGTACGGCCGGAGGTATCGGCCATCAGGCCACGCATACCGGCCAGCTGACGGATCTGAGCCATGGAGCCACGGGCACCGGAGTCCGCCATCATGTAGATGGGGTTGAACTTGTCCAGGTTGCCCTGCAGTGCATCGGTGACGTCCTTGGTGGTCTTCTCCCACTGCTGAACGGTCAGGCGGTAACGCTCCTCGTTGGTGATGAAGCCCTGACGGTAGAACTGGTCGATCTCCAGGACCACCTTCTCGGCATCGGAGACCAGCTGGTACTTCTTCTCAGGAACGACCATGTCGGCGATGGAGACGGAGATTGCGCCCTTGGTGGAGAACTTGTAGCCCAGGGACTTCAGACGGTCCAGCATCTCGGTGGAGATGGTGAAGCCGTGCTTGCGGATACACTTGTCGATGATCTTGCCCAGCTGCTTCTTGCCAACCAGGAAGTCGATCTCCAGATCGAACTCGTGGCCGGGGACGGAGCGGTTGACGAAGCCAAGATCCTGGGGGATGGGCTCGTTGAAGATCAGGCGGCCAACGGTGGCCTTGACCATGCGGGTCTCGGGCTTGCCGTTCAGCTCCTTGGTCATGCGGACCAGGATGGGGGCGTGCAGGCCCACATCGCCGGCGGCGTAGGCGGCAATGGCCTCGTCCACATCGGCGTAGGCCAGACGGGGACGGTAGACGGGAGCGGTCTTGCCCTCGGCGGTCAGCTGAGCGCAGACAGCCTGGTACTCGTCGGCATCCACCACCTCGCCGATCTGCCACTGGGAATCGCCGGGCTCCTCGATCAGGACGGACTCTGCGCCCTTCTCAGCCTTGCCCAGACGGTCGTAGGTCAGGTAGTAGGCACCGAGGATCATATCCTGGGTGGGAACGGTAACGGGCTTGCCGTCCTGGGGACGCAGCAGATTGTTGGCAGACAGCATCAGCACACGGGCCTCGGCCTGTGCCTCAGCGGACAGGGGCACGTGGATAGCCATCTGGTCGCCGTCGAAGTCGGCGTTGAAAGCGGTACAGCACAGGGGGTGCAGCTTCAGTGCACGGCCCTCGACCAGCACAGGCTCGAAGGCCTGGATGCCCAGACGGTGCAGGGTAGGAGCACGGTTCAGGAACACGGGACGGTCCTTGATGACATCGTCCAGAGCATCCCAGACCTCGGTCTTGCCCTTGTCGATCATCTTCTTGGCGGACTTGATGTTATTGGCATGGCCGTCGGCGACCAGCTTCTTCATGACGAAAGGACGGAACAGCTCGATGGCCATCTCCTTGGGCACGCCGCACTGATACAGCTTCAGCTCGGGGCCGACGACGATAACGGAACGGCCGGAGTAGTCAACACGCTTACCCAGCAGGTTCTGACGGAAGCGGCCCTGCTTGCCCTTGAGCATATCGGACAGGGACTTCAGTGCACGGTTGTTGGCACCGGTGACGGCGCGGCCGCGGCGTCCGTTGTCGATCAGAGCATCGACGGCCTCCTGCAGCATGCGCTTCTCATTGCGCACGATGATGTCGGGCGCGCTGAGCTGGATCAGTCTCTTCAGACGGTTGTTGCGGTTGATGACGCGGCGATACAGGTCATTCAGGTCAGAGGTGGCGAAACGGCCGCCGTCCAGCTGGACCATGGGACGGATATCGGGGGGAATGACAGGCAGGACGTCCATAACCATCCAGCTGGGCTTGTTGCCGGACTGGCGGAAGGCCTCGACGACCTCCAGACGCTTGACGATGCGCAGCTTCTTCTGGGCGGAGGCAGTCTCCAGATCCCGGCGCAGCTGAGCACTCAGCTCCTCCAGGTCGATCTGCTCCAGCAGAGTCTTGACAGCCTCTGCACCCATGCCGGCCTTGAAATCGTCCTCGTACTTCTCGCGCATATCGCGGTATTCCTTCTCGGTCAGCACCTGGTTCATGGCCAGGGGCGTATCGCCGGGATCGGTGACGATATAGGCTGCGAAGTACAGCACCTTCTCCAGGATCTTGGGGCTGATATCCAGGATCAGGCCCATGCGGGAGGGGATGCCCTTAAAGTACCAGATGTGGGAGCAAGGAGCGGCCAGCTCGATGTGGCCCATGCGCTCGCGGCGGACCTTGGCCTTGGTGACCTCAACGCCGCAGCGGTCGCAGATCTTGCCCTTGTACTTGATCTTCTTATACTTGCCGCAGTGACACTCCCAGTCCTTGTTGGGTCCGAAGATCCGCTCACAGTACAGGCCGTCACGCTCGGGCTTCAGGGTACGATAGTTGATGGTCTCAGGCTTCTTGACCTCGCCGAAAGACCACTCCCGGATCATCTCCGGAGAAGCGATGCCGATCTTAATGGCATCAAAGGTGGCATTTGCCATTGTCACGCCTCCTTCTTATTCTTCGTCCTCGGCATCGAGATTGCCGAACACGTCCATAATATCTTCGGGGCTGTCCTCGTCGATGACGAAGCCGCTGCCCAGGACCTCCTCGGTGTTGGTCACGATCTCCTCGCTGACCTCGGAGGTGTAGATGACATCCTCATCCTCGTCCTCGTCCTTCAGCTCGATCTCGTTGCCGTGCTCGTCCAGAACGCGGATATCCAGACACAGGGACTGGAGCTCCTTGACCAGAACCTTGAAGGATTCGGGCACGCCGGGAGTGGGGATGTTGTTGCCCTTGACGATGGCCTCGTAGGTCTTGACACGACCGGTGACATCGTCGGACTTGACGGTCAGGATCTCCTGCAGGGTGTAGGCTGCGCCGTAAGCCTCCAGAGCCCAGACCTCCATCTCGCCGAAACGCTGGCCGCCGAACTGGGCCTTGCCGCCCAGAGGCTGCTGGGTGACCAGGGAGTAGGGACCGGTGGAACGGGCGTGGATCTTATCATCAACCAGGTGATGGAGCTTCAGGTAGTAGGGGTAGCCGACAGTGACCAGATTGTCAAAGGGCTCGCCGGTACGGCCATCGTACAGGATGGTCTTGCCGTCCTCACGCAGGCCTGCCAGCTTCAGGGTCTCGCGGATGTCTCGCTCGTTGGCACCGTCGAAGACGGGGGTAGCGACCTTCCAGCCCAGGGTCTTGGCGGCGTAGCCCAGATGGACCTCCAGCACCTGACCGATGTTCATACGGGAAGGAACGCCCAGGGGGTTCAGGACCACGTCCAGAGGAGTGCCGTCGGGCAGGAAGGGCATATCCTCCTCGGGCAGGACGCGGGAAACGACACCCTTGTTGCCGTGACGGCCTGCCATCTTATCGCCGACGCCGATCTTACGCTTCTGAGCCAGATAGACGCGGACAG
Organism: Faecousia sp.; assembly: GCA_045125955.1. Taxonomy (GTDB): domain Bacteria; phylum Bacillota; class Clostridia; order Oscillospirales; family Oscillospiraceae; genus Faecousia. Next base: position 22,864 of record JBGVNV010000097.1, read on the forward strand.
ACTTGTTGACACCGGGAGCCAGCTCGTCGCCGTTCTCCTTGGTGAAGACCTTGACATCGACAACGATGCCGCGGGTACCGTGGGGCACCTTCAGGGAGGTATCGCGGACCTCGCGGGCCTTCTCGCCGAAGATGGCGCGCAGCAGACGCTCCTCGGGGGTCAGCTCGGTCTCGCCCTTGGGGGTGACCTTACCGACCAGGTAATCGCCGGCGTTGACCTCGGCACCGATGCGGATGATACCGTTCTCGTCCAGGTCCTTCAGAACATCCTCACCGACGTTGGGGATGTCACGGGTGATCTCCTCGGGTCCAAGCTTGGTGTCGCGGGACTCGGTCTCGTACTCCTCGATGTGGATGGAGGTGAAGACATCCTCGCGGACCAGACGCTCGTTCAGCAGGATGGCGTCCTCGTAGTTGTAGCCTTCCCAGGTGACGAAGCCGATGAGCACGTTCTTGCCCAGAGCGATCTCACCCTGAGAGGTGGAGGGGCCGTCTGCGATGATCTGGTTGTAGGTGACACGCTCGCCAACGGAAACGATGGGCCGCTGGTTGATGCAGGTGCCTGCGTTGGAACGGGAGAACTTGGAAAGCTTGTAATCCTCAACATGGCCGTCGTCATAGCGGACGGAGATGTTGTTGGCGGAAACGCTGGTAACGGTGCCGTCGCCGGTGGACTTGATGCACACCTCGGAGTCCACGGCGGAGCGGTGCTCCATACCGGTGGCAACGATGGGAGCCTCGGTGGTCAGCAGGGGCACGGCCTGACGCTGCATGTTTGCGCCCATCAGAGCACGGTTTGCGTCGTCGTTCTGCAGGAAGGGGATGAATGCGGTGGCCACGGAGACCATCATTCTGGGGGAAACGTCGATATAGTCGATGACTTCGCGGTCAACGGCGATGATCTCGTTGCGGTGACGGCAGGAGATACGGGCGTTGGCCAGGCAGCCGTTCTCGTCCAGAGGCTCGTTGGCCTGGGCGACGTAGTAATCGTCCTCCACATCGGCGGTCATGTACTCGATCTCCTTGGTGACGAAGCCGGTGGCCTTGTCGACCTTGCGGTAGGGAGCCTCGACGAAGCCGAAGTCGTTGATGCGGGCGAAGGTGGCCAGATAGTTGATCAGGCCGATGTTGGGACCTTCGGGAGTCTCGATGGGGCACATACGGCCGTAGTGGGTGTAGTGAACGTCTCGGACGTCGAAGGATGCGCGCTCACGGCTCAGACCGCCGGGGCCCAGAGCGGAGAGACGACGCTTGTGGGTCAGCTCGGACAGGGGGTTGTTGGCGTCCATGAACTGGCTCAGGGGGGAGGAGCCGAAGAACTCCTTGATGACGGCGGTGACAGGCCGGATGTTGATCAGGCTCTGGGGGGTGACGCTGTCCAGATCCTGGACGGTCATGCGCTCGCGGATGACGCGGTCCAGACGGGAGAAACCGATGCGGAACTGGTTCTGCAGCAGCTCGCCGACGCAGCGCAGACGGCGGTTGCCCAGGTGGTCGATGTCGTCGTGGATGCCCACGCCCATGGCCACGCAGTTGAGGTAGTTGATGGAAGCCAGGATATCGTCGACGATGATGTGCTTGGGGATCAGATCGTCACGACGCTCGGCAATGGCCTCGCCCCAGGCCTCAACGTCGGCACCCTCCAGCTCCTCCAGCATCTCCTTCAGGACGGAGAAGCGGACCTTCTCCTTGATGCCGAACTCGGCGGGATCAAAGGAGACAAAGTTTGCCATGTTGACCATGTCGTTGGCGAAGACCTTGACGACGCTGTCGCCGACCTGCAGCATGGCCTCGTTGACGCCACGCTCGGAGATCTCGTGGGCCTTGGCGCGGTCGATGACCTCACCGGGCATGGCCAGGATCTCGCCGGTCATGGGATCGACGATGGGCTCAGCGGGAGTCTGGCCGCTCAGACGGGACCAGATGTCCATCTTCTTGTTGAACTTGTAACGGCCGACAACGCTGACATCATAGCGGCGGGCGTCGAAGAGCAGGCCCTCCAGATGGGCGGTGGCGGTCTCCACCGTGGGAGGCTCACCGGGACGCAGACGGCGGTAGATCTCCAGCAGAGACTCTTCCTTGGTCTTGCAGCTATCCTTGTCCAGGGTAGCCAGGATGCGCTCGTCGTTGCCGAACAGCTCCTTGATCTGCTCATCGGAGATGACGCCCATGGCGCGGATCAGGCAGGTGACGGGCAGCTTGCGGTTCTTGTCGATGCGGACCCAGAACACATTGTTGGTGTCGGTCTCGTACTCCAACCAGGCACCGCGGTAGGGAATGACGGTGGCGGTATAGGTGTGCTGATCGGCCTTGTCCACCTCATGACCGTAGTACATGCCGGGGGAACGAACGATCTGGGAAACGATGACACGCTCTGCGCCATTGATGACGAAGGTGCCGCCGTTGGTCATGATGGGGAAATCGCCCATGAAGATTTCCTGCTCTTTGATCTCGTTGGTCTCGGTGTTGCGCAGGCGCACACGGACCTTGATGGGCTTGGCATAGGTAGCATCGCGCTCCTTGCACTCCTCGATGGTGTACTTGGGCTTCTCGTCCATGGAGAAATCCAGGAAGCTCAGCTCCAGCTTGCCGGAGAAGTCGGTGATGGAACCGACATCCTTGAACACCTCACGCAGGCCGTCCTTCAGGAACCACTCATAGGAATCCTTCTGGATCTTCAGCATGTTGGGCATTTCGAGGATCTCTTCGTACTTTGCGTAGGACTTACGCACGGTCTTGCCAAATAATTGGTCTTTGACCATTGCCATATGGATCATCACAGCCTTTCTTATCGAATGTGTTGATAAACAATAATACGCCCGGACCGGTGGCAAGATTTCGCAGAACCTGTATCTGCCCCCTTGACAACTGTCCGTCCCTGTGCTATCATAATGCCACAAAGATGGATAACCATGAGTAGGCATACGGGCACAGTATGGACTATCATGTTATCACATCTTCTTTTGTTTGTCAACCACTTTTGGATTTTCTCAAACAAAATTCTGCCGGAATTTTTACAGTTCGGCACAAAAGAAAATGGTTGACAAACAGCCTTCCCTGCATTATAATAATCAGGCATTTGCGAGAGTGTTGGAATGGTAGACAAGCACGTTTGAGGTGCGTGTGGTTACGCCGTGTGGGTTCGAGTCCCATCTCTCGCACCAGAAAAGACCGGATACCCGTTGGGTATCCGGTCTTTTCTGGTATGTGAGGCGGGACTCGAATGGCCCAGGCCACCCTCTCTTGTTGCTTCGCAGCAATTCACCTTGAGGCCGTTAAGAAAACATGCCGGGGGCATGTTTTTAGGCCGTGGGAGAGTCCCCGGAAATCGAATGGCGGTCCCAAAAGGACCGGCAGGCGATTTCCGGCCTTCGGTACGGATTTTGATGTTGCTCATTAATCAATCCACTCCACGCGGATATACTGTATTCACATAACGCAACTTTATGTACTATGCAGGACAGCGATACTCCATGCGACTCCATCACTTCCATACCCAAAATCAGGGGAAGTCCAGTATTCACTGGACGATTTCTCCAAAGAATCATCCTCCATCATATTGAACCGCCGAATCCTCGGCGGTTCTTTTTGTTTCACACTTATCTTCCTCGCCCCTTGATTTATGCACCGGTTCATTTTACAATAGAGATAACACCAAAAACACGTAATATGTGCCACGGGCGTCGCATACCTGTCGTTTATCCCGCCAAATATGTCGTTTGTCGGAAAAGGTATCAATCCTGTGCATCGTATGCTATCATGACTACACCAGCCAATCAATCTGAATCAAAGGAGTATTTCCCTATGCGTATTCCAAAAAAAGAACTGATTTTGTATCTGTACGCCAGAGGCCATCAGGATATCCCCGGATTTGTACCGGAGGATCCCGACTTCACCGAGGAAGATCGGTCTGTGATCCGGGAGCGGATCATGCAGCATCCCTTTTTCGAGAAGGGCGAGCCCGGTGATGCCCCCTATCGTCTGTCCGCCCTCGGCCAGGTATTTCTTGATACCATCGGCTCCCCCGAAGCATGGCTGGAGGTCCGAAACACCAAGGCCTCCATTCTTCGCAGATTCTACATCTGCGGCGGTTTCTATGTTTATCTGGAAGAAGTGGAAGATTTCTGCGACATCGACCTTCTTCCTACCATCGCCCTGATGATCGGCGGATACGCCTCCGCCATGGAGGGCCTGCAGCAGGAGGAGCATCCCCTCTCCGCCCAGCCGCAGACGCTTTGGGATCAGGATTCCGTCTTTCTGCAGATCAAGGTCTGCTGCGATACCGACGAAATGCGTCTCGATATCTGTGACAACGGCATCGCCAGAAAAACCGACGGTGCCGAGGAATCTTATGTACAGCTTTCCGAGGAATCCTGTACCAACGGCATTACCATGTGGCTGCTGAATCATCTGAACGCGAAAAGAGGTGAGCTGTAATGGGTACCAATATTCGTATCAATACCGATAAGCTCAATGAAAACATCGAGTCCATTTACCACAACTCCGCAGAGATCGAAAACATCGCCCAGCGCATTGTCCAGTGCAGACAGCAGATGCTGTTCCAGTTCCACAGCTCCGACCGGCTGAAAATGCAGCTTGATCAGCTCTATGCCCAGGCCCTGGCCAACGCAGTCCAGATGGACACCCTGGCCGGCGCACTGGACAGCATCGTCGAAGCCTATATCGCCTGTGAAAACAAGATCACCGGAAACACCTCGGCAGATCATACCCGGAACGGCGGAGAGGCACAGTACGCCGAAGAAAGCACCAAAAAACGGAAATGGTGGCAAAAGATCTGGGATTGGTTCTGTGATATGTTTGCCGATATCAAGCCCAAGCGTACCTCCAAGGAGGCGGAAGCTGCGGCAGATGCCTATATGCAGCAGCGCGTCCAGAGTCTTTTGGCTTCCAGCGCGTATTCCGAAGAAACATGGCGCAACGCCACCCCCCAGGAGCGTGAAGCCATCCTGAATCGGTTTATGAATGAAGTTGCCGCCATTTTGGGTGTGAATATCGTAAGCAGCATCGACTTTTTTTCACGACCTGCCCAAAACAACAGAATCGTGATGGGACAGTACAGTCATGACGACAGAACCGTGCATCTGAACCGGGAGGTCCTTAGCCAGTCCTCCGCAAGCTCCTATCGGCTCATGTCAACGGTCGTTCACGAGCTGCGGCACGCTTATCAGCATGCTGCTGTGGATAATCCCTCACAGTACCAGGTTTCTCAGGAAACCATCAATTCCTGGAAAAGAAGTTTTGCAACCTACAGAAGCACCGACGGCTTTATCGCTTCGGGACTGAGCCCCGAAGATGCCTTCGATGCTTATCGGAATCAGGCCGTTGAACGGGATGCCAGATGGTTTGCAGGCCAGAGCTGACGAGGTCCCCATCAAAATGAAAAAATGGATCACATTCTGTCTGTTGGTGCTTTGCCTGATGGGCTGCACCGCCCCAGAAACAACCCCCACACCCATCGAAAAGGAGGAATGGCAGATGCACGAAACCCTGATCCGTCTGATCGCAGACGGCGTCGGATGTAACGAATACCGGGCAACCGCGATCCTGGAAACCCTCCAGCAGGTCAACGTCGCAGAGCCCGCCGCAGTCCGTTCTGCCGGAAAGAAGGACAATTCCATCATTCTGGAGACCGTTACCGGAGAGAAATACGAGGTGGGCCTCGACAAAATGTATTACGTATTCTCGATCAAGGCCCTGGCAACCGGAAAATACATCTATATGGTCATCGAATGACCCAAGACACAGAGCTCCTGCTCCTTCGGATGTTCCCCGACGGTGCAGGAGTTTTCTTGCTTCGTCATCAGTGGTCCCTTCCATCTCCGGCAATTCTTTCCCCTCCCCCATTGCAATCTCAGTTAGTCTATGCTATCATATCCCCATAATCTTCCAAATTCCGACAGAAGGAGTATCATTATGGGTGTTATCACAACATTAATCCTGACCACCGCCATTGCGGGCGTGGTGGGCACGGGTTTGGGCGGCCTGATCGGTGCCCTGCTGCAGAAGGATTCCAACCGCACCGTCAGCCTGCTGCTGAGCTTCGCCGGCGGCGTGATGCTTGCCGTGGTCTGCTTTGACCTGGCCGTGGAGGCCGTGGAGACCCAGGTGGGCATCTGGGCCGTCATCGGCTCCATCGCCCTGGGCGTGGCGGTCATCTATCTGCTCAACCACCTCATCGACCGCAAAACCAACCCCGAGGTCCCCCATGTGGACGCAAACCATCCCCAAACCCACGACGACCTGGACGAGCTCATCCACGCGGACCACTTCCGGGAGCACTACAACCACCAGGACTCCAGGCTGGCCCTCTTTGTGGCCGGTGTGGTCATGGCCTGCGCCATCGCCCTGCACAACGTTCCCGAGGGCATGACCATCGGTGCCTCCTATGCAAGCTCCGACGGCGTCATGGGCCGTGCGGCCCTGGTGCTGGCGGTGCTCATCGGCCTGCACAACATCCCCGAGGGCATGGCCGTGTCCGTCCCCCTCATCAGCGGCGGCATGGCAAAGTGGAAGGCCGTGTGCATCACCGCCGCCTCCGGTATCCCCACGGTGGTGGGCGCGGTGCTGGGCTACTGGCTGGGCGAGATCGGCCCCCTGGGCCTGTGCATGAGCCTGGGCTTCGCCAGCGGTGCCATGCTGTACGTGGTCTTCGGTGAGATCCTCCCCCAGGCCATCATCATGTACCGCAGCAAGCTCCCCGCCTTCTCCGCCATCGCCGGCATCCTGGTGGGCATGCTTATCATTTTCGCTTAAAAAAGCAACCCGACCTGTGGGATCCCACAGGTCGGGTTTTTGCATATTTCGCGACTGCTCAAGCCTCGTCAAAGCGCACCGTCACGGGGTTTGTGACCCCGTCCTCCACGATCCGCTCCCGCAGGGTCAGCCGGACGGACTCCTGATCCATGCCGTAGGGCACCGCCAGATCGAACACCAGCCGGGGCATTCCCCTGCCCCGCACCAGCCGGAAGGAGTGGACCGACAGCCGCGCATCCACCCCGGCGGCCGCCGCTTCCACGATGGACCGCAAACGTCCCCACTCGGCATCATTCACCGCCACCGGGTCGTGGTGGATCACCAGATGGACATTCAGCTCCCGCAGGGCATCGCACTCCAGATGGTCGATGATCTCGTGGCACACCAGCGGGTCCTCCTCGGCACTGAGCTCCACATGGGCAGAGGCAAAGCACCGCCCCGGACCGTAATCGTGGATCAGCAGGTCGTGGATGCCCAAGATCCCCCGGTGCCGCAGGACCAGCGCCGTGAGCTTTTCCGCCAGTTCCCGGTCATGCTCGCCCAGGAGGGTGGACATGGTCTCCCGCGCAATGCCGAAACCGGACCAGAGGATGAACGCCGCCACCGCAAGGCCGGACCAGCCGTCGATGTCCACACCGAAAAACCGCCCGATCAGACAGCTCACCAGCACCGCCGAGGTGGTGATGACATCGTTGCGGCTGTCGGCGGAGGTGGCCTCCAGAGTCTTCGAGCCGATGAGCTTCCCCAGCTTTCCCACAAAGAGGGCCATCCAAAGCTTCATGGCGATGGAGCCCACCAGAACTAAAATCGTCACAGCAGTCAGTTCCACCGGCTCCGGGGCGAAAATCTTGCCCAGAGAGGATTTCGCCAGCTCCACGCCGATGAACAGGATCAGCACCGCCACGCAGAGGCCCGACAGGTATTCCGCCCGGGCGTGGCCGTAGGGATGGTGGGCATCCGCCGGCTTCCGGGAGAACCGAAAGCCCACCAGCGTCACGATGGACGAGGCAGCGTCGCTTAAGTTGTTCCATCCGTCCGCCGCAATGGCCACAGACCCGCTGAGCAGTCCCGCGGTGATCTTCCCCAGAAACAGCAGCAGATTGCACACGATGCCCACAGTCCCCGCCAGGGACCCAACCCGCGCCCGCCCGTCGGGGGTATCCGGATCCTTCACAAACAGCCGCAGCAAAAGTTTTGTCATAGCTTGCTCCTTCCAAAAGTCTTGCCCAGTATACCAAACCAACTGCCGATTAGTCAAGAGAAACACCGGAGCAAAAGCTCCGGTGTCCTTTCTTAATGTCCTTTATTCGCCCACATACACGATGCCGCAGGCACCGGGGCCGATGTGGGCACCGATGGCCGCACCCACCTGGATGATCCGCTCGGCAGGAACGGCACCCAGCCCCTGGCTTTCCATCCGGGCCGCCAGCGTTTCAGCAACGCTGCGGTCGTTGGTGTACATCACATATACGGGATGCTCGCCGTCAGGCTTCCGGGCCGCCAGCCGCTTGCAGAGCATGTCCATGCCCTTGCGCATGCCCATGGCCTTTCCCGGCAGAGTGACCTTGCCCTCCACATCCACGGCGATGATGGGCTTGATCTGGGCCAGACTGCCCAGGGTATACACCGCGTGGGAAATGCGCCCGCCCTTGTGCAGATATTCCAGGGTATTGACACAGGCATAGAGCTCGATCCGGTCCCGGATAGACTCCAGGCCGGCCACGATCCCGGCGGCATCCAAGCCCTCGTCCCGGAGCCGGCAGGCATACTCCACCAGAAGCCGCTGACCGCCGGTGGCGTTCCTGCCGTCGAAGATAAAGCTGCCGGGGCAGTCCACATCCTCGCGGACCATACAGGCGGTCTGATAGGTACCGCTGAGAGCCGAGGACAACGTGATATACACCACCTCATCCCCTGCGGCCTTGCCCCGCTCCAGGATCTCCTCCAGCACGGCGGGAGCCGCCTGGGAGGTCTTGGGAAATTCATCGGAGCCAGCCAAAAGCTCATAAAATCGGTCCTTTCCCAGATCCACATTTTCCTGATACTCATCATCCCCAAAGGCCACCCGCAGGGGGATGCAGGTAACGCCCAATTGCTCATATTCCTGCGGCTGAAGGTCTGCGGCGGAATCCGTAATGATTTGGACCATGATCGATCGCCTCACATTTCAGTATTGTGCACATATTATATCACTTTTTCTGCAAATAGCAACCCGTTGAAAACTTTCTAAACCTGTGGTAAACTATACGCAGTTATGAAATGAGGTTTTCGTCATGATCGATTTTCAAATCTTACACGTCGACCCGGCCTTTGTGGTCTGCATCAAGCCGCCCCGGGTCCTCTCCACCGACGAGCCCGACGGCATGCCGGACCTATGCCGACAGGCCCTGGGAGAGGAGAATTTCCGCACCGTCCACCGGCTGGACCGGGTGGTCTCCGGCCTGATGGTACTGGCCCGGACCAAGCGCGCGGCCTCGGACCTGAGCCAGCAGATCCGCGACGGCATTTTCCATAAGGAATACACCGCCGTCCTCCACGGCTCCCCCGTCGATCCCAACGGCACCCTGGTGGACCTGCTGGCCCGTGATAAGGCCGAGCGCAAGACCTATGTGGTCACGGAGCCCGGCAAGGATGTCCAGGAAGCCATCCTCAACTATGAGCTTCTGGACCGCACCGCCGACTTTTCCAAGGTCCGCATCGAGCTGGTAACGGGCCGGACCCATCAGATCCGCTGCCAGTTCTCCTCCCGGAATCTCCCCCTGGTGGGCGACCGGAAATACAGCACCCGCGAGGACGACTGCGAGATCGCCCTCTGGTCCAGCCTCCTCCGCTTCCGCCATCCCAAAACCGGCGAGGAGCTGACCTTCACCGCTCCCCCACCTGACGAATTCCCCTGGAACACATTTTAATGTAGACCAACTATGTAAAGTCAAGTGGTCGGGCGGATGTAGTCTCTGGAAAACGGTGTATTTTTATTAAGGATAGCGAAAATGACTCTGACGAGCTTTTTTGCGCAATGTAAGACAGCGATATTGAAATGCTTACCCTCACCTTGCTTTTTGCTCAGATACGCAGCAAAAGTCTCCTCATACTGCGGAACCATCCTGGCAGCTTGGATCAGTGCCCAGCGCAGGATAGGGGAGCCTCGCTTGACCATCCTTCCGGAGGATGCCTTGTACTTTCCGGACTGATACACACTGGGCTCCAGACCAGCGTAGGACAGCAGCTTTGCCGGAGAGGAGAATCGCTTGATATCACCAACCTCTGCTAAAATCGT
>JBGVNV010000098.1:0-21361 GCA_045125955.1 Faecousia sp.
GGCTGGCTTCTGCCCGCAGGCGGCTTCACCGCCCTGGCCGCAGAGGGTACCTCCTCCGTCGGTCTGGAACCGGCGCCCATCGGCAATACCGTCATTGAGAAAACGTTTATCGACGATCTGGGTCCCAATGACCTGGATACCCAGATGTCCGGCAGTGTGTCCATCGTGGCCGGTGAATCTGACAGCAGCAAAGCCATGAAGGGTTCTTTCACGGTGAACGATCCTGACATGATCGTCACCAAGGCCATGACCGGCGGTAAGGAATTTACCGTTGCCGCCCGGATCTACATCCCTTCCGACACCATCGATCAAACCTACAACATGATCGCTTCCATTGGCGATTACTCCCTGGGCTTCCGGGTCCAGAACTCCAGCATCATGGCCTTCATCAGCGACGGCAGCAACTGGTTCAACTGCTACGGCGATAAGGTCGATGCTTCCTTCGCCAACAAGTGGCATGACGTGGCCGTGACCTATTCCGGCACCACCCTGACCGTTATCGTCGACGGCACGGTGGCCAACACCAATAACGCGGTCACCGCCTCCATCCACAACTCCGGCTACGCCTTCAGCGTGGGTTATGACCCCTCCACCGGCCGCTACAACGATGGCCTGCTGTTTGAGGAGATCATGGTCTTTAGCGAGGCCCTGACCGCCGAGGAGCTGACCGGCGACCACGCCCCCACCGACGAAAATGTGGTCCTCTGGATGGACTTTGAGGAAGACGTGATCGTCACCGAGGTGATCGAGGGCGGCGATCAGGTGGAAAAGGTCAAGTTCACCCACAAGGAGTGGACCGGCACCTCCTACACCGACGTGGACGGCAACCAGGTGAACGCCGAGGATGTCTTCGGCATCAACCGGGAGGATGCATCCGTTCCCAGGATCCCCTATCAGGATGCGGCTTCCGCAGCTGAGGCCGTGTGGGATTACAACGCCCGCGAAAACTCCGTCTACTTCCAGCTCCTCACCGGCGAGGAGGAGCCCTGGGAGCTGACCGTTGTGCAGAATGAGACTCTGGCCGCGCCCTTTATGGGCGAGGATGGCTTCATGACCGAGGGCTTTGTCCCCGGTGCCGCCGACGGCTGGAAGGAGATCCGGCTCCCCCTGAGCTGGACCAGAGACGGCCAGGACTTTGACTTATCCATCTACACCAACGTCACCATGCCCTGGCAGAGCAAGTATGACCGGAATGTTTCCGTGCCCAGGGCCCCCACCAACTATAACCCCGTGGGTCTGTACCGCCACACCTTCGAGGTCTCCGATCAGATGCGCGCCGACAACCGCCGCATCTATCTGAGCTTCCAGGGCGTGGAGTCCGCTTACTACGTCTACCTCAACGGCAAGGAAGTGGGCTACAGCGAGGACAGCTACTCTCCCCACCGCTTTGACATCACCGATTATCTGGTGGAGGGCGAGAACCTGCTGGCGGTCAAGGTCCACAAGTTCTGCGACGGCACCTGGTTCGAGGATCAGGATATGATCTACGACGGCGGCATTTTCCGCGATGTCTACCTGACCTCTGAGCCTCTGGTGAAGATCGAGGACTACACCGTGGTCACCGAGCTGGACGAGAATTATGTAAACGCCACCCTGAACATCTCCGCTGATGTGCGCAATATGTCCTCTACCGACCACTCCGGCTGGAGCATCCGGGTCAACGCCTTCGACGAGAATGGCACCGATGTGGCGAACGGCGCAGTGATTCCCGTGGAGGATGTGGCCTCTGCCGCCACCAAGACCGCACGGATCGCCATTCCCGTCACCGCTCCCAGGCTGTGGTCTGCGGAGCATCCCAACCTGTACGCCCTGGTCCTGACCCTGATCGACGGCGAGGGCCGGGAGGTGGAGACTCTGTCCACCCAGCTGGGCTTCCGGGAGCTGGGCTTCACCGCCACCGAGGTCAACTCCAGCTACGCGGTCACCACCAAAAAGTGGGAGCCCGTGACCATCAACGGTCAGCGGCTGCTGCTGAAGGGCGCGAACCGCCATGACTCCGATCCCATCTACGGCAAGGCCATTCCCCAGGCCACCATGCTGGAGGATGTGAAGCTCATGAAGCAGTTCAACCTCAACGCAGTCCGTACCTCCCACTACAGCAACGACGAATACTTCTACTGGCTGTGCAACAAGTACGGCCTGTACATGATGGCCGAGACCAACATGGAGTGCCACGCCATCATGGGCAACAGCGGCAACATCGGCCTGTTCTACGAGCTGGGCCTTGACCGCACGGAGACCACCTTCGAGCGGCTGAAGAACAACCCCGCCATCGTGATCTGGTCCATCGGCAACGAGATGGCCTACACCACCGATCCGGGTTTCGGCAACGGCATCTTCCGGGACATGATCTGGTTCTTCAAGAACAACGATCCCACCCGTCTCGTCCACTCCGAGGGCCAGAACGCCGGTATGGGCACCGACATGGGCAGTAACATGTACCCCAGCGTCGGTACCGTCCAGGGCAAGGCCGGCTCCGGCAAGATCCCCTATGTCATGTGCGAGTACGTCCACGGCATGGGCAACTCCGTGGGCAACCTGAAGGAATACTGGGATGTGGTCCGCAGCGGCGACAATATGCTGGGCGGCTTCATCTGGGACTGGGTGGACCAGTCCAGAGCCGTGGACCTTTCTGAGCTGGGCACCATGTATGAGATCCTGGACCGCACCGGTGTGGCGGGCCAGGTCGTGGGCACCGATGACCAGTGGATCGCCGATGCAGGCGAGGGCTCCCTGAACGGCGGCAAGGCCTTCTCCGGCTACACCCTGTTCGACGACGGCAAGTATAACGCCGCCCTCTCCGGCTCCGGCAAGTCCTTCACCTTTGAAGTCATCGTCAAGCCCTACTCCACCGCCCAGAACTCCGTCTTTATCGCCAAGGGCGACACCCAGGCGGCCCTGAAGACCAAGAGCTCCGGCTCCGGCATCGAGTTCTTTATCTACGACAACGGCAGCTGGAAGGCTGTTGAGACGGCGTTCCCCTCTGACTGGGTGGGCAATTGGCACCAGGTGGTGGGCGTTTACGACAAGGGCGCCATGAGCATCTGGGTCGACGGCGTGCGCATGGCATCGAACAATGTTGCTGACGCCATCGCATCCTCCAAGTATCCCGTGGGCATCGGCTACGATCCCCAGAACGGCCGCAAGGTCGACGGCGAGATCTCCATTGCCCGTATCTACACCAAGGCCCTGACCGCCGACGAGATCAAGGGCCAGTATTCCGCCAACCCCGCCATCACTGCGGACAACGAGAACGTCCTGCTGTGGCTGGACTACTCCGACGAGCGAAGCGAGGCAAAGGTCTTCGGCTGGGACTACTACAGCGAGGATTACGCCCACCAGAACCTCTACCAGGAGGAGATGGAAGGCAAGTTCTTCGGCTACGGCGGCGACTGGGGCGATACCCCCAACGACAACTCCTTCTGCCAGAACGGCGTTGTCAGCGCGGACCGCACCCCCCAGCCGGAGCTGTACGAGGTCAAGTACCAGTACCAGAGCTTCTGGTTCGACGCGGATTTCAGCCAGCTCAAGAAGGGCGAGATCGCCGTCTTCAACGAGTACGGCTTCAGCAACCTCAACGAGTTCGACGTGATCTGGGAGGTCCTGGAGAACGGCATCGTCGTGCAGAGCGGCACCGTTTCCGATGTGGATGTGGCTCCCGGCGAGAACGGCACCATTTATGTTCCCTACAGCTTCCCCGCAGAGGTGGAGGACGGCTCCGCGTACCATCTGAACATCTCCGTCCGGACCAAGGACGGCACCGACCTGCTGGATGCCGGTCATGAGCTGGCATGGGAGCAGTTCGACATCCCCGTGGAGGTGGCCCAGGCCCGCGCCAACATCAGCGATGCCCAGGTCACCGTCACCGAGACCGGGGAGGCCTACCGCATTGAGGGCGAGAACTTCTCCTTCGACATCCGCAAGGCGGACGGCATTCTGGAAAATTACATCTACGACGGCGAAACCCTGATGATCGAGGGCCCCGACCCCAACTTCTGGGCCGGCCTGACCGAGAACCACGAGCGGACCTCCTCCAGCGGCATCGACGCCGCCTGGGAGGGCGTTTCCGAGAACATCGTGGTCCGGAGCATCGAGACTGCGGTCAATGAAGACGGCCTGAACGTCATCACAGCAAATCTTGTGTTCCCCGACGGCGGCAACACCACCGAGACCATCGTCTATACCATTAACGGCAACGGCGAGGTCACTGTGGATATGACCGTCGATGCGACCTCCAGCGGCCTGGGCGGCTTCGTCCGGGTGGGCTCCGCCGCCACCCTGCCTGCCGGCTTCGAGCAGGTCACCTGGTACGGCAACGGCCCCGTGGAGACCTTCAACGACAGAAAGACCGGTGCCCGCCAGGGCATCTGGCAGACCACCGCCAGCGAGTTCTTCTTCCCCTATGAGAAGGTGGACGAGAGCGTCATCACCGATGTGGTCTGGATGAAGGTGACCAATGAGGCACTGGACAACGCCCTTGTGGTGGTTGGCCGGGACTTCATGGAAACCAACGCCATGCACTTTACCTCCAAGGATCTGGATGCGGCGGATCATCCCTACAAGCTGACTCCCAGAGCGGAGACCATCATCTCCGTCAACTTCGGTACCTGCGGCACCGGCGGCGCCACCTGCGGCCCCGGCACCCTGACCCAGTACCGCCTGCCCTCCAGCAGAGTCTACAACTGGAACTTCACCCTGGTCCCCGTGGACGCCGATGCCGATGCGGCCGAGGTCTACGAGGCCGTCAAGGGCTACCACAATGTGGCATCCTTCGTCATCGATGACATCGACGACAAGTCTGCCAACGATCTGGATACCGTCCTGCCTCCCACTGCAGGCTATGTGGCGGGCGAGACCGACGAGACCCGCGCCATGAAGGGCTGGTTCACCGTCAACGATCCCGAACGGATCCTGACCGATGCCATGTCCGACGGCAATGCCTTCACCGTTTCTGCCAGAGTTTACGTTCCCGCCGATGTCCTCTCCGACAATACCGGCTCCTGGGACGGCAATGACAAGCACAACATGATCGCCTCCCTGGGCGATACCGCCTTCGGTCTGCGCATCACCACCGGCAGCGGCGGCTCCACCGCTGTCCAGGCCTTCGTGGGCGACGGCGGAAGCTGGTATCAGATCGATTCCCCCAGACTGGGCACGGAATTCACCAACCAGTGGCACGACATCGCCGTCACCTATGAGGGCTCCACCCTGATCCTCTACGTGGACGGCGTGGCCGTGGCGAGCCGTGACGATGCCGGTAAGGTCTACAACGATGGCGTGGCCTTCGGCGTGGGCTGGGATCCCACCAAGTCCCTGAGAACCTCCGAGCTGACCCTGGAGAGCATCGCCGTCTTCAGCGAGGCTCTGACCGCCGAGGAGCTTGCGGCTCCCCACGCAGCCGCCGATGAGAACGTTCTGCTTTGGATGGACTTTGAAAAGGCCGCTGCCCACGAGCACAGCTTCGGCCAGTGGGTCGTCACCAAGGAAGCCACCTGCACCGAGAAGGGCATCGAGACCCGCACCTGCGAATGCGGCGAGACCGAGACCCGTGAGGTCGCAGCCCTGGGCCACACCGCCGGTGAGCCTGTCTACGAGAACCAGGTCGCGGCAACCTGCACCACTGCCGGTTCCTACGACTCCGTCATCTACTGCACCGTCTGTAATGCTGAGCTGGCCCGTGAGACTGTTACCGTGAATGCTCTGGGTCACATCGAGATGACCGTCCCCGCCGTGGAGCCCACCTGCACCGAGACTGGCCTGACCGAGGGCAAGAAGTGCGCCGCCTGCGGTGAGATCCTGGTGGCCCAGGAAGTCATCCCCGCCACCGGCCACGCCTGGAAGGGCACCGGCTGTGAAAACTGCGATGCAACGCGCGAGAATCCCTTCGTGGATGTCCCCGAGGACAGCTTCTACATCGATCCCGTCCTGTGGGCCGTGGAAAAGGGCATCACCACCGGTGCTACCGCTACCACCTTTAACCCCAACGGCCAGTGCCAGCGTGCCCAGGTCGTCACCTTCCTGTGGCGGGCCGCCGGTTCTCCCGAACCCACCGGCAAGGACAATCCCTTCCAGGATGTGAAGGAGACGGATTTCTACTACAAGGCCGTCCTGTGGGCCGTGGAAAAGGGTATCACCAACGGTCTGACCGCCGACACCTTCGGCCCCTTCGCTCTGTGCAACCGCGCCCAGGTGGTCACCTTCCTGTACCGCGCCATGGGCGAGCCGGAGGTCACCGCCACCGAGCATCCCTTCACGGACGTTGCCGAGGATCAGTTCTACTTCAAGGCCATGCTGTGGGCTGTCGGGAACGGCATCACCAACGGCCTGACTACCACCACCTTCGGCCCCACCGCCATCTGCAACCGTGCCCAGGTGGTCACCTTCCTGTATCGTACCCTCGCATAAGCTCCCATAACGCATTTGGCCCCCCGGCGAAAGCCGGGGGGCCTTTTTTGCGCCGACGGGCCGACTGGGAAAATCAGCCGTAGGCTCTGTAGAGGAAGGTCACAATCTGGGCGCGGTTGCAGATGGTGTTGGGACCGAACGCGGTGGCGGAGATGCCGTTGGTGATCCCATGATCCACGGCCCACAGCACGGGCGCGAAGTAGAAGCTGCCTGCGGGCACATCGGCAAAGGGATTTTGGGTCTGATCCACGGCAGGACTGCCCATGGTCCGGTAGAGGAAGGTCACCACCTGGGCCCGGTTGCAGTAGCTGAAGGGACCAAAGTGGGTGGCATCCATACCGGCGGTGATGCCGTTTTCCACAGCCCACAGGACGGCCTTGTAGAAGAAATCACTTTCCTTCACATCCACAAAGGGATTTTCCGTCCGGATGGGCTCGGGGCTTCCTGCGGCACGCCACAGGAAGGTGACCACATGGGCCCGCATACACTGGTCGTTGGGGCCGAAGGTGGTTTCGGTGGTTCCGTTGGTGATCCCCTCCCGCACGGCCCACAGGACCGGCGCGTAGTAGAAAGTACCCTCGGCCACGTCGGTGAAGGGGTTGTCCCGCAGCTCGCCGCAGCGGACACATTCCAGCCCCTGCCACTGGTGGCTTCCCTCATGGGCATAGCCCGCAGACAGGAATACCTCGTGATCCGGCATGGTGAAGGTAATGGTCTCGCGGACGGGGTCCGCTAGGGTCACACCGTCTGCCATCCATTCCCGGAACTCCCGGCAGGGATGGGGATAGGCGGACACGGTGACGGTCTCACCGGCGGAATAATAACCCGTGCCTCTGCCGTTCTCCACGGTCAGATGGTAGAGGGTCTGCCTGGGGACCCAGGCACTGGCGGAAAGCACCCCGGAGTCCACGAAATGGTAGGTCCGGCAGTTTTCCATGGTCAGCGTCACATGGGAGTCCGCAAGCTCGGTCCCCTCGGGGAAGTTCAGCCGGAAGGCGGTGGCACACATGCGGCTGTCGATGGGATCTTCCGTCACGGACCAGGCCGCATCCAGGGGCTACGGCCACACTTCCGTGTCCACGCCATCTACGCTGGCCCTGGGGGAGCTGATGGAGTTGATGAGGATGGGCCGGTCGAATTCCAGCACCAGGAAGCCCGCCTCCTGGGAATAGCGCAGTTGGGCCGCCGCCGGGGCATCGCTGACCAGAGCCTGGTTGACCTCGGTGCGGATGGGCGGGACCACCATCCATTCGCTCTCGGCCCGGTCGTAGCCCTCCAGCTCATAGCGGACCTGCCACCAGCCCTCCGGGACCATCCACAGGTACTGGCCCTGCTGGTCGGTGGTCAGGGGATTCTTCTGGTCAAAGGGCTCGGAATTCCAGAGCCTTGCGTTGGTGCCCCGGTCATCGTCGGCCTGGTACAGTGTCACGGTGACGCCGCTGAGGCGGTTGGACTCGATGCCCTCGAAGACAAAGCCGGAGGGGTCCGCGATGGGGGGCACGGGGATCTCCGGGCTGTCCGGATCATCATCCTTATTGCACTCATTGGCAAAGCCCGCGCTGACTGCGCCCATGGCGTAGACCCTCTGCTCGGTGGGCGGCACGGGCCGATTGCAGGGCGGCGCGCTGACCTCCTTCACCAGATACACACATCCCGTGGTCAGCTCCACGGTGACGGTACCGGCTTTGTTGGTGGCGGCCCCGAAGGGTGCCTCTCTGGGATCGGTCAGATTGATGATCATGAAGCCGGCAACGGGCGGGGGACACTCGGCACTCTTGCGGATGGTCAGCGTGGTGGGCGCGTAGCGCATGGGGACCACCTTCCAGAGCTTGTAGGACTCATCGGAGCCGGTGTAGATGACCCGAACCTTGAAATCGAAGGCCCGCTTCGTATCCTTCACCGTGAGCTTGCCGTCCTCGGTCAGGGTCACGGGGGCGGAGCCCACCAGCTCGAAGGTGTACGCACTCAGGTCCATGACCTTGGAATCGTGGAAGATCTTCTGATTGAAGTTGAAATTCTGGCAGTCCATGCTCAGGTCGATCCGCTGTTTCAGATCCTCCTGCCAGGTGACCACCACCGGCTCCTTCTCCACATTGGTGAACCGATGGGGCATGACCCGCTCGCCGATCACAAACAGGGGATAGGAATACTTGAAAATGTCATATTCGATGGGCTCTAGGCCCAGAGGGAATTTGCTCAGGTGGATGTGGAGCACCGCGCCGATGGCGGTATCCAGGGACAGCACCTCGAAGAGCTCTGCGCTGGCACTGCCGCCGTTGAGGCTGGACCAGGATGCGGTGCCGTGGCCGGTGCCCGACAGGACCGGGCCGACCTTGGCGTAAAGGCCCACATCCAGACAGTCCACGGCACTGACACCCACGATGCCCTTGAGCATCAGGCCGACGGAGGCCTTCAGATGAAGCTCCGCCGTCACCGTTGTCTCGGTGGGCTTGCTTTCGCAGAAGGTCCGCACATCCCAGCCGCCCAGGGCGGAATCGCCCAGATGGACGGCGATGATGCCCATGGTGGTCCGGTCGATCTTCTCCAGTGCCAGGGAGACCTCACCGAAGAAGTCCCACTCCAGATCCACGGCGGGCTTCACATAGACGTTGACCACGGGGCTGGCGGGGGTGGGGATGTAGATTTTCAGATCCTTGATCAGGTGGAGAGTGTTGTCCTCGCCGCCCTCCAGGGTCTCCAGATAGTTCTGGTACAGCTCCTCCTGGAGCTTGTCGGAGAAGTACATGGCCGTCTGGGGCTCGCCGTCATCACCGATGGAGACGCTGATCTTCTGACCGTCGGTGATGGTCTCGTCGGTGTAGAGGTAGTAGACCTGGACCCCCTGGTCCAAGTTGTCACTGCGCAGGCGGTAGTTGATGTGCTCCCGGACTTCGTAGTAAAATTCCGCACTGACGGTGGTCTCCTGCTCGCCCAGCACCGGCAGCTTGGTCTTCATCTTCGTCTCCGCCTTGAACACGGGCTTGACATAGATATCGCCGTTGTTATCACAGCCGTAGGTCAGGGAGATGGACACGGAGGTATCCTCGATCTCAATGGCGATCTCCTTTTTCTCCTCAAAGGACTGGACGGTGTATTCCAGGGTGTCCAGATACTGCCCGAACATGGGGCTCTGGCGGAACTGCTCCTCCAGAGTCTGTTGGTCCACGTCCCATTCCACCCGCAGGGGCTGGGTGGTGTCGATGCCGCTGACATCCAGCCGGGCGAAGACCTGGTCCAGGGCGGCGGCGGTATAGCCGTACCGGTCGCCGCTTCGCTCCGTGAGGGCCACGGCCTGCAGATCGTCGATGATGAGCACATCGCCCACCCGGTAGCTGTCATCGCTGCGGAAGGAGCTGTCGGTGAGCTCCGTCAGCTCCTCCGAGGAGACCATATAAACATTGTCCTTGTATTCCACCACATTACGGGGCGTTTCATCCTGGACAAGAATGTTCAGCTCCCGTTCGCCGGGATAGTCGGCAAAGCTTCCGGCCTTCAGCCGCAGCACATAGACCTCGCCGGGTACCACCGGAAAGCGCAGAACATCGTCCGTGATGGTGAAGGCAACATCGTTGCCGGGGCCGTCCAGGAGCTCCTCCACCTGGGCATCGGCGGAGAGTCTGACCGTGCATTCGGCGGTGCCGGGGGGCAGGATCAGCATGCCGCCGGTGGCGGAGTCCTCCTCCGTCGCCTCCGGAGCCTCATCCGGCACCCAGACCGGGGCCTGGGGCTCCTCCCACCATTCATAGACGGACCAGGACACCCGGAAGGATTCCGGGATGATGGTACCGCTGGTGCAGAAATCCTGCGTGCCCTTCCAGGTGCCGCTTTCAGCGTCATAGCGCAGGGGGACCGTCTGTTCCCGGCCCCTGCGGTCCGTGGCGATGACCCGGACGTTGTAGATCTTCTCCGGGGTCCCGTCCTCGGTGAAGTCTGCCTCAAAGGTAAACTCCGGCAGGTCCGGCCAGTAGACATAGTAGCCGGGGGTGGTGGTTCCCGTCCGGTAGTCGATGACGGTTTTGGTCAGCTTGTTGGGGGATGCGGCGGTGTTGCCGTGGATCCAGTTGCTGATGGTCAGCGACTCGATCTCGGCGGTGTCCGCATCGTAGAGGATCTGAGTAAAATCGGTGATCATCAGGTATTCCCCGTCGGGACCCTGCAAAATGCCGTAGACATTGTACCAGCCCTCCACGTCCGGGAGCGTCAGCTCCGCGCTCCAGGTGCCCAGGGAGCTGATCTGCGCGGTGCCGAGGATATTTTCTCCCTCATAGAAGGTCAGGGCGCCGCCTGCCACAGCGGTACCGCTGGTGCGGATCACCGGGTCCGCCACCCGTTCGGGGAGGGTCAGCCGGTACTGGCTGCATTCAAATTTCAGCTTTTGGGTCAGCCCCTCGGTCCGGGCGACGATGGCCTGCTCTCCCGCCAGCATGGGCTGGATGGTGAAGCTCAGCAGATCGCCGCTGGTGACCTCGGTGGTGAAGCCCTTCTCCGTCAGGGTGTAGGGGTGGCTCTGCCCCAGGCACAGGAGGCTGTCGGGGGCCAGTGTTGCGCCCTCCGGCAGCTCCACCTCCAGCACCCCCATGGGGGCCGTCAGCATGGGCACGATCCGCACGCCCGTGGGGACACCGGCGGTGATGGTGCCGGTGGCGGTCAGATCCATCAGCAGGGCGGTCTCGGCCCCTGCCACGCCCTGCCGCCGGATGGTGACGGGGCGGCGGCCGAAGCCCATGATTTGCTCCTCAAAGACGGCCTCGGTGCCGTCGTCATAGGCCGCGTGGACACCGTCGCCAAAGGAGAGGGAGCCGGAGTCCACTCCGCCGGTCATGAACATGGCCCATTCCTCGCCCCGGAGGACGGTCTCGCCGCCCAGGAACCGGGTATTGCCGTGGGAGAGCCAGATGCCCACGGAGCCGTGAAGGTCCAGCTTGCCCCCCAGAACGCTGAGTCCGGAGCCGCCGGTGATCTCAAAGGCCCAGTCCCGGCTGTTCAGCTGGAGCTCGCCGCCTGCTACGGTCATGGTGCCGCCGTTGCAGAAGAGGATTCCGGTGTAATCCGTGTCCGCGGACAGCTCGCCGCCCGCCAGGAGCATATCGCCCTGGAGGTTCATCATGGTGCCGATCTCCCCCAGACCCCGGATCTCGCCGCCGGTCAGGAGCAGTTCGCTGCCCTGGTCCAGCCGGATGCCGTGGACCAGGCCCTTCTCCGGGTCAAATTCCTCCCGGATGGCCTCGGAGTCGTTGGAAATGACCAAAGAGCCCTCCGTCATGCTCCACTGGGTATCCCGGCCCACCCAGAGGCCGCTGCCCTCGGTGTCCGTGGCCAGCTCGATGGTGATGTCGCCGCCGTAGTGGTTCCACACATTTCGGAATCCCACACCCATGCCCTGGGATTTGGCCTTGACGGTGATGGAGCCGCCGGTCATCTCGAACAGGGCATCGTCCCACACGGAGAAGCCCACATCGTCGTTATACGCATGGACGATCACTTCGCCGCCGGACTGGAAGTATTTCGCACCGGTGGCCACATGGAAGCCGGAGCAGCCGTCCACTTTGGAGGAATGGACCTCGATCCGGCCGCCCTCCAGATACAGGACGCCGGGGGTCATCCTTCCGGTAAAATCGTCGTGGACAATGAAGCCTTGCCAGTCCCGGTCGACCTTGGAGCAGTCCACCAGAATGTCAGCACCCTCCCGAATGGTCATGGTACAGCCGGGCAGGATATCGAAGGTGAAAAAGTCGTTTTCTTTCTTGAGATGCCAGGCGTTGATCCGCAGGACCGCGTCCTCGATCAACGCGGTGGCGGGATAGTAGCCTGCCGACTCGTCATGGGGGTCCTTCCATCGGGCCATGACGTAGAAGCCGTCGGCATAGACCTCCGCGCCGCCGCCGATGGTCAGATCACCGCTAACATCCAGACCGTTGTGGCCCCGCAGCTCCAGCTTCGCGCCCAGGATGGTCACATCGGCCTCCAGGGTCACGGCGTTGAAGTACCAGGTTTCTTCCTCGGTGTATTCCTCGTCCGGGCGGGTCATCTCAGCCTTCAGCGTGATATCCCGGATGGTCAGCGCGTTGTCCGGGCCGTTCAGACCGGTGTCCGGATCATAGCTTGAGACGCAGAAGGGGATCATCTGAGATCTGAGCTCCAGATTTCCGCTACCCTCCAGGGTCACATCGAAGCAGTTGCCGATCCACAGGGCATGGTCCATGCCGTTTTCGATGCGGTTTTCGCCCTCCACCCGGATGGTCACGGGGTTGGGGCCGAAATTGTCGATGCGCACCTGCCGCAGCTCTGCGCCGCTTAAGGTCAGCACATTGTTTTCCCAGCTTACGCCTGCAGGCAGGTCCTCCACGGGGTCGCCGTCATAGCGTCCCGTGTCCGGGTCATACCAGCGGTACCAGGCGTGCTCGCCGTTTTCTCCCCAGCAGACGGTGAGGTCTTGGGTGTACACGCGCTCCTCCGGGGCAGGCTCCGCCATGACACCGGAGGGCACCATGCCCAGAACCATGACCACCGCCAGAAGGAAGCTGATCCAACGTTTCTTCATGAAATCTCCTCCTTTTTGAGCCGTTTCCGGCATTTTCAGTTCCATTATAGCAAATCCTTTCGCTGTATACAATTGTTTTTGCGGGGAATTTACGGTGACTGCCGGGAGCTCTTCGCAAAAAATCCCCCGATTCCGAAGAATCGGGGGATCTCCCATTGCCCGGCATTAGCTGCCGGGCTTTATGCGTTATGGGGAATCAGGGGAGCGCGACAGGGGTCTTGGTGAAGGCCCAGTCCTCAATGTTGACGGATGCGCCCAGGGTGACATTCTCCAGTGCGGAGCAGCCGTAGAAGGCACCCTCGCGGATGTCATCCACATTCTCCAGATTGATGGAGACCAGAGAAGCACAGTTCTTGAAGGCGTAGTGGCGGATCTCGGTGACATCCTTGCCCAGAACGACCTCGGTCAGGTTGGGCAGCTCATAGAAGGCCATCTGGCCGATGTCGTGGATGCCGTCCTCGATCACGACCTTGGTGATCAGGTCGGCATACTCGCCCCAGGGCAGGGTCAGAACGCCGTTTACCTTCCAGTAGTTCTTCAGGTTGGTCTGGCCGTCCAGATTCTGCTCGGTGGGCACGAAGGTCAGAACACCGTCATCGGTCAGAGTCCAGTTGGTGTAGCCGGACCAGCCGCTGGCGATGACTGCGGGCTCAGGAGCGGGCTCCTGGTGGGAGCCGTCGTCGAAGACGAAGGTCAGGCCGGAGTAGGCATCGCCCTTGTAGGCGCGGCCCTCGCGGATGACCTCGCCCACATAGTCCACCAGGGTCAGAGTCTTGGTGGTGGGATCCAGGGTGTACATCCGGTAGAAGGTGCTGTTGGAGGTGAACAGGTGGTAGATCATACCGGACAGCTGATCGAAGTACAGGTCGTGGTGGCCGTCGTCGTCGCCGTTGGCACTCAGGCTGGCACCGGTGGCGATGTTGGTGTAGACACCGGCCTGCAGATCGATGGAGGTGTAGTACTGATCGTAGGTGTTGTAGATGTAGATGATGCCGTTGTTGTCCACGGTCATGGCCTGGATGATCATGAACTCGTCCAGGATGGTGTGGACCAGCTCCAGCTCGCCGGTCTTCATGTCAACGGCGTAGATGGCTGCACCGCCCACGAAGTCGGTCTGGGTGCCGTACTGGTCGAAGCCGTAGCGCACGCCCAGAGCCAGCATCCGCTGATTTGCGGAGTCATAGGCCATATCGCGGACCATGAAGTGGGTCATGCCCTGGTCGGGATAGAGCTTGATGTTGGCGGTGACGGTTTCGGCGGTGCCGATGACGGTGCGCTCCAGAGTCTCCAGATTCAGGGAGAAGAAGTTGTTGTCCTTGTCGAAGCCGTAGACCGCGTTGCCGATGGAGTCGATGGCAGTGGGCATGGCATCATTGGTGCCCTCAGAGAGGTTGGTGACCTTGGTCACATCCTGGCGGTTGATGAGGGCCCAGCCGCCGTCGGTGGTGTTGTAGGTCAGGAAGCTGGCGTCGGCATCCAGCACGGCGATGGTGCTGGTGACACGCAGGGTGGTGGTGCCGTCGGTGGCGGTGGCGGTGATGACCGCGCCGCCCTGCTTCAGAGCGGTGACCAGACCGTTCTCGTCAACGGAGGCAACGGAAGCGTTGGAGGAGGTCCAGGTGATCTGGGCGTTCAGGGACATGGGCAGGGTCACGGCACTGAGCTGCACGGTCTCGCCCACATTCATGCTCACCTTGCCGGGAGTGACGGACAGGTTCAGCAGCTCGGTGCCGCCCTCGGCGGGGTAATTGTCGCAGAGGAAGAACAGGCCGGTGAACTGGGAGCCACGGGCACCGATGGAGCCCAGGTGGGTGGCCTTGGCGGTGGCGGTGTCCACAATGTACAGGCCGCCGGAGTAGGTCATGGCATCCAGGGGCGTCCAGTACAGGTTGCCGGTGTCGTAGTCATAGGACATGGACTGGAGCACGGAGCCGGTGACACCGGTGGCACCCACCAGGGTGATGGACTGCCGGACGGGATCGATGGCGTACAGGGTGCCGTTCTCGGTGGCGTACAGAGTACCGTCAGCGGTGGCGGCCAGGGTCTGGAAGTTGTGACCGGTCTCCATCAGGCGGACCAGCTGGCCGTTTTCGGTGTTGACCATGTACAGGTCAGCGGGGCTGCTGGCGGTGGCGGAGGCCATGGCGTACATGGTGGAGGTGGCGTAGTCGTAGGTCATGTCGTAGACATAGGGGAAGCCGGCGGGCATGGCGTACTGCTCTTCGATGGCGAAGGTCTTGGGGTCCAGTACGAAGAACTGGAAGGTCACATCGAAGTCGCCGGACACGTCATCGAAGCCGTAGGCATACAGCTTGCCATCGTGATGCTCTGCGGCGTAGACCATGTAGCCGAAGGAGGCCACGGGAACGGGATTCTGGGGATCGGCGGCCTTCAGCTCTGCCCAGAAGGAACCGGCCATGGTGGCCAGATCCATACCCACGAAGCCGAACATGTTGTCGGCACTCTGGATGACGGTGACGGTGAAGGTGCCGGAGAAGGTCTTGCCCGCGCCGGCGTTGTCGGTGACGGTGTAGGTGACGGTGGCCTCGCCGCCGGAAACGGCGACCAGGTTGCCCTCTGCATTGACGGTCACGATATCCTCGTTGCCGGAGACCAGGGAAACGGTGTAATCCTCGGCATTGGCGGGCAGGATGGTGATGGCGGGCTGGGCGGTCGCGCCGGACATCAGGAGCATATCCTCGGCGGTGACGCTCTCAACGGCCACGGTGGGCAGCTCGGGGATCACGGCGGGGATGGTGTGCATGCCGATGTACTCGAAGAGACCGGAGCCGGTGGGATCACCCAGGGGGATGATGAAGGGAGTGGAAGCCTTGTGGTCGATCCAGGCGATGGTGCCGTACTCCACGGGGGCCCACAGCAGCACATCGTTGGCGTGGTCGTAGCACATGGACTGGGCGTAGCTCAGGTTGCCCAGGCCCTCCATGACCATCCGCAGTGCGGAATCCAGGATGTCATAGGGCATGCCGTACATCTCGCCGTCCATGATCATGTCCACATGGATCTCCACCAGCTGGCCGGTGGTGGCGATGGAGTAGAGGATGCCGTTGTTGTCACAGGCCAGGGTCCACAGGAACAGGCTCTGGGTCATGCCCAGATCCACAACCTGACCGTTCTTCATGTTGACGGCGGCCAGGGTGCTGGTGTACATGTTCTGGTCCACGAACATGGCGTACATGGTGCCGGTGGTGTAGTCGTAGGCCATATCGGAGGGGTACTTGCCGATGGAAGTGCCGATGGCCTCATGCTCGCCGGTGGTCATATCCACGGCGTAGAGCTGACCGACCTCGTTGTAGCCGTAGAACTTGCCGTCGTGACCGTTGTAGTCACCGGCGATCAGCTCCAGGCCCAGGTTCATCAGGCTGGTGCGCTCCATCTTGGCCATGTCGACCTGGACCATGTCGTTGAAGGTGCCGTCGTTGGAGTAGTAGTTGTAGGCGTAGAAGGTGCCCTGGACATCCACAACGGTGACGGCGCAGGTGGCAGTCAGCTCGCCGCAGTGGGCGGTGATGGTGGCGATGCCGCCGCCGACACCGGTGATGACGCCGTCGGCCACGGTGGCGATGGTCTCATCGCTGGTGGACCAGGTGATCTCGCCCATGGGGGCGTTCCAGGGAGTGGGGGAGACCTTCAGCTGCTCGGAGCTCTGGCCCACGGTCAGGACCTGCTCGGTGATGTTCAGGCTGATCTTGGTGGGCTCGGTGGCCTTGGGCAGCGCAAAGTCGGTGGGATCCAGGGTCAGCAGACCGACCAGCTCGTTGTCGGACTGGTAGGGCTGGCCGTTGGCGGCCACTGCGGCGAAGGCCGCGTGGGTGTAGGAGAAGTTGTTGGAAGGATCGATGGTCAGCAGCTCGGAGATATTGCCGGTCTGATCGCCATAGAAGTAGGCCCAGTAGAGCTTGCCGTTGGCGAAGGTCATGGACTGGCTGTAGTTGGGCTTGAGGGTGGAGCCGGTGTAGTCGGTGAAGGTGATGGTGTTGCCGTTCTCATCCTTCACGGCGGTCATGGCGAAATTGGTCTTGTCCACCACGAACAGGTTGGCACTGGAGTGACGGGTGGCGTACAGGGTGCCGTCGTCGGCCACGGCGATAGAGTACAGGCCACGGGTCTGGTAGCCGTAGTTCTTCAGCATGGTGACCTCGCCGGTGGTCAGGTCCAGCTTCTGCAGCTCGGTGTAGGTGGAGCCGCCCTTGCGGGTGACCATGTACATGGTGTCGGTGGTGTCATCGAAGGCCATATCCAGGACGGTGAAGCCCAGGTTGGTGATGACGGTGCGGTTCCACAGGCCGGGATCGATGACCAGCAGGTTCTTGCCGGAATCCACGGCGAAGATCATGCCGTCCACATACTCGGCGGCGGTCAGGGCGTACTGCTCCAGACGGTCGTTGGTCAGGGTGTTGACCCAGGTGTAGCCGGACTCGTCGGGAGTCTTGGCGAACTGGACCCAGCCGTACATATCGTCGCTGGAGATGCCCCGGTCGTGGATGCGGTAGGCGTACAGCAGCTCCTTATTGAGCTCAGGCAGGTTGCCGTCCCCGGCGGAGGTGTAGGTCAGGGCATAGTAGCTCTCGTTGGCGGCATAGTCGCACAGGGCAACCACGAACTCGGTGCCCATGTCGGTGATGTCGAAGGTGGCGGTCTTGGTGCCCTCCCCGGTGGTCTCGAAGGTGGCGGTCTGACCGAAGACCCGGGTACCGGCGGTGTTGGTCAGCTGGGCAAAGGCCAGATCCACCTCGTCCTTAGCCTCGATGACCAGGTAGTGGCGGCCGTCCTCCTGGGGCAGCTCGGTGACCTTAATGAGCTCGGGGCCCATGGTGTCCACGGTGATGGGGATGACCAGCTCGTGGTCGCCGCCATCGGCGTAGTCCACGGCACCCTTGATGGTCAGGATAACCTCGGTGCCGCTGGGCAGATCGGCGAAGTCATAGAAGCCCTTGAAGCCGTACCAGGAGTAGATCCAGGGCACGATCTGACCGTAGGCAGAGCGATAGCTGGTCTTGCTGGCGTTGCCGATGGACTCCTCGAAGACCACCTCGCCGTCCACCGTGTAGGTGAAGGTCAGGGTCTTGGCATTACGCATCAGGGACAGGTAGATCTCCTCGATGCCGTCCAGGATGCCGTCGCCGTTGGGGGAGACGGAGTTGTGGGCGGGATCGTAGACGATCTTGCCGTCAGCACCCAGAACGGCACCGGTGTAGGGGTTCATACCCAGCACCCAGTCGCTGCCGCCCAGGTCGGTCCAGATGATGTTGTAGTACTCGTTGCCCTCGGGCAGGCCGGTGGCAGGCGCATAGCCGAAGAAGGAGTTGTCGTACCAGAAGGCGGTGTCGAAGACGGGGGCCTCGGTCCAGTCGCCGTAGAAGCCCAGGAAGGGCAGGCTCAGGTCCACGCCGTTTTCGTCATTCAGATAGACGAAGCCCTCCACATAGATGCCGTTCTCGAAGTGCTCACGGATCCATGCCTTGTCCTCGGCGGACAGGGTGACGGTTACGGTCACATTGCGCACGCCGCCGGCGGGGACGGTGACGGTGTCCTTGCTGAAGGTCACATCGCCGGTCAGGGCGCGGCCCTGCTCGGCCATGAACTCGAAGCCGCCCATGTCCACATAGTCCTCGGTCAGCAGGCTGCTGTCCAGGGTGTAGGTCTTGTCGGCATCGGAGAAGTTGTGGATCTCGAAGCTGAAGGTGTACTTGCCGGTGGAGCTGTCGCCCAGCTCTGCCTCGGGCTTGTGGCCGCCCACGGTCAGGTAAGCCTCGGCGGTGACGGCACCGATGGCGTTGACCAGACCGGCACCCTGCTGACGGGGAGAGGCCTCCACGCCGCTGGCGGTGCTGACGATGGGCACTGCGGTGGACATCAGCAGGTTCTCAGCCAGCTGACGGATGCTGCCCTCGGGGGCATTGGGGAACTTGTCGAAGAGGTACTCCATGACCAGAGCGGAGATGCCGGCCACCTGGGGGGTAGCCATGGAGGTGCCGTTCATGACACCGTAATCGCCGTTGTCAATGGTGGAGTACACATTGCCGCCGATACCGGTGATATCGGGGGCCAGACCCAGGTTGGGAGCCACGCCCCAGCTGGAGAAGGAGCTGACCTGTCCGCCGACAATGGAGGGCACGATGCCCTGGGTGGCGGAGACGGTCATGGTGCGGATCTCGGAGGCGATCATGGCCTCGCCGTCGGGCAGGGAGATGGTGACGGCGGGAACATTGCCGGAGACACCTGCGGGCAGGCCGCCGGTGGCAGGATCGGTCATGTCCATGGCGAAGAGCTCGCCGGAGTTGACGTTGTCATAGATGATCATGCCCACGGCACCGTTGGCCTCGGCATTGGCCAGCTTCAGGGAGAAGTTGATGGAGCCGCGCTTGACCAGGGCTACCTTACCGGCCACATTCAGGCCTTCATAATCGGCAGCCTCACCCAGGCCGGGGACCACCACGAACTCCAGCTCGCCCAGGGCGGCCAGGGCGTCAAAGGTCACATTCAGACCCCGGGACTCGGTGTAGGCCACCTTGGTATCGCCGTAGGCGAAGTAGGCGGACATGCCGTTGGCGTTGTTGGCGGAGCCGACGGCGGTGGCATTGGCGTAGATGGCGGGGGAGTTGATGGTGGCGTTGTCAGGGTGTGCGGTGGGGTTCTGGTTGGTGCCCCACATGTTCTGGTAGGAGCTGGTGTTGTCGTTGCCGCCGGCAATGGCGACCACGATGTCCTGGGAAGCGATGCGCTCGTAGATCAGGTCCAGCTCGTTGTCGGCGGAGCTGAAGCCAGCGGTGGAGCCCAGGGACAGGTTGGCCACATCACAGCCCAGCAGCATGGCATCCTCCAGCGCGGCGACCAGATCGTCGGCGGCACCGGCGCGGGTGGCACCGAAGACCTTCATGACGATGATCTGGGCATCGGGAGCCATGCCCACCACCTCGGTGCCCTCAACCTTGGCGTTGGCGGCGGCGATACCGGCCACATGGGTGCCGTGGTCGCCCTGGTTGTCCTGGCTGTGGTCACCGACCAGGTTGCTGTCGGAGTAGTTGAAGACGAAGGGCACCTTCTCGGTGTTGTACAGGTCCTCGGCGGTGACATTGCCCTTCATGCGCTTGTAGGCGTTCAGATCCTCCAGCACATCGGCGATGTCCGCCACGGTCAGGGAGTTGGTGTCCGCCACGGGAGCGGCGGCGAAGGAGGGGTGATCCAGGTCCAGACCGGTATCCAGAACGGCGATCTTCATGCCGGTGCCGGTGTAGCCCAGGTCGGCCCAGATGGCGGGCACGCCCACCATCTCACCGCTGGCGGTGGCGGAGGGAGTGACGGTGCCGGGCAGGACCTCGGCGGGGTGGTACACGGGCATCACGAAGACGCTCTTGACGCCGGGCATGGAGGCGATCTGCTCCAGGTTGGCAAACTCCGTCTCGATGGAGAAGGCGTTGGTCAGGTAAGTAAACTGATAGCGGACGGTCAGCTTCCCGCCCTCCAGAACGTCCTTCTGGATCTTGTCGATCAGAACATTCTGGGCGGAGAGCAGCTGCTGCTCATCCCGGGCGGGGACCCGGACGATGGAGCTGTGGAGCTCGGCCAGGGGGGCCTGCTCCATGACGACGAAGGCGGAGACCACCTCGTCGGCGGCGATGACCTCAGCGGCCCGGCGCAGCTCTTCGATGCAGGCGGGGGTGTCGGTCAAGGTCAGGGAAGCGGGAGCGTCCTCCAGGGCAGTGGCGTTCCACTGGCCCTTTGCTTCGCTGTCTGCTTCTGCGTCCTCCTTGGTCAGAGGGTTGTCCCGCAGGTTCAGGGCACCGGCGGGTGCCTTCTCTGCGGCAGCAGGATTGGTCGGTGCGGCATCCTGGGACTGCACGGGGCCGCCCTGGGTCCAGTTCGCGGCGTGGGCCGCAGGAGCCAGGGTGGACACGACCATGCACAGCACCAGAAGCAGCGTCAACAGTCTTTTGCTTCGCATTATTCATGCCTCCTTGATGTATTTTTACCCGGCCCGGATGGATCCCGGCCCGGATAAAGGATGATTTCGGCCAGACGGCACGTCCCCATCGGTTTTTAAATTACCGAAGTGCCGTTTGCCCAAAATACTATATCACGCATTTCGATTTTATACAAGGGGAAAGGTTGAAATACTACAGAAATATATGAGAAAAACAAATGAATTACCGGGGGTTCAGGCGTAAAAGAACCCATTATCATCGGGGTTGTTGTGCTTGGGCACGATCAGGGCGAATATGCGCTGTTGAACGAAATAACAGGCAGGTAGAGGGGATGAAGTGACCCCAAAAAGTTAGACAAATATTTCTAACTCAAATTGTTCAAGCAGCCAAAAGGGCTTGCTGTCTGTGCAACGCAGGCGGCAAGCCCTTTAGTTTTGCCTTGATGCGTCTGTTGTTATAGTAATCAATGTAA
>JBGVNV010000099.1:0-61518 GCA_045125955.1 Faecousia sp.
CATGAATCTGAAAAAGCTGGCAAATTGGAGTTGGAAGAACTCCTTATTTTTATTTCTGGACATCTGTTTTCCAATTTTCTATACCAAAACCCCTGTTTTCCTTTCGAGAAAACAGGGGTTCTTTGACAGACTGAAAGGAGCTGTCCAAATGGACAGCTCCTTATTCTGTAGGGCGTGCGGCATTACCCACGCCGACCCGGCTGGATGATTTCCAGGGCAAATTCAATCAACCAGTGTCCGACTACAATGTCATTGCGAGGAGGGCAAAGCCCGACGTGGCAATCCGCATCCCCAGCGGCGCGAAGCACCGCCCGTCCCCCGATGGGCGGACGGAAAGAAAACGGATTGCCACGTCGCTTCGCTCCTCGCAATGACAGTGGTGGTCCTCGGTAGTCCTTTTAGCCGCAAGCCGGTGGTTATCCCGGCTGGTCGGCGGGGGCAGTGCCGCCCGCCCTACAGTTTTGGTTATACGATTTCGATGATCTCGCCGATATACATTCTGTGGGCGGGCTCGGAACCGAAGAACCGGGTCTTCACATTCTCCGGGAAGCGGTCGAGCTCCATGTCCTGGTGGTAGAGCTTCCGGCACAGGAGGGTCTTGCCAGCCTGGGCGAAGGTAACGGATTCACCGCAGGGGACGGCGGTGAGGCCAGCTTCGGCCTCCTTGTCGCAGTCCCGGCCGGATTTGGAGCCCATAAGGCCCAGGGCTTTCTTATATTCACCGGGATAGAAGGACACGGTAAAATACTCGTTCTTTTCAAAATAGCCGTAGGTGTGGCGGTTGGGCCGGATGTAAACCG
Organism: Faecousia sp.; assembly: GCA_045125955.1. Classification (GTDB taxonomy): domain Bacteria; phylum Bacillota; class Clostridia; order Oscillospirales; family Oscillospiraceae; genus Faecousia. Next base: position 801 of record JBGVNV010000099.1, read on the forward strand.
TGGCGACAGGTTTGTTCCACAGACAGCCGATGCCGCCCCAGGACACCGTCATGGCGTTGTGATCGTCCATATTTCCGGCGGCCACCAGGGCCCAGTCCCCGTGAAAATCGCAGTAGGGTGTGAGAATGGGATCGTTCATATACATTCCTCCTTTTTGCATCTACCATAGCATATCCAATGGCCGATTACAAGGCTTTTTCGCGGCGGATGAATATGAAATTCCGACAGAATGTCCGCATTATCACCACTTATTCAGGAGAATCAAAAGTTTCCAGCCTGAATCAGGCGCAGAAATATACAAAAAAGCCGCAGGTTATTTACAGAATTTTCAAAGGCCCACCGGATTTTCCCCTTGTATATTCATGTAAAATATGCTATCATATTGTCCGACGGCGCAGTATCCTAGTCAAAGCTCCCTTTTCCAGGCAGGGCCTAAAAATCCTGCGAAGGGCACATCGATGAAGTCCCTGGTGTCTGCTTGTTACGCCCAGTTTCGGGTGGATGCTGGGGGTTAAGGACAGCGGGCGCGCTCCAATGGCATGGGGCATACGACCCGCTCTCCGTGGAGACCATATTTGCGTGCGACGACGGCAAATGACCCAGGCTTGGGTTCCGCTCGCGTACGGATTTGGTAAGAACCTGCAAGGCAGTGCGCAGAATCGTGTGCTGTGTGCAGTGTAGCCTGCCTTGCGTGGGTATGCGGGGATGGAAGAACAGACGCACCGGCGTTGTGGCCACTTCGCTGTGTGTCATCGCTTCCGGAAACCATATCTGCAAAAGAGGCTAAGATCAGGATCAGCTTTGCAGTGGAAATCACCTAGGCTGTCCGCAAGGGGCAGGCGGGGGATTACAGTACGGACTAAGTGGCAATCGGGTATACAGGATTCGGCAACGCCTGTGCGTTCGGGTCAAAGGGAAACCGCCTGTACGGCAACGGCAGGTCCTGAACGGGGAAAACCAACCCGACCTAAGCCGTAAGATTTATCCCGCCTGCCGCCGTCATTTTATGATTATGATTTCAGGAGAATCCGTCGTGGCTAAATACGACCCTGCACAAGCGAAAAAGGAAGAAAAACGCCGGACCCGGAACTGGGTCCTCACCATTTTCTTCGCTACCATCGCCATTTCCGCCGCGATCAGTCTGGCGTCCGACTTTGTCATGGGCAAAAGCTCCATGATCGTGGCCTTTCTCATTCTGCTGATGATCGTCTTCATCGGCATCATTTTCGATATTGTCGGCATGGCCGTGGCCACCGCAGACGAAAAGCCCTTCCACGCCATGGCGGCCCGGAAGGTAACCGGCGCACGGGAGTGCATCACCCTCCTGCGCAACGCAGAGCGGGTCAGCTCCATCTGCAATGATGTTGTTGGCGACATCTGCGGCGTTGTCTCCGGCTCCGCCTCCGCCACCATCGCGGCCCAGGTGCTGCAAAATTTTGAGCTGAGCTTTGATTCCATTGTGCCGCTGGCTCTGTCCAGTCTGGTGGCGGCCCTGACCGTGGGCGGCAAGGCCATCGGCAAGGGCATCGCGGTCAATAACTGTACCGATATCGTCTATCACGCGGGTCAGGTCATCTACGCCGCGACCCATGTGAAAGAGCTCTTTACCAAAAAGAAAAAGACCCAAAAGAAAAAGAAATGATAGGTTGTGAAAACCATGAAATTGTTACCTTCCATTCGGGGACACGCGGATCTGGGGCGGCTGAACGCTGACCAGCGTACAGAGCTGTGCGCCGAGATCCGGGATTTCATTGTTTCCCATGTGGCAAAGACCGGCGGCCATCTGGCGTCCAATCTGGGCGTGGTGGAGCTGACGGTCGCCATTGAGACCGTTTTTGATACCGCTCAGGACCGTCTGGTGTTCGACGTGGGTCATCAGGCTTACATCCATAAGCTGCTGACCGGCCGCCAGACGGACTTTGAGCGGCTTCGTATGTTCGAGGGAATGTCCGGCTTCCCCAAGCCCCACGAGAGCGAAAGCGATTCCTTCGTGGCCGGACACGCCAGCTCCTCCATCTCCATCGCCCTGGGCATGGCCCGGGCCAGAAAGCTGACGGACCGGCACTACGAGGTCGTCACCCTCATCGGCGACGGTGCCGCCACCGGCGGCATGGTCTACGAGGCCCTGAACGATGCCGGGGCCAGCCGGGAGCCCATGGTGGTCATCCTCAATGACAACGAGATGTCCATCGACCCCAATGTGGGCGGCATGGCCTCCCATCTGCGGAACCTCCGGACCACGGAGAGCTATTTCAGCTTCAAGAAGGCCTTCCGGGAGGCCACCCGGAAGATGCCCGGCGGCGAGGCTGTCTACCGCTTCACCCACAAGGCCAAGGAGCATCTCAAATGGAACCTGCTGCGCAAGAGCATGTTCGAGTATATGGGCTTCGAGTACATCGGACCCGTGGACGGACATGACACCGAGGAGCTCATCCGCCTGCTCAAGGCCGCCCGGGATATGGGCAAGCCCGTTCTCGTCCATGTCATCACCCAGAAGGGCCGGGGCTACGGTCCTGCGGAGGCGGAGCCCAGCAAGTACCACGGCGTGGGCAAATTCGATCCCGCCGACGGCAAAGCCCTGGGCGCGAAAAAGATCACCTATTCCGACATTTTCGGCCGGACCATGATGGAGCTTGCAAAGGAAGATCCCAGAGTCTGCGCCATCACCGCCGCCATGCCCGGCGGCACCGGCCTTCTGGGCTTCCGCAACGCTTATCCCAGTCGCCTGTTCGATGTGGGCATCGCGGAAGAGCACGCGGTCTCCATGGCGGGCGGTCTGGCCAAGCAGGGCGCGAAGCCCGTGGTGGCCATCTACTCCACCTTCTTCCAGCGGTCCTACGACCAGATCATGCAGGACATCGCCCTGCTGAACCTCCACGTGGTCCTGGCTGTGGACCGGGCGGGCCTCGTGGGCGAGGACGGCCCCACCCATCACGGTGTCTTCGATGTGGGCTTCCTGCGTCAGGTCCCCGGTATGAAGATTTTGTGCCCCGCGAGCCTCACGGAGCTCTCTGAAATGCTCCGCTGGGCGGTCCTGGAAAACGACGGTCCCGTTGCCGTCCGGTATCCCAGAGGCGGCGAAGGTACCTTCCGGGCAAAGCCTTGGAATCCCCAAAACAGCGTGGAAAGCCACGGTCACGGTCGTGACGCCGCCATCATCACCTATGGCAGTCTGATCAATCAGGCCATGGAAGCTGCGGAACAGCTCCGGGAAAAGGGCATCGAAGTGACCGTCTGCCGCCTGACCAGCCTGAATCCTGTTCCCGCTGATGCACTGGAGGGTCTGTGCTCCGGCATCCGAAATTTCGTTATCCTGGAGGAGGCCACCGCCGGTGTTGCCGAATCCATCGCCTGTGCCCTGTATGACCGGGTGCCCGGATGCAAGGTGGCGATCCGGGATCTGGGACACGACTTTACCCCCCACGGCGATATGAACGCCCTTTACAAATCCGTCGGCCTGGATGCCGATTCCATTACAAAACTTGTCTGCGAGGTAGTGCACAATGAAGAATAAAAAGAGACTGGATGTGCTCCTCGTGGAGCAGATGTACGCCGAGACCCGGTCCAAGGCCCAGGCCATCATCATGGCGGGTCTGGTCTACGTCAACGGTCAGAAGGCCGACAAGGCCGGTATGTCCTTTGATGCGGACACCGCCCAGATCGAGGTCCGCGGTCAGGCCTGTCCCTACGTCAGCCGAGGCGGTCTGAAACTGGAGAAGGCCCTGCGGGACTTCGGCGTGGACCCCACGGGCTTCGTCTGCTCCGATTCCGGCTGCTCCACCGGCGGCTTCACCGACTGCCTGCTCCAGCAGGGCGCGGCGAAGGTCTTCGCCATCGATGTGGGCTACGGCGAGCTCAACTGGAAGATCCGCAACGATCCCAGAGTCGTGGTCATGGAGCGGACCAACATCCGCTATGTGACCCCTGAGGACATCGGCGAGCCCCTGGACCTCAGTGTCATCGACGTCAGCTTCATCTCCCTGCGCATCGTTCTGCCCGCCATCAAGAACCTGCTCAAAGAAGGCAGGGGACAGGTGCTTTGCCTCATCAAGCCCCAGTTTGAGGCCGGTCGGGAAAATGTGGGCAAGAACGGCGTCATCCGGGAGCCCGCCGTCCATAAGGAGGTCCTGGACAGCATCGTTCAGCTGGCCAAAGACCTGGGCTTCAGGATTTTGGGCCTGACCTTCTCTCCCGTGAAGGGCCCTGCCGGAAACATCGAGTTCCTGGGCCATCTGACCCTGGCAGACGTGGAGGGCATCGAGCCCGGCACCGCCGATGTGGTCGCCCAGGCCCACAAGACTCTGGACTAAAGAGGGGAGTGCAGCGGTATGGTAAAGAAAGTCATCCTGACCCCCAATCCCTACCGGGACGGCGGCTTCAAGACCGTCCTGGCGGCGCAGAAAATTCTGAATGATGCGGGCATCGAGACCCGCATGTGTCTCCCCTTCGAGGTGGACAAGTCCTTCGTCCTGCCCAAGGAGCTCCGTTTCTCCCGGCTGGACCGGGAGCTGAACTGGGCGGATCTGGTCATCTGCTTCGGCGGTGACGGCACCATCCTCCACATGGCGAAGGCCGCCACCCGGCACCGCATCCCCATTCTGGGTGTCAACATCGGCACCATGGGCTTCATCGCGGAGCTGGAGAGCACCGAGCTTTCGGAGCTGGCGCGGCTTGCCAAGGGCGAATATTCCATTGATTCGAGATTGATGCTGGATGTGACCGTCCGGCGGGGCAATGATCTGGTGTTCCACGACATCGCCCTGAACGACGTGGCCATCACCAAGGGTGCCGTGGCCCGGATCGTCCACCTGAATGTCCGCTGTGACGGCGTTCAGGCCATGGACTTCGGCGGCGACGGTCTGCTGATCTCCACCCCCACCGGCTCCACCGCCTATTCTCTCTCCGCAGGCGGTCCCATTGTGGAGCCCGATGCCCGGAGCATCCTGCTGACCCCCATCTGCGCCCACGACATCGTCAGCAAGTGCATCGTCACTTCCGACAAGCGTACCATTACCGTTGCCATGGCCCAGAACGCCCGGCGCAACGCCTTCCTGTCCGTCGACGGCGGACGGGCCTATAAAATGAACATGGGTGATGTGGCTTCCATCACCTGTTCCCGCCTGGAGACCCGGCTCATCCGGCTCAAGGACCGCAGCTTCTACGATATCATCAACAACAAGCTGCGCCATTACGACTGAAAGAGGTGCCCGAAATGAAGACCCAAAGACAGGCCAAGATCATGGAGATCATCTCCACCAAGGATATCGAGACCCAGGAGCAGCTCCTGCAGGCCCTGCTGGAGGCCGGCTACAATTCCACCCAGGCAACCATCTCCCGGGACATCAAGGAGCTTCGCATCGTCAAGGAGCTGACCAGCTTCGGCACCTACCGCTATACCACCTCTGCCAAGGACGGCAGCCACACCTTCTCCGCCCGGCTGAATACCATCTTCCGGGAGTGCATCACGGGCTTTGACTATGCCCAGAATATGGTGGTCATCAAGACCATGCCGGGTCTTGCCAGTGCCGCGGCATCTGCCATCGATGGCATGAATATGGGCGTGGTGCTGGGCACCCTGGCGGGCGATGACACCGTGTTCATCGTCATGCGCGACACCAATTCCGCCGCGGCCTTCTGCGGCGAGATTAGAAATCTTCTGAACTGAGGAGTGTGACCCATGCTGAGTCTTCTGCACATTGAGAATATCGCCGTCATCGAATGCGCGGATATTTCCTTCGATCGGGGCTTCAATGTCCTAACCGGTGAGACCGGCGCGGGTAAATCCATCGTCATCGATGCCATCTCCGCCATCTTAGGCCAGCGGGCCTACCGGGACATGATCCGTACCGGCACCACCAAGGCCGTGGTCCGGGCCGTCTTCACCGAGGTCCCGGAGCTGAGCTGGTTCGCCGAGCAGGGCGTGGAATACGATGCCGAGACTGTCATCCAGCGGGAGATCCACCTGGACGGCAAGAATGTCTGCCGGGTCAACGGCACCCTGGTCACCGTCTCCATCTTACATAAGCTGGGTCTGCAGCTCATCAACATCCACGGCCAGCACGACAGCGCGGCCCTCTTTGACGAGGAGAACCACCTGAACTTTTTGGATGCGTTCGCGGACAACCAGCAGTTGCATCAAAGCTACCAGGAAACCTTCCAGGTGGTTTCCCAGCTTCGCCGGGAGATCGCCAAGCTGAGCATGGACGAGGGCGAGAAGCTCAGAAGAATGGAATCCCTGCGGTTCCAGATCGATGAGATCAGCCGGGCAAATCTCGTCTCCGGCGAGGACGATCAGCTGGAAGCCCGCCGGAAGGTCCTGCAGAATGCCGAAAAGCTCTCCGATGCCATCAATGAGGGTGTCGAGTGTCTCTACGGCTCCGACGACTCCGACGGTGCCGCCAGCCTCATGGCCCAGGCCGAACGGGCTCTGAGCCGCATCGCAAGATTTGATGACTCCCTCTCCGAGCTCCACGAGCGGGTAAAGGACCTGATGTATCAGGTCCAGGACGCCGCCGAGGGTCTCCGGGACAGTCGGGATACCTTTGCTTACTCCGCCGAGGAGCTGGAACAGATCGAGACCCGTCTGGACACCATCCACCGGCTCCGCCGGAAATACGGTGCCAGCTGTGACGATATCCTGGAATATCTCGAAAACGCGAAACAGGAGCTGGACCGTATCGAATTTGCTGATGACCACATGGAGCGGCTGAAAAAGAAGCTCCGCAAGGCCGAAAAGGAGGCCGTGGAAAGGGCAGAGCTCCTGCGGGCCTCCCGAAAGGAGACCGCCGCCATGCTGTCCGTGCGCATTCTGGACGAGCTGCGGCAGCTGGACATGCCCAAGGTCCAGTTCGAGTGCGTTTTCACGGAGATCGATCTGTGCGCCACCGGCGCGGATGCCGTGGCATTCTATATGTCCGCAAACGCCGGTGAAGCCCTGAAGCCCATGAGCAAAGTGGCCTCCGGCGGCGAGCTGGCGAGAATCATGCTGGCCATGAAGAATGTTCTGGCCGAAAAGGACAGCGTCAATACCCTGATCTTCGACGAGGTGGACACCGGCGTGTCCGGCCGTGCTGCCCAGAAGGTGGCCCAGAAGCTCAGAAGCGTTGCTGCCACCAAGCAGGTCCTCTGCGTCACCCATCTGCCCCAGATCGCGGCCCTGGCCAACACCCACATGCTCATCGCCAAGGCGGAGCGGGGCGGCCGGACCTACACCACCGTCACCCCCCTGGATATTGAGGGCCGGAAGGCGGAGCTGGCCCGCATCATCGGCGGTGCCGTCATCACCGAGACCACCCTCAAGAGCGCGGAGGAAATGCTCCGCGGATAAGGATCAAACGCCCGCTTCCCGGCACCCGGGAGGCGGGCTTTGTCATAGAATGGCCCGGAGGTGTATGCAATGAAGCGACCTGTTTTTACGGGACTTTGTACCGCCCTGGTGACACCATTCCGGGGTGATGGGGTAAACTATGAGATGCTGGAAGCCTTGATCGAACGGCAGATTCGCTCAGGTGCCGATGCCATCGTCCTGGCGGGCACAACGGGGGAGTCACCAACCCTGACAGACGCAGAAAAGCTGGAGATCTTCCGCGTCGGCGTAAATACCGCCGCCGGACGGACCAAAATCATCGCCGGGACCGGCAGCAATTCCACCGCAAAGGCCGTTGACTTGAGCGCGAAGGCGGCGCGCATGGGCGTGGATGCGATCCTCGCGGTGACCCCATACTATAATAAATCCACCCAGCCGGGACTTATCCAGTATTACACAGCGGTGGCGGCGGCATCCGGTCTTCCCGTCGTCGCCTACAACGTTCCCTCCCGGACCGGGGTGGACATCCGGGTGGATACCTGCCGGAAACTGGCGGAAATTCCCGGCATTGCGGGCATCAAAGAGGCATCGGGGGATATCTCCAAGATCGGGCGCATCCTCTCCGCCTGCGGCGACGCGCTGCCGGTCTATTCCGGCAACGATGACCAGACGGTGCCCATCATGGCCCTGGGTGGCGCGGGAGTCATCAGCGTGGCATCCAATGTGGTCCCCAAATCCATGAAGGAGCTGACCAATGCGTGCCTCGCAGGGGAGTACCCGAAAGCCGCCGCCATCCAGCGAAAGCTTTTGAAGCTCATGGACCTAATGTTCTGTCAGGTCAATCCCATCCCCGTCAAGGCCGCCATGGAGCTCATGGGCTTCGACTGCGGCTCCTGCCGCCTGCCCCTGGATGACCTCCCCGATGCGGATGTGCAAAAGCTCCGGGACTGCCTTGACGAACTGGGGCTCTTGGCGTATAATAACTGATAATTCTAGTATAGTGAGCTGATTACCTATGAAACTTTCCCTTGTGGTGCCCTGCTACAACGAAGCTGACAGTGTCCGGCTGTTTCTGGATGCGGTCATCGCGGATTTTGACGGCTGTGGCTACGATTACGAGGTCATCTTCGTCAACGACGGCAGCCGGGACAACACCCTCTTCCAGCTGAAAAAGCTCTACGCCGCCCATAAATGTCCCACAAAAGTGGTCTCCTTCTCCCGGAATTTCGGCAAGGAGGCAGCCGTCTACGCCGGTATGCGCGAAGCCGTGGGCGAGTACGTGTCCCTGATCGATGCGGACCTGCAGCAGCGGCCCGCCATCGTGCGGAATATGGTCGAGATCCTGGAACGCAAGCCGGAGGTCGACGTGGTTGCCGCCTACCAGGACCGCCGGGGCGAGGGCAAGGTCCTCTCCTTCTTCAAAAAGAGCTTCTATACCACCATCAACCGGCTCTCCACCGTGAAGCTCCACCCGGATGCCAGCGATTTCCGCACCTTCCGCCGCTGTGTGGCGGAGGATCTGCTGAATATGGCAGAGTACCACCGATTCAGCAAGGGCCTCTTCGCCTGGGTGGGCTATGAGACCGAATTCATCCCCTACACCGCCGGGGAACGGGTGGCCGGAACCACCAAATGGTCCTTCCGCAAGCTCTTCAACTACGCCATCGACGGCATCATCGGCTTCTCCACCGCACCCCTGCGGATGGCAACGTACCTGGGCGGATGCAGCGCAATCGCCGCAGTGCTGTACCTGATGTGGGTGATTTTTGAAAAGCTGTTCCTGGGCATCGACGTGCCGGGGTACGCCACCATCATCGTGCTGATCCTGGCCCTGGGGGCCATGCAGCTCATCTGCATCGGCATCATCGGCGAATACGTGGGCCGAACCTTTGAGCAGAGCAAAAACCGCCCCATCTGCCTGGTCAAGGAAAAGCTGGGCTGTGACGAATGATTTTAAGCGCACCGAATCATCGGTGCGCTTATTTTTGTCCCGGCGGTTGCACCCGCAACGGTGCTGTGGTAAAATAGCTCTATATAAAGAAAATACAGGAGGAGATACCAATGCTTCTGATCCAAAACGGACATATCAAGACCATGGCCGGTCCCGAAATCGAAAACGGCTCCATCCTCATCGGTGATGACGGCAAGATCATCGCGGTGGGGGAGGGCATCACCGCTCCCGAGGGCTGTGCCGTCCTGGATGCCCAGGGCCGTCTGGTCACCCCCGGTCTCGTGGAGGCCCACTGCCACATCGGCCTGCACAACGAGGCTGTGGGCTGGGAGGGCATGGACTACAACGAGGGCGTGGACCCCATCACCCCCCAGATGCGGGCCATCGATTCCATCTACCCCATGGATGAGGCCTTCGAGCACGCAAGAAAGGGCGGCGTGACCACCTGCTGCACCGGTCCCGGCTCTGCCAACGTCATCGGCGGCACCTTTGTGGCCATCAAGACTGCGGGCAAGCGTGTGGACGATATGATCGTCAAAGACCCCATCGCCATGAAGTGCGCCTTCGGCGAGAACCCCAAGCGGTTCTACGGTCAGCAGGCCAAGAAGGCCCCCAAGACCAGAATGGGCACCGCCGCCCTCCTGCGGGAGACGCTGTTCAAAGCGAAGAACTACATGGAAGAAAAGGACGGCGGCAAGGAGCCAAAATTCGACATGAAGCTGGAAGCCATGCTCCCCCTCATGCGCGGGCAGATCCCCCTGAAGGCCCACGCCCACAGGAGCGACGACATCTTCACCGCCATCCGCATTGCCAAGGAATTCGGCCTGGGGCTGACCCTGGACCACTGCACCGACGGTGCCTGCATCGCCGGTGAGCTGGCAGGGGAGGGCTATCCCGCCTTTGTGGGCCCGTCCCTGGGCTCCAAGACCAAGATCGAGGTCAACCAGAAGGGCTTCGACACCCCCGGCATCCTCCACAAGGCCGGTGTGAAGGTCAGCATCATCACCGATGCCCCCGTGATCCCCCAGCAGTATCTGGCCCTCTGCGCCGGTCAGGCGGTCCAGGCGGGCCTGCCCATGGAGGAGGGCTGGAGGGCCATCACCATCAACCCCGCCGAGTCCATCGGCATCGCGGACCGTGTGGGCTCCCTGGAGCCCGGCAAGGACGGCGATGTGGTCATCTGGAACGCTGATCCCCTGATCCATGTGGGTGCATGGGCATTTATGACCGTCATCGGCGGCAGGATCGTCTACCAGGAGGCCTGATGGAAAAATTCAAAGAACTGCGGCCCAGCATCGCCGCCTTCGCGCTGATGGTGGCCATGGCCCTGACCACCACCGCTCTGAGCTTTTTCATCGGCCCCGTCTGCGAGGAGCTGGGTCTGGGCCGGGGCAGCTTCACGATCTACTACAGCCTCATGACCGCCTCCGGCGCGTTCAGCATCCCCTTCCACGGGCAGATCATCAACAAAAAGGGCGTTCGGGGTATCCTGACCGTCAGTGCCTTCTGGATCGCGGCGGGCTTCTTCGGCTTCTCCCTGTCCACGAAGCTGTGGATGTTCTACGCGGTTGCGGCCTTCATGGGCATTTTCGGCACCAGCTTTCTGAGCCTCTGCGCCAACGTCATCGTCCAGCAGGCCTATTCCAGCGTGCGGGCCTCCAGCCTTCTGGGTCTCGTGATGTCCGGCTCCGGCGTGGGCGGCATGATCCTGAGCATGGTCATGCCGGGCTTCATCGAGAATTTCGGCTGGCGGACGGGCTATCGTCTGCTGGGCATCTGCTGGCTGGTTCTGGTGCTGGGGGCACTGCTGCTGGGCAACATCCAGCCCATCGGCTCCGTGGGCAAACGTCACACCAGCGTGGACGGCATGACCCGCGACGAGGCCATGAAGAGTCCAAAGCTCTATCTACTGGTGGCGGTCATCTTCATCCTCTCCGCCGCCTGCGGCATCCAGCAGCAGATCCCCTCGGTCCTGGGGGGCTTCGGCTACGGCACCGCCCAGGTCAGCACCATGATGTCCTTCTTCACCGCTGCCCTGGCTGTCGGAAAGATCCTCCAGGGCATCCTCTACAGCAGGCTGGGTCCCGCCCGGGGCGGCTACATCATCATCGCCGTGTTCGGTCTGAGCTTCGTGCTGCTGTGCTTCCCCGGCATGGCCTATCCCGCCCTGGTGGCCCTGGCTGTGGGCATGGGCTGCGTTACGACGCTGATGCCCATTGTGACCCGGTTCGTCTTCGGCGCGAGGGAGTACGCCGCCATCTGGAGTATCCTCTCCACCGCCAGCAGCATTGGCACTTTGATCGCCACGCCCCTGTTCGGCATGGCCTACGATGCCACCGGCTCCTACACCCCCGCCATGGCGGTGTCCGCCGTGGCCCTGTTCATCAGCCTGCCCATCCTGGCGTTGGCTTTCCGTAAGAAATAAGCAAACAGCCCCGGACCGTGGTCCGGGGCTGAATTTTATGGCTTGCAAACGCCGCAGGGGTCATAGCCCCGGAAGATGAGTTCTTCACGGGTGCAGTGGATGCTTTCGCGGTTCTTGTCGCTGATGTTCCCGGCATTCGCGCAGGTGGGCAGGTGGAACTTCTTCGAGGAAACATTCAGCACATAATCCAGCTTCTCAGAATCCAGACCGATCTCGGAGAAGGTGCTCTCTCCGGTTGCGTAGTCGATCATGACACCGGGCTGGACATTGTAGCAGAACACATGGAACATGAAGGGCTCATCGGTGCCGCCGCACTCGACGCACCAGGCCTCCATCTGCACGCCCCGCGCCACCAGATCATCCTCGCGGAACCGGGGCGTGACCCGGTAGAGCACATGATGGTCCTGGTCCTGGACATGGTCCGCCACCTGATTCTCAAAAGGGAGCATGCCCCGCATATTCAGGTAGCGGGTGCCGGTGATGAGATTGCGCTTATTTGCAGAGTTGCCCGTGAGCTGGAAGCCCAGCAGGTGACAGCGGTTGTAGAGATATTTACCGTCGATGAAGTCGTACTCCCGGTTCACCCAGCCGGTGGGGGTAATGGAAGCCAGGGAGCCACGATCCTCGTCTGCCAGCAGAGACTGGCTGACACAGGCGTAGGCCGTGCCGCACCGGCCCAGGGAGTCCAGGGCGGAATACTGTTCAAAGGCGGCGGTGATCAGATCGTCCTGCGTAAAGCCGGGGGTGTTGTCGTCCACGATCAGCCAGGGCTCGCCGTCCCAAACGGGAATGGTGTCGAGGTCAATATAGGGGACATGGTCCGCACTGGGTGGGATAATTTCCGGTTCCGTGCAGCCCGTCAGCAGCAGTGCCGCCAGGACCGTCAAAAGAATTCGTTTCAGTTTCATGGGATACCTCCAGGGAATTGCTCACCGCAGAAGCGGCAGGAGCCTATTTTACACAGAAAGTTCCCCTTCGTCAACAAAAAACAGCCTTGACACGGGAGATTGAATGTGATAAAATTTCTGCATAATTGCGTAGAAGGGGAGGTTCCGCCCCAAAAAGTTCTTTCAGAGAGCGCGTGGCCGGTGAAAACGCGTAAGAACCGTGAGCGGATGGTCGCCCCGGAGCTGTCTTTTTGAATTCGCAGTAGAGAAGACCGGGTAAGCCCGTTACAGCGTTTGAGTGCCCGCACCAGCGGGAAATCAGGTGGTACCGCGGATGTTTTCGCCCTGAGCTTTATTGGCTCAGGGCTTTTCTTTATGCTACAATGGATGGTGATTTAAATGAAACTTGTCCGTAATGTAAGCGAAATTACAGCTAACATGGATAAAATCGATCAATACCTGGATGATAAGGTAGAACCTTTTTATTCTTTTGCTTTAGGCCTCATTAAGAAGGGTGTTTGTTTTACTGCCAGGAAAGTTGATGGAGCGTATCGTTTTTATCCCAGTAGATTTATTGGATATGCAAACAACTCTATGGATCAACACCTGAATAACGATATGAAAGATGGAAAGGAAACCAATCCTGCAATCACTCATATTTTGGGTTGTCCGGTCTGTAAAGATTCCATGTTAGAGAAGGAATATCGTCTTTACTGTGAACACCTTGGTTTCGTTGCAAACGATAAAGGTGCTTTCGGCGTAGAACGAAAATTCTGGAAACTGTAAGAACAACTCGAACAAGCTTAAAGTTTAGGGAGGGGTTCTTAGGGGAGGGAGCGAATTGACGCAAGGAAGCCTGAGCGGACTCCCCTAAGCTGACTTCTTTGGTTACTTTCTTGTTCAGCGACAAGAAAGTGACCCCCCGGAGGGCGTTTCCCATTCCGCATAGGCTGGAGTGGAAAACAAACGCCCTACTGCGGAACGGTCATAACCGTTCCCTACATTAACTAATCCAAACTTATAAATAACTCTTAAAGGAGAGATTCAATATGGCAAGAGAACTGCCGAAGATCTACGACCCCAGTGAGGTCGAGTCTTCTATCTACGAAATGTGGGAGAGCAACGGCTACTTCCACGCAAAGCGGGACGAGAGCAAGAAGCCCTATACCATCGTCATGCCTCCCCCCAACGTCACCGGCCAGCTCCACATGGGCCACGCCGTGGACAACACCATGCAGGACATCCTGATCCGCGCCAAGCGCATGCAGGGCTACTCCGCCCTGTGGCTCCCCGGCACTGACCACGCCTCCATCGCCACCGAGGCCAAGGTCGTCGAAGCCATGGCCAAGGAGGGTCTGACCAAGGACATGCTGGGCCGTGAGGGCTTCCTGGAGCGCGCCTGGGAGTGGAAGAACACCTATGGCAGCCGCATCGTCAAGCAGCTGCGCAAGCTGGGCTCTTCCTGTGACTGGGAGCGTGAGCGTTTTACCATGGACGAGGGCTGCTCCGACGCCGTCAAGGAGGTCTTTGTCCGCCTGTACAAGGAAGGCACCATCTACCGCGGCAACCGCATGGTCAACTGGTGCCCCCACTGCATCACCTCCATCTCCGATGCCGAAGTCGAGCACGAGGAGCAGGCCGGCAACTTCTGGCACCTGCTGTACCCCGTCAAGGAGACCGGCGAGCTGCTGGAGCTGGCCACCACCCGTCCTGAGACCATGCTGGGCGATACCGCCGTTGCCATCAACGCCGAGGATCCCCGCTACGCCCATCTGCACGGCTGCCACGTGATCCTGCCCATCCTGAACAAGGAGATCCCCATCGTCTGCGACGAGCACGCCGACATGACCAAGGGCACCGGTGTCGTCAAGATCACCCCCGCCCACGACCCCAACGACTACGAGGTGGGCAACCGTCACGATCTGCCCCGTGTCCGCGTCTTCACCTACGACGGCGTCATGACCGGTGCCGCCGACAAGGCCGCCTGTGACGAGCTGTTCGCCTCCGGCCGCGCCACCATCGGTGAGCCCGAGGTCCTGGACTGCGGCAAGTACGCCGGCATGACCACTGCCGAGTGCCGCAAGGAGATCGTCAAGGATCTGCAGGAGCTGGGCTTCCTGAAGGAGATTGAGCCCCTGTCCCACGAGGTCGGCACCTGCTACCGCTGCCACAACACCATCGAGCCCATGATCTCCAAGCAGTGGTTCGTGAAGATGGAGCCCATGGTCGGTCCCGCTGTGGAGGCCGTCGAGAAGGGCGATATCCGCTTCGTCCCTGAGCGTTTCACCAAGAACTACATCAACTGGATGAAGGGCAGCCGCGACTGGTGCATCTCCCGTCAGCTCTGGTGGGGCCACCAGATCCCCGCATGGTACTGCGATGACTGCGGCGAGACCATCGTTGCCAAGGATGCCCCCGCTGTGTGCCCCAAGTGCGGCAGCGTGCACCTGCAGCAGGACCCCGACACCCTGGACACCTGGTTCTCCTCCGCTCTGTGGCCCTTCTCCACCCTGGGCTGGCCCGACGAGGACGCCGAGGACCTGAAGTACTTCTATCCCACCAACACCCTGGTCACCGGCTATGACATCATCGGTTTCTGGGTCTCCCGTATGATCTTCTCCGGTCTGGCTTACACCGGCAAGGCTCCCTTCGACACCGTCTGCATCCATGGCATCGTCCGCGACGCCCTGGGCCGCAAGATGTCCAAGTCTCTGGGCAACGGCATCGATCCTCTGGTGGTCATCGAGGAGTACGGCGCAGATGCCCTGCGCTTCATGCTGGTGGACGGCTCCACCCCCGGCAACGACATGCGTTACTCCGAGGAGAAGGTCAAGGCCGCCCGTAACTTCGCCAACAAGCTCTGGAACGCTTCCCGTTACGTGCTGATGTCCCTGCCCGAGGATGCTAAGAACGCTCTGCCCACCCTGGAGAATCTGGAGATCGCCGACAAGTGGATCCTCTCCAAGCTGAACTCCCTGACCCGCGAGGTCAAGGAAAACCTGGACAAGTTCGAGATGGGCATGGCTGTCCATAAGATCTACGACTTCATCTGGGACAACTACTGCGACTGGTACATCGAGCTGACCAAGGCTCGTCTGTACGCCGATGATGAGACCCGCAAGCAGACCGCTCTGCAGGTCCTGACCTACGTTCTGGATCAGATGCTGCGCCTGCTGCATCCCTTCATGCCCTTCATCACCGAGAACATCTGGCAGTCCATCCCCCACGAGGGCGACTCCCTGATGATGGCCCAGTGGCCCGAGTACCGCGAGGAGCTGAACTTCAAGGCCGAGGAGGATATGATGGAGGCTGTCATGGAGGCCATCGGCTCCATCCGCGCCCGCCGCGCCGAGATGAACGTTCCCCCCAGCAAGAAGGCATCCCTCATGATCCTGTCCGCCACCCCCGAGCTGTTTGCCGAGGGCACCGGCTTCTTCCAGAGACTGGCCTATGCTGATGAGGTCACCATCCTGACCAATGAGCCTGAGAACCTGGACGGCATGGTCACCTGCACCACCGCCGCCGCCAAGCTGTATATCCCCATGGGCCAGCTGGTGGATGTGGCCAAGGAGTGTGACCGCATCGGCAAGGAGCTGGAGAAGGCTCAGAAGTTCCTGAAGTCCATCGAGGGCAAGCTCTCCAACGAGAAGTTTGTCTCCAAGGCTCCCGAGGCCGTTGTCGCCGCCGAGAAGGAGAAGGCCGCCAAGACCGCCGCCCTGATCGAGCAGCTCCAGCAGAGCCTGGAGGCCATGCAGAAGCTGTAATGCTGGTATAACGAAATCCCCGGACGAATGTCCGGGGATTTTTTTCAAAAAAAACGTCATTGCGAGGAGGGCACAGCCCGACGTGGTAATCCCGTGGAATCTCAGCAATCCAATGGGGATTGCCACGTCGCTTCGCTCCTCGCAATGACGTGGTGATTAAACTTTTCTCTGCATATCGATGCTGCGGATCATAAAGCCGCACTTCTGGTAGAAGCTCACCGCTTCATCGTTCTGGGGGTAGACACCCAGCTGCAGGTCGGTGCAGCCGAAGGCTCTGGCCAGGACGCGGACCTCCTCCATCATCTGGGTACCGATGCCGTGATTGCGCAGGGCCTCGTCCACGCAGAGCTGATGGACCTCCATGATTTTTCGGGGAACTCTGCCGATATCCGCAGATTTTCGCATCTTCAGCCGGCAGAAGCCCGCCACGGTGCCGTTCAGCTTCGCCACATAAAGCTCTCTGCTTTTCAACAGCTCGGAATAATACTCCTCTGGGAACAGCTCCTCGGGCATGGTGAACAGGTCAGGCCGCCATTGCACATGCATCTCATGGACCTGCCAGGCCAGGCGGTTGATTTCCAAGCGGTCATGTTTGGTTGCGAGTTCGATCATGGGAACCTCCTTGTCGATATGCGGCTTCGCCGCTCGATATCGCTTCGCTTCGATATATCCTTCGGATTCGATATGATATAGATTCTTCTCGCCCCGCAGGGCATATCGAAAGCCGAAGGCTTATATCGAACCGTCCGGTATATCGAAGATTCGGCAGAATCTATATCGAGCCGTTAGGCCAGCACAGCCTTATGGAAGACCTTCTTGCCCTTGCGGATCTTCAGACCGTCCTTCAGCATTTCCTCGGTGACGGCGAAGGTGGCATCGGTCATCTTCTCATCGTTGACGAAGACACCGCCCTGCTGGACCAGCTGACGGGCCTGCTTGTTGGAGGGAGCCAGACCGCACTTGACCATCAGGTTCAGGAAACCGATCTTGCCGTCCACCAGGTCGGCGGCGGAAACTTCAGTGGTGGGCATGTTGGCATCGTCACCGTTGCCGGCGAACAGAGCCTTGGCGGCGGCCTGGGCCTTCTCGGCCTCTTCCTCGCCGTGGACCAGCTTGGTCAGCTCGTAGGCCAGGATCTCCTTGGCGGTGTTGAGCTGAGCGTCCTTCCAGTCGGCCATGGACTCGATCTGCTCCATGGGCAGGAAGGTCAGCATGCGGATGCACTTGAGGACGTCGGCATCCTCGACGTTGCGCCAGTACTGGTAGAACTCGTAGGGGGTGGTCTTGTTGGGGTCCAGCCACACGGCACCGGAGGCGGTCTTGCCCATCTTCTTGCCCTCGGAGTTCAGCAGCAGGGTGATGGTCATGGCCTCGGAGTCGTACTTCTCCAGCTTGCGGCGGATCAGCTCGCGGCCGCCCAGCATGTTGGACCACTGGTCGTTGCCGCCGAACTGCATATTGCAGCCGTACTTCTGGTACAGGTAGTAGAAGTCGTAGGACTGCATGATCATGTAGTTGAACTCCAGGAAGCTCAGGCCCTTCTCCATACGCTGCTTGTAGCACTCGGCGCGCAGCATGTTGTTGACGGAGAAGCAGGCACCGACCTCGCGCAGGACGTCGACATAGTTCAGGTCCAGCAGCCAGTCAGCGTTGTTGACCATCATGGCCTTGCCCTCGCCGAACTCGATGAACCGCTCCATCTGCTTCTTGAAGCAGGCGCAGTTGTGCTCGATGGTCTCCTTGGTCATCATGGAGCGCATGTCGGTACGGCCGGAGGGGTCGCCGATCATGGCGGTGCCGCCGCCGATCAGGGCGATGGGGCGGTTGCCGGCCATCTGCAGACGCTTCATCAGGCACAGAGCCATGAAGTGGCCAACGTGCAGGGAGTCAGCGGTGGGGTCAAAGCCGATGTAGAAGGTGGCCTTGCCGTTGTCGATCATCTCGCGGACCTTGTCCTCGTCAGTCACCTGGGCAATGAGGCCACGGGCAACCAGCTCGTCGAAAAGTTTCATTTTAGTATCCTCCAAATCATATATCGTAGGGCGCGCATTCTATGCGTGCCTGTTTTATGTTTTTCCTGGGCACGCATGAAATGCGCGCCCTACGGGGTTATTTCATAATCAGAATCTGCCTGCCGGTATCTTCCTCCAGCTCGAAGGTGCCCTCGCAGGTCTTTACAAAGGGGTACAGCTTGATAAAATCATCAATATGGCTGATCTCATCGAAGCCTTGTCTGTCGGTGCGGTAGTGCATGGGGATGGCGACGGCGGGCTTCAGGGAGCGGATGATCTGGTAGGCGGTCTGGGTGCCAATGGTATAATACCCACCCACGGGGATCATCATAACATCCACATTTTTAAGTGCCTGCTCCAGTGCTTCATCGGGGAAGCAGCCGAGATCGCCCAGATGGGCCACCCGGACTCTGCCGCAGTGGAAGATGCGGACGGTATTCATGCCCCGCTTGGCACCGCCGCAGTCATCGTGGGGCGTTTCAAATTCTGTCACCGTCCAGGGCAGGGAAGGGGACTCTTCAATTTCAACCGCCTGCGTGAAACTGTGGTCGGCGTGGCCGTGGCTGCAATAGACGGCGTTGGCGGTCAGGTGCAGGTCGGGCTGACCGGGTACCATTCCCCAGGCATAGGGATCGATGACAGCCTTTGCACCCTCATATTCCAGGGTGAAGCAGGCGTGGCCGTGGTAGGTGAGCTTGACTTCCATATCAGATCGCCTCTTTTCGTAAAAATCAAGGATACCGTAGTCCTTTTCCTCGGAGTGGGTATACCGGAATCCCCTGGCCAGGATGACCTTTTTCGACGGCAGATTCTCCCTCCGGTGGGCCACGATGAATTTCGACCCGCCACGGCTGAAGACCAGCCGCTCCAAAGCAGCGAGCATCTGCCTGCCGTAGCCCTTTCGCTGAAAATCGGGGCCGAGGCAGCCGCCGGTGTCTTCGTAGACTCCCGGTTCCGTCTCCATCACCCCGGCAAAGCCGATGGGCTCGCCATCTTTCGTGACGATGAAGGACAGGCCGCCGTTCTGCTGATACCGGATGGTGCGTTCGATCCGGTCACGGGCCTCCTCCTCGGAGGTGGTCACATCCCACAGCATATACCGGGCCGCAGATTCGTGCCGCCAGACATTTTCGTACATGGGCTTCCAGTCGTCAAATTCGGCCTGACGAAGCTCCAGATCTTCCGTTTCGAGGATGTATCCAAAGGCTGCATCAAAGGAATAACCCCGCTCCCGGAACCAGGCGGTCAGCTTTTCCCGGACCTCGGAAATTGTCAGATCCCGGTAGGCGTAGACGGTGCCGAGGATCTTTCCATTCGATATTCCGCCGCCGAAATACCAGTGATTTTCTTCGATCATGGCGATGAAGCGGTCAAGGGTATCCAAATCCCCGGGGGCATCGGTGATGCCCTGGACCTTAATCAGAACATTCATAAAACCCTCCAAAACAAAAACGCCCTCTGTCCTTATGGACAGAGGGCGACAAAATCGCGGTACCACCTCTGGTTCGGGCATTCCTCGCGGAAGACCCCTCACGGTGTCAGACAACACCATCCGCTGTATCGGGCGTACCCGTCCGGGCCTATTGCGGTTTTACGCTTTCGGCCCAGCCGCTCCGGGAGGTATTTCGGCGTTTTCTCTTACCGCCTTGCACCAACCGGCGGCTCTCTGGAAGAGAAGGGGACGCTTACTTCATCCCTTCGATGCGTTTCGTTATGAAACTAAGGGTATCCTAGCAAAGAAAAGGCTTTTTGTCAAGTCAAAAGTTGTATACAAAAATCGTTACGCATATTTCACAAATCGTTCACTTTCGCCGCCGGGTTTATGGTATAATATAGCTACAACAGAAGTAACCGATGAATGAATCGGCAAGAGTGGACAGCGAGAGATTTTGAACCAAATGAAAGTTTGGAAAGCGAAGGAATACTGGATGTATTTCTCGTTTTTCAAACTGCACAGTTGGGGCAAAAGATCCGCTGACCACCGAAGACGATTCGTTCGGCGGTTACGAGGGATGGGGAAAGCCGATGCCGGGGGAATACTCCTGGATGATGGAACGGCAGACCCGTGACACATCCCTCAGGCCGAGCCGCATTTCGCGGGAATGATACAAGTGCATACGAAGAAAGCCCGGACCAAAGTCCGGGCTTTGACTTTTTCCTTTCGCGTAGGGGCGACCCTTGCGGTCGTCCCAAATCACATCAGTGCTCTGAGCTCCTCGGTGAATTTGCCGTTGGTGGAAACGATGGCACTCTCACCGTCCAGCGGGGGTGATCCGCCCCAGACGCTGACCACCTCGCCGCCGGCTTCCCGCAGGATCAGCCAGCCCGCCGCAATGTCCCAGGGCTTGGTGCCGAACTCGAACTGCCCGTCCGCCCGTCCGCAGGCGATATAGCACAGCTCCAAAGCCGTACAGCCGAAGCGGCGGATATCATGGGAGCTTAAGTAAACCCGCTGGATGCGGCGGAAATTCTCGTCCATTTCCTTGCGGCGGTAGGGGGCCGTTCCCACGAAGACCAAAGCCTCGCTCAGGGACGAAGCACTGCTGACGGCGATGGGCGCGCCATTGAGGTACGCGCCACCCCCACGGATGCCGGTGAATTCCTCGCCCGTGGAGGGGTTATAGACCACGCCGAAAATGGGATCATGGTCACAGACCAGGGCCAAACTAATAACCGAGGCCTTGAAATCATGGATGAAATTGGTGGTGCCGTCGATGGGGTCCAGGACCCAGTAGGGCTTTGTAAAATCAAGATGGGAGTTATCCTGCTCCTCGCCCATGAACTGGATGTGGGGCCAGTCCTTTGCCAGACGGTCCCGGATGAAGCACTGGACCCGGAAATCTACATCGGTGACAAAGTCCTGAGCCGCCTTGGCGGCGATGCGGTCTGCACCATCCCGGCGGAGGATGATCTCGCCCGCCTCCCGGACGATGGGCAGGATATCGGATAAAACGGGCATCTTCATATCTGCGTCACTCCAGATCGTAAATCTTTTTGTTTTTGCCAAGATACGCGATGGCGTAGTCGCCGAAGGCATAGAGCAGGAAGCCCAGACAAACAAAGGCCAGCGCATTGGCCATCCGGTCAGTCATGTTCGGGAACAGGAACATGAGGCCCAGACTGGTAAACAGCACCGTGGTGGAGACCTTTCCGGACCAGAGGGCACCGTTCAGGGCCTTGCCCCGGCGCATGGCGGCGAGCATGGCGAAAAGCTGCCAGAATTCCTTGATCAGGAAGATGACCAGCAGGTATTTGAGGATCCGCCGCCGGACGGACAGGCACAGCAAAAGACCCAGCTGGGTCAGCTTGTCGGCCAGAGGGTCCAGGACCTTGCCCACATTGGAGATCATATTGAATTTTCGGGCGATCTTGCCGTCCACCATATCCGTCAGGCAGCTCACCGCCAGGATCATGGCCGCCAGAGTATACTTTTCCTCCAGATATATCTTCAGATAGACCGGGATCAGGGCGATGCGGAATACGCTCAGGGCGTTGGGGATGGTCAAAATCTCTTTTTTCCAGCTTCGGATATGCATTGGGTGCCTCCATGGGATTCGTCAAATCGTATCCCATATTATAAAGCGAAATGAAAAACGAATCAACCCCCCAGGGGAAAATTTATGAATTATTTAAATTTCCTGGGAATTTTCCAGTTGGTCCGCCGCCAGAGCATAATAAAGTGCCAGATTCTTCCAGGTCCGCTTGTCGATCTCTCCCGTGGGGGGCAGTCCGGCAACAGTCTGGAAGGCCGCCACGGCTTCCGCTGTAGCCGGGTCCAGGACCCCCGTATGGGGCGGCGCGGGGAGGCGGCTGTCCAGCAGATGCAGCACGGTCAGCATGCTCTGGGCCAGATAGATATGGTTGTTTTTCTCCCCACGGCGCAGGACCTGGCCGGGGTCCAGGGTGATCTGCACGGGCTGGGCCTTCTGTGCTTCGGTGTAGGCCCGCTCGTATTCCTGCACGATCCGCTCGTGGGTCGTCTGGTCCACGATTCCGGTGGGATTTAAGCCCTGCCGCCGCTGGAAGGAGCGGACCGCCGCGGCGGTCTGGGAGCCATAGATGCCGTCGGGCATGACATTCACCTGATTGGGCTCGATGGATGCAATGGTCCGGAGCATGGTCTGCAAACTCCGGATGGGCTGGTCAACAAAAGATTCCGCCGGCTTCATCGTACCACCTCCTGACGAACGCTGTCCTGGTTTCCGGGGGATAGACCGTCTCCGGGATCCTGGCGCAACGTGGTCCCCGGAATACCGGGGAAGGTCACATCACTGCGCAGGGCCGTATTTTCGATGCCCGCGAACTGGTCATAGATCTCATCCCAGGTGATTTCGTCCACCACGCCGGTCTGAGGGAGCCCCAGAAATCCCTGGGCGGCGAGGACGGCGTTGCGGGTGGCTGGGCCGAAAATACCGTCAATCGTGACCTCCGGCACCTGGGGGATGAATTCCGACAGCACCGAGAGCATATACTGTAAATGCCGAACCTTGTCGCCCCGGGCTCCCTGCTGGAGCCCCGAAGGATAAGCCCAGTTGACGGCATAGAACTGCTGGCCCTGACTGCGCAGCTCCGACAGGCTCAGCACCGCCGTGTACAGCCGCACCAGGGCGTACCAGGTGGCCTTGCCCACCACGCCGTCTACATCCAGATCAAAAATCTCCTGGAATTTCCGCACCGCCGCTTCGGTCTTCGGGCCGAAGATGCCATCCACCTCCGGGATCCGGGGGATGGCGGGGTAATTTCTCGAAATGCGGTTCAGCTCCGTCTGGATGACGGTGACAAAGGGACCGCGACTGCCCTGGCGCAAGGGTGTGCCGGGATAGCTCTGCTGGGCACCACGGACCGGGGCATCGGGGACGATCTCCACATCACCGTAGTAATTGCGCAAAATCTGGGTGGAGTTCAGCCCCTGCTGGGCCAGCTCCTGACTGCCCCACTGACTGAGCCCCGCGCAGGTCACGGTGGTGCCATTGCAGAATTTCGCCGCCAGGGGCTCCACAAAGCCGGGGCGGCGCAGGTAGTCGTTGAAGAGCTCATCGACGATCCGGGAGACATTGTCAAAGTAGCTCCGCCCGTTGACGAAATACTGATCGTAGGCCGTGGAGCTGGTGATGTCGAAGGGATACCCCCGGCTGCGGTAAAACTCCGTATACACCCGGTTCAGGGCAAAGCTGACGATAGCGAGGATGTTCGCCCGCAATGCCGCCGGCTCCCAGGTGGGGTAAATTTCGGAAGAGGCCACATTTTTCACATAGTCGATGAAGGGCACCGTCACATTTTCCGCGTTGGAGCTGGGCGCGCCCAGGTGGACGGTGATGTTTTTCGGAACATAGGGGATAACTGTTGGCATTGATCCACCTCCTACAGGTTCTGGGGCGGGGTGTCAAAGACCTCCACCCGGTTCCAGGAGCCGGGAAGCTCCGCCAGGGGGATGAATTGGAGCTCCTGGGTGGTCACGGTATCCGCGAAGACCTGGACTCCCCGGACCAGGAGCTGCTCATAGCCCTCGGCGCGGGCATAGAGGTTCACAGTCACAAAGGGCCGTCCGTTGCCGGGGGACTGGCTCTGGGCGGCATCGGGGACCTCCAGCCGGATGGGGGTGGTCAGGCCGCTGGAATTGGTGGTCCGCAGACCCAAGAGTCTTCCGTTTTCATCCACCACCGACACGGCGGCATCCTCCAATGGCAGCTTTGCGCGTGAAACGTACGCTTTCGCCTGTATGTATCCGAATGCGGGCATACATACGCCTCCTTTCATGGTTTCGGAGTTATGCTATGCCCGCAGGGGGACGGATGTTACACGAAGGGCTCCATGGACTCAATGTTGTGCTTCTGAGTCACCAGGAGCTTCTGGGCCAGCTCCGCGATCTGTTCGTCGGGCGCATCACAGCGGTGCGTGTTTTTCAGCACCAGGATCACGCCCCGGGTGTTGCCCTGGATCATCATGCCCGCGATCTTGGAGTTGGGTTCCCCCACCAGGAGCTGACCCCGGGAGAGCCACGCGCTCATGCGCCTGGTCACGGCTCCGATCTGCTCGATGGAAATGCCCTTCCGCTGGGCCAGGAGCTTTCCTTCGGCCTCCAGATCGGAATATTCCTTCCGCTGGACCTTCAGAGCCTGACGCAGGGCAGGCTCGCCGGTCTTGTCCATGACGATGTCGATGCCCTGGATGCCCATCTGGCAGGTCTTGATGATGTCATTCAGGACCCGTTCACTGTTGATCATAAAATTCACCTCGCCACAGCTTTCCCCGGAACGGACGAAGCCATGCGCGCATATTCTGTTACCGCAAGGAAAGGAGGATGGATATGTGTGCCATCGCGGGAATTCTGGGGCAGGAGGCCCCGCCGGAAGCCATTGCGGCCATGCTCGCCACCATGGCCCGCCGGGGCCCGGACGACCGGGGCGTATTTCAAGAAGAGGGCGTGACGCTCCTCCACGCCCGGCTCGCCGTCATCGACCCGGCAGGAGGGCGACAGCCCATGACCCTCCATTTTGGGGGAGCGGAATACACCATCGTCTACAACGGCGAGCTGTACAACACGGGCGAGCTCCGGCAGGAGCTGCAAAAGCTGGGCCATTCGTTTGATGGGTATTCCGATACGGAGGTTTTGCTCCACGGCTACGCCCAGTGGGGCAGGGGAGTGCTGGAAAAGCTCAACGGCATCTACGCCTTCGCTGTCTGGGAGCACAAATCCAGGCGGCTCTTCCTGGCAAGAGACCGGATCGGAGTAAAGCCCCTTTTCTATGCCGAGCATGGCGGGGGACTGGTCTTTGCTTCCGAGATCAAGACCATTTTGAAGGTCCCCGGCTTCCGGGCGGTGCTGGATGTGACCGGGGCGGCGGAGCTTCTGCTCCTGGGCCCCGGACGGACGCCGGGCAGCGGCGTCCTGCGGGGCATCCGGGAGCTGGAGCCGGGTTGCTGGGCCATTTGGGAGCAGGGGAGACTGAACGTAACACGCTACTGGCAGCTCACCGACGGGCCCCACTTGGAAAATTTCGAGGATACGGCTGAGCATGTCCGCTGGCTTGTGGAGGATGCCATCCGGCGGCAATTGGTGTCCGATGTGCCGGTGGGCTTTTTCCTCTCCGGAGGACTGGACTCCAGCCTCATCTGCGCCGTGGCGGCGAAGCATCAGGCGGAGCCTGTGATGACCTGGTCCGTGGACTATGACCGCAACCGGGAATTTTTCCGGCCCGGAAAATTCCAGCCCAATACAGACTCGGACTATCTGGGGCCCATGGAGGCCTTTCTGGGAGCAAACGGTCATCGGGTGGTCCTAAGTGTCTGGGACCTGGACGAAGCTCTGGAGGAGGCCACCGAGGCCAGGGACCTGCCGGGAATGGCGGATGTGGATTTCTCCCTGCTGCTTCTGTGCCGCAAGATTCGGAAGGATGTGACCGTGGCCCTCTCCGGCGAGTGCGCGGATGAAATTTTCGGTGGCTATCCCTGGTACCGGGACCCGTCCATCCGGGCGAAGTCCGGCTTCCCCTGGGCCCAGAACATCGCCGAGCGCAGAACACTCCTCCGGGGAAATCTCGCGTGCCAGCTGGATGCCCGGGATTTTGTCCTGAGCCGCTACGCGGACACCATCCGGGAAAGCCACATCGACCCCGATGCACCGCCCCTGGAACGGCGGATGAAGGAGATGGTCAATCTCAATTTCCGCTGGTTCATGCAGACCCTCCTGGACCGGAAGGACCGGATGAGCATGTATTCCAGCCTTGAGGTCCGGGTGCCCTTCTGCGACCATCGGATCGCGGAGTATCTCTACCGGGTCCCCTGGGAGATGAAGGACCACGCCGGTTACGAAAAGGGCCTCCTGCGTCGAGCCATGGCGGGCTGGCTCCCGGAGGAGGTCCTCTGGCGGAAGAAGAGTCCTTATCCCAAGACCCACGACCCGGAATATCTCGCCCGGATGCAGCAAAGGCTGGACCGCCTGCTGGCCGACCGCTCTGCGCCGGTCTGGGAGCTGATAAGGCCGGAGGGAGCCGCCGCCATGGCGGGAGCGGAGTTCTCCGCTCCCTGGTACGGCCAGCTCATGACCCGGCCCCAGACCATCGCCTACTTCTGCCAGATCGACCACTGGCTCCGCCGCTACGGGGTGGATATCGCCATTTAAAAATCGGGGTGTGCGGCATTTCGGTGCGGCACACCCCTTGTACCATATTTTATCCAAAATCACGCAAAACCGTTTGACAACTCTTGTGCACAGTGCTATACTATCAGTAGAATCCCCAACACCGTAAGGAGGTCGTACACATGGACAAGCACGAAAAGAGAATTATTACCATCAGCCGTGAATTCGGTTCCGGCGGTCGTACCATTGGCAGACGGGTCGCCGAGGAGCTGGGCATCCCCTTCTACGACAAGGAGATCGTGGAGCAGATCTCTCTGGAATCCGGCTTCGCCCCCCGCTTTATCGAGGAGAACGGCGAGCACGCCCCCGGTCTGAGCCGTCTGGCCTACGCCTTCGCCCCCCAGGGCGTTCCCGGCATCATGAACGGCCTGTCCACCGCCGATTTCCTGTGGAACATCCAGTGCGGTGTCATCCTGCAGCTGGCGGAGAAGGGCCCCTGCGTCATCGTGGGCCGTAATGCCGACTACATCCTGAAGGACCGTGAGGACGTCATGGACGTCTACATCCACGCCGACACCGAGTTCAAGGCCGAGCGTATCGTCCGCCTGTATGGCGAGGCCGAGAAGTCCCCCGAGCAGCGTCTGGCCGAGAAGGATAAGCGTCGCCGGGTCAACTATCAGCACTACACCGGCCGCACCTGGGGTGCCGCACAGAACTACGAGATGTGCCTGTGCTCCTCCATGCTGGGCATTGACCAGTGTGTCAAGATCATCGTCGAGGCCGTCAAGATCTCCCAGGGCAAGTAATTCCATAAATTTTCAGCCGGTGCAGGAAACTGCACCGGCTTTTTTGTGATATCCTACATACCAATGTTGTCTATTATAGGTGAAGGACTATGGATATCAGGAAAGAAGGGACTGCATGGAAGATCAAGAGATCATCGAACTGTATTGGAAACGCTCTGAGAAAGCACTGACGGAGACTTCCCGGAAATATACCCAGTACTGCCGTGCGATTGCGGGAAATATTCTGGAAAACTGGCAGGATGTGGAGGAATGTCTGAATGATACCTGGCTTGCCGCCTGGGAATCCATTCCGCCCCAACGACCCGTCCGTCTGAACATATACCTCGGACGCATCACCCGCAATCTGGCACTGAACCGCCGCAAGGCTCAGACCGCCCAGAAGCGGGGCGGGGGACATCTGGATGCAGTGCTTGATGAACTCCGGCAATGCATCTCCGAAGAGGACATGGAACAGCAGTTGGATGAAATGATGCTGCGCGATGCCGTTGACGATTTCCTGCGCAGACAGACCTCCCGGAACCGGGCAATCTTCCTGCGCCGCTATTGGGCCATGGAACGGGTGGAGGATATCGCCAGGGACCTTGGGCTTCGCCGGGGTCAGACCGCAACGATCCTCTACCGAATGCGCAAGGAGCTGAAAAATCATCTGGAAAAGGAGGAGATCCCCCTATGAAACGAGAAGAAATGCTGCTCCGCGCCATCGGCGGAGTCCAGGATCAGATGATCCATGAGGCCATGGAGAAAAAGAAGCGTCCGTCCGCACTTCGCTGGGCGGCAGTTGCCGCCTGTATTTGCCTGATGCTGACCGTGACGGCGGGCGCGGCAAAATGGGGCGTGGAATGGTGGCAGGGCCGCCAGATGGGCTACATCCTCCACACCGGTCAGGATATCGAGTGGACCTTTGAGGAAGAACTGGGGCACACGGTGGAGTGGAAGTATCCGCTTTCTCCTGTGCGTATCCGGCAGGAGGCCGTCGATGAAATGACCAAGGAGCTGAACCACTGGTGGTCGTACCGGTACAACCATGACGGCGGGATCGATCCCGATTTTGCAGACCAGCATTTCACCATCGGCATTGGCTACGATGCAGGGGAACGCTTTTCCACCATTGCCGAGCTGGAAGAATATCTGGGCATCGATCTGAACATCAGCCCGGAGATCGATGCCGCTGCCCGGAATTGTATGGAAAGCAATGATGTCAACACCTGGCTTGAGATCGCGATCTATGGCGACCTGAACCGGGATGCAGAGCAGGAGTACCTCCAGACCGGAAAAATCACCCTTCAGGGCATCCACATCACCGTGCGGATGGGCTTCAGCGAAACCAACTGCAAATCCTGGATGGATATCGTTGTACCCGTTACCCAGAAATTCGCGGATACCTATCCGAATGAGGTGATCTTCAATGTGGATGAAAACAAACCGTTCCAGGTGGAAACGAAGGAGTTCTCCGGCAGGGAGGTCCTCGTGATACGGGATTCCAATGAGGATCTCCAGTTGATGGGCACGGTCAAGGCCTACGGTGTATATGGTGCCGATGGCATCGGCTATTGCGTCCACAGCCTGGCAGAGGACTGGGGCAATACGGAAAAGCATCCTACGGTTTATCAGCGCGGTTTGGAGCGTCTGATGGAGCTTCTGGAAAATCTCGAATAAACAGAAAATTCCCGGCATGGATCTCCATGCCGGGAATTATGTTTGGAATTATTCCGCCTTCTTCAGCTCCAGGGCGGCACAGAGGGACACCAGGGAGAACACGCCGAAGAGGTTGGAGGCCCGGGGGATGTAGGCGATAAGCTTCAGCTCGGTCAGGGGCAGGATGTAGCCGATCACATCCACGAACAGGAGCCGGAAGGCGACAACTGCCATACCGGTCCACAGGAGCCACTTGCGCTCCGGGATGTAGCCCAGGACAGATGTCAGGATCATGCCCGCCATGGCCAGCACCAGGATCGCGGAAACCGCGCCGCCGAAATTCATCCGCTCCGTCAGGAAATAGTTGACGGCAAAGGCCATGCAAAGGCCCGCGGCGACCAGGGCGTGATTCAGCTTTTTCAGCTTCAGCACCAGAATAAACGCCACGCTGATGGCCAGAGCCAGCACCACGGAAAATACGATCTCGCCGGTGGGCACATCCTTCAGATTCATGAATCCGAAGTAGTATACCATCCGCAGGAAAAAGGAAAGACCCATCCAGGCCGCAGCCCGCTGACCCCAGGTGCCCATAGCTCCCAGGTCACAGGTCATGGATTTGCTCAGTTTCAGTTTCATAGGGAAACACCTCCGTTTCGGCTATTATACTCCATGCTTTCCAAAATAGCAACACGGAAAAATCATTTGAAGAAAAATGAAAATAGGGCTTGACAAATGGCGATCCCTGGGTTATTATATGCAAGTCGATTGCGACACCAAGTAAATACGGAGCAGTATCGAAGTGGTCATAACGGGCACGACTGGAAATCGTGTGTACCCCAAAAGGGTACCGAGGGTTCAAATCCCTCCTGCTCCGCCAGAAAAGAAAAAGCAGATGCTTTCGCATCTGCTTTTTCTTTTCTGGCGAACGAAGTGTGCCTTGCGGCACGAGAAGTTGCTGGCGCAGTGAAGTGATGCCGCGCATCGTGAAGCAGATACCATTCACGATGGCACACTTCACTTCTCGTTTTCGCAGAAAACACTTCACGGTGGCCTAGCCGCTGCTTCACTTGCCGTCAGGCATACTTCACAAAAAAGCACTATTTGTATTCATTCGTGCAGTCTGGAAAATATCTTTTCCGTATAAAGCCCCCGTTTCCGAGGAAACGGGGGCTTCTGTTCATTTATGCAAATGCGCGATAGAGGAAGGTAACGATCTGGGCCCGGTTGCAGACTCTGCCGGGTCCGAAGGTCACGGAATCAAGACCGTTGGTGATCCCATGCTCCACCGCCCAGAGGACGGCGGTCTCATAGAAGCTGCCCTGTGCCACATCGGTGAAGGGATTCCGCGCGGAGCCGATGGCGGGCTCGCCCTGGGCGCGCCAGAGGAAGGTCACCACCTGGGCCCGGTTGCAGGCCTCGTAAGGACCGAAATGGGTGCTGTCCATGCCGTTGGTGATGCCCGTTTCCACGGCCCAGAGGACCGCGTGGAAGAAGAAATCGGACTCCTTCACATCCACGAAGGGGTTCTCCATGGACTGCGGCATGGGCTCACCGGCGGCCCGCCAGAGGAAGGTTACCACGGCGGCTCGCTGGCAGTCGGCATTGGGCCCAAACCGGGTCGCGCTGACACCGGTGGTGACGCCCTTTTCCAGAGCCCACAGGACCGGCTCAAAGTAGAAATCTCCCTCGCGCACGTCGGTGAAGGGATTCTCCCGGACCGCGTCACAGCGGGAACAGGCAAGGCCCTCCCAGGCATGGCCCAGAGCATCGGTTTCTTCCGCCACATAGCTTTCGCCGCAGTATTCGCAGGTGTGGGTGGTAAAGCCGCCGGTGGTGCAGGTGGCTTCCGTGACCGTCGCCACCCAGCTGTGCTCGACCTCCTCCACGTGGACCACCATGAAGGCATCGTAGCCACTGGTCAGGGTTCCCATGACCATGGCCCAGCCGGGACGGACTGCCGTCAGATAGCCGTCCTCCACGGTGACCACATCCTCGTTGAGGCTCCGGAAGAACACCCGGCTGTCCTCCGGCCGGGAGCCTTCGCTGTCCAGACTGTAATAGATCTTCATGGTCTCACCGGGCAGCATGGTGGTGGTGCCCGTGGGCAGATTCAAATACAGGGGCTGGTTGGGATAGACGTTGACGGTGTAGGTCCGGCTGGCGGAGCCGTCCAGGGTGGTGGCGGTAATCACGCCCACACCGGGGCCCACATGCTCCAGCGCAATCCGCTGACCGAGGATGGAGCCGTCGCTCTGGCTTTCGCCGCCGGAGATGCGCAGGATATTGGGGTCCGAGGTGGTCCAGATCAGATCCTCATCCAGGGCGAAGGTCTGGCCCGCGTCATTGCGGAACCGGGCGGTCAGAAGGATCTGGTAGTCGGTGATGTAGTTGCTCTGCATGGCGGGATACTCGCCGCCGAGCTCATTGCACAGATACATCTGCCGGTCGGGATCATTGGGAACGACGGTGACCTGACAGCTGGCACTGACCCCGTCCATGGTGGCGGTAATGGTGGCGGTACCCACCTTGTCGGCGTAGAAATACTGACCGTACATGCCCGTGACTTCGGGATCGGAGGTGGTCCACACGGCCTGATCGGCGTAGCGGTGGATGCCCTCCGGCAGAATATCCACGATCTCCAGCTGGGCGGCGGAGTTCAGGGGCAGGGTGATCTCGCTGACGTTCAGCCGGAAGGACTCGACCTTGGTTTCCGGTCGGACACCCACGAGACAGGAGATGGACTCTCCACCACGGGAGGCGGTGACCATGGTACAGCCGCCGGCGCGGGCGGTGATGACACCGTTTTCGTTCACCGCCGCCACAGCCTCATTGCCGCTGACCCAGGTCAGGGGCTTGCCGCTGCCGGAGTGGTCGATGACCGCCACCTGGGCGGATTCGCCGATGGACAGCAGGATCGCCTCCTGGGTGATGGTCAGCTCGTCGGACTGCTTTGTCGGGATCAGGTAGGTGGCGCAGTTGTAGGCACTGTCGTAGCCCATCAGATAGATGTACTCGCTGTCCAGGTCCGTCACATCGAAGCGGAAATCCTGCTTGTTCGTGCCGTCGGAGCCCTGGTCCTGGCGGGAATTGACATCGCCGTAGATGGAGCTGCCGTAGATCAGCACACCCATGGCGGCCACGTCCATCATGGCGTAGCCGTCGGCAAAGGTGCCCTCCAGATAGGTCCGGCCGTTCTCGCGGGTGAAGCGGACGGTCATGTTTTTCAGCTCGGGAGCGGCGGTATCGATCAGCAGGGGGAAGGACCAGGTGTCCTTCCTGTTGTGGGACTCATGCTCGTCAAAATCCAGCTCTGCCTGGATGGTGTAGGTCAGCCGGGTGCCGTCGGGCAGGACCCGGCCATTGGCATCGGTGCCGCCGTAGGGGGTGGGTGCGAAGCCCGCGTAGGCAGAGGCCGGGACCATCATATCGTAGACAGGGGAGTAGACGGTCTTGCGGTTGTAATCGCTGACATACTCGTAGTGGACATTGCCGTCTTCATCGGTGACGGTGTAGCGGACCTGCTTCGCGCCGCGCAGGAGACCCACCTGGAGCTCCACCGCGTCAAAGTAGTCGTCGCCGTTGGGAGAGATGGCAAAATTCTCCGGGATGTAATTCTGCTCCGCCACGAAGGCATTCTGGCCAAGCAATGCGTAGCCGTAGAAGTAGGGCACATAGCCCGCCGCCTGATTCATGAAGCTCAGGGCCGTCTCCTGCTCCTTGTACCAGTCGCCGTAGTCGATGATGGGGGCCTCGGTCCAGTCGCCGAAGAAGCCCAGATATGCGGCAGTCAGGCTGGGTACCTCGTCGCTCAGAAGCTCGATGAAGCCCTCCACATAGATGCCGTTCTCGAAATTCTCGGTCAGGTAAGTCTTATCGGCCTCGCTGAGGGTCAGCGTCCGGGTGACGGTGACGGTCTGACCGGCAGGGATGGTCACGGTGTCGGTCAAAGCGGCATCCAGCTCCACGGTCTTGTTGGAGAGGAAGGAGATGCCGTTTTTCACCTCCACGGCGGGAGCCATGGCGGTGATGCTGAGGGTATAGGTCCGGTCGGTGTCCGAAAGGTTGGTGGCCCGGAAGCTCAGCTCATAAACGCCGGTGCGGGCAACATCGTCACCCAAATTCAGGATGGGCTTCACGGAGCCGTCCAGATCATCGGTATGCAGGACCACGGGGGTGGTCAGCGCGGCGGCGGCATCCACCAGACCGTTGCCCTGGAGCCGGGGGGTGTAGAAATTGCCGGTCCGCCGGTCGGTGATGGGCCGGGCTGTGGACATCAGCAGTGCATCCACCAGATCCTGCAGCTCCGGACCGGCGAGGTCGGGATACCGCTCGGCCAGCTCCTGACGGACCAGAGCGGCGGTACCCGCCAGGAAGGGGGTCGCCATGGAGGTGCCGCTCATGCTGCCGTAGCCGCCCAGGGATTCGGGCAGGGCGGAATAGATGTAGCCGCCGGGGGCGGTGATCTCCGGTTTCAGCTTCAGGTCGGGCGTGACACCCATGGAGGAGAACTCGGAGATCTGGCCTGCGGTGGGATTGTCCATGGACTGGTCCGCGGCAAAAACGGTGATGCGCTTGTCCGCAAGCTCCATCAGATAGTCGCCGTCGGCCTTGGAAATAAAAATAGAGGGGATGGCCGCGCCCTCGACACTCATGTTGCTGAGCAGGCCGTCTGTGTTGTCGCAGACGATGACGGCGGCGGCACCGGCAGCCTGACCGTTCAGGACCTTTTCCGTGAAGGTCAGCTCGCCGCGCCGGACCAGCGCGATCCTGCCCCTGAGATCCCCTGCGGCGGCGTAATCGGCGGGGGAGCCCACGCCCTCCACAACCACATAGGTGTAGTTGCCGGGGATGGACTGGATATCCACCTGGGTGGTGGTGTAGGTGATGTACCGCTCTCCTGCCAGAATGGCGGGCAGGGTGGCGATCAGATTGTCGGCACTGGCCACAGACAGTGCGGTGCCGAAGCTGGCGGGGGAGCTGACCACGCCGGTGTCCGGGTCGGAGGTCAGGCTCATGTTTGTGCCCGTGTTGTTGCGCAGAGCGGAGTCATACTGGTTTCCGGCGGCGCAGATCAGGCTGACACCCGCCTCCCGGACACGCCGGTAGGCCTCGTTGATGACCCGGTCCCGGCTGTCGGAGAAGCCGCAGTCGGTGCCGAGAGACATGTTGACCACATCCGCGCCCAGCCTCACCGCATCCTCCAGAGCCGCCAGGGTGACGGTATCGGGGGTGCCCGCGCCGGAGTCGGAGAAGGCCTTCAAAATCAGAAGCTGTGCATCGGGAGCCACGCCGGAGAAGCGGACCTGGCCCTCGGCATTCTCGGCGTAACCGGCGGCAATGCCCGCCACATGGGTGCCGTGGCTGACATTGTTGGCATCGGGGGCGGTGTCAGGGTTCACATCGGTGTCCCGGTCCGCGTAGTCAAAGGCGAAGGGGACCTTTTCGCTCACATAGGTATCCTGGGCTGTCAGACCGGGAAACTCTGCTTCACAGGTCAGGTCCCAGCGTTCCATGGCGGCGGCAATATCCCCAACGCCCAGGGAAGCACCGGCAGGGGAGTGGGTGAAGGCCTCGTGG
This sequence comes from Faecousia sp., assembly GCA_045125955.1. Taxonomy (GTDB): domain Bacteria; phylum Bacillota; class Clostridia; order Oscillospirales; family Oscillospiraceae; genus Faecousia. The sequence continues at coordinate 35,244 of JBGVNV010000099.1, forward strand.
TCGGTGTCCAGGCCCGTATCGATAATCGCGATGGTGATGCCCGCGCCGGTGTAGCCCAGGTCCCGTCCGGGGAGCACATGGCCCAGGTCCAGAGCGTTGTCCATGGCGGGCTCCACCAGCTCATTGATCCCAGCGACGAAGGCATCCTTCACGCCATCCAGGCTCCGGATGGTTTCCAGCTCGCCGTAGGGGATGCGGATGGCAAAGCCGTTGAGGATGGTGGTGTACTGCCACTGGAGCTCTGCCCTGCCGCCGGTCAGCCGGTCCATGCGCAGGAGCACCGCGCTCTGGGTGTCCAGAAGCCGCTGCTGGGCCTTTGCCACCCGGGCGGACTGCATCTCGATCTCTCCGGTGGAGAAGACGGAGAGTAGCGGCTGCTCCTTCAGCTCCACGATCACGTCCACGATCTCGTCGGGGGCGTAGGTTTCCGCAGGAACAAAGCCGCTGTCCAGCTCCTGGCGTTCCCCGGAAAGCTCCAGGGAATAGGGAATGGCCCCCACGGTCCGGGAAGCATCCGCCCGGACGGCGGCGGGCAGCAGTCCCGCTGTCAGCGTCAGGACCAGCAGCAGACAGCCCAGACGCAGAAGGTTTTGTTTTTTCATCTGTTTTCCTCCTTTTCTCCTCCGCCGAGCCCCGGCGGATGGTCGATTTATTGTATCATAGGCAATTTTGGAAAGCAACCTGTCTTGCTATATGCCGTTCATTTTGGTATAATGTGGTACTGTTCGCACAAAGCGGACAAAAAGCAAAAAGGAGCGATAACATGAAGAAAAATGGAATCCTGCGTCGGATCAGTCTGGTGCTGGCTTTCGTGCTGGTGCTGGGTCTCTGCCCCGGTATCCAGGCTGCGGAGCCGGACCTGCGCTGGCGCGTTTCCGACCGGACCGTGACCGCCGATTTAAGTCACCGTCTGGCTGAGGAAAATGCGGAGGATGCGGAGCTTGTCTCCCGGACCGTCCGCGTCTCCATCGTTCTGGAGGACAGGCCCACGGTACAGTCGGGCTTTGCCACCATGAACATCACCGAAAACCCCGCCGCCATGGCCTACGATGCCCGGCTTCTGGCCCGGCAGCAGCGCGTGGCCGAGACCATCTCCCGCGATGTCCTGCGCGGCCAGCCTCTGGATGTGGTCTGGAACCTGACTTTGGTGGGCAATGTGATCTCCGCCAATGTCCCCCGCAGCAGCATCGCCTCCATCGCGGCCATCGACGGCGTTCGGGCCGTGGTGGAGGAGCAGCAGTACGCCCCCATGACCGCCCAGAGCTCTGTACAGCCCATGTCCCACGCCTCCGGTGTGATGACCGGAGCCCACACTGCCTGGAGCGCGGGCCTCACTGGCGCGGGCTCCCGCGTGGCCATCATCGACACGGGCACGGACACCGACCACCAGTCCTTCGACAATGGCGCGTATCTTCACGCCCTGTCCCTCTGCGCCCAGGAGGCAAATATGGACCCGGATGCCTATCTGGCATCCCTGAACCTGCTGGACACCGGGGAGCTGGCGCAGGTCCTGGGCCGCCTGAACATCTCCGAAAAGGCCAATGTGACCGCTGAGGAGCTCTATCTCAGCGAAAAGCTGCCCTTTGCCTTCAACTATGTGGACGGCGATTACGACGTGACCCATGACCGGGACGGTCAGGGCGAGCACGGCTCCCATGTGGCCGGCATCGCTGCCGCCAACCGCTTCATCCCCACGGAAAACGGCTATGCCGATGCCGTGGAAGCCGTCTACGCAGCCGGTGCGGCCCCGGATGCCCAGCTCATCACCATGAAGGTCTTCGGCAAGCTGGGCGGAGCCTACGAATCCGACTACATGGCCGCCATTGAGGATGCCATACTGCTTGGCTGTGACGCGGTGAACTTGTCTCTTGGCAGTGCCAACGCGGGCCCCGCCTTCAACGACATCTACGCCTCCTTCCTGGAATATCTGGAGCAGACCGATACCGTGGTGGTCATGTCCGCAGGCAACTCCGGCCACTGGGCGAAGAAGGCCTGGTCCGGCGGCTACCTGTATAACGACGGAGCCAGCTTCGACACCGTGGGCATGCCCGGCTCCTATACCAATTCCCTGGCCGTGGCATCTGTGGACAACCAGGGCGCGGTGGGCGGCTATTTCACCGTAAACGGCGATAAGATCGTCTACACCGAGTACAGCGGCTTCGGCAACCGCAATTTCGCCAGCCTGGACACCGTCGGCTCCGGTATGGATTTTGAATTCCTCTTCCTGGATACCTACGGCACCGAGGAGGACTATGAAAACCTGGATGTGACCGGCAAGGTGGTCTTCTGCCAGCGCGGCGGCATCAGCTTTGCCGAGAAAGCCAACATCGCCGCCGCCCACGGCGCGGCTGCCCTGGTCATCTGCAATACGGAGGAAAGCGACCTCTATCTGGACCTCTCCGGCTACGGCTACAGCGCGCCGGTGGTCTCCATCCGCCGCAGCCGCGCCGATGCCATCCGCGCCGCTGTTCAGGAAGGTGTCAGCACCATGACCATCCACGGCAAGGCCGGTGCGGTGCTTCTGGAATCCGATCATCATACCATGAGCTCCTTTAGCTCCTGGGGCGTTCCCGGCGATCTGAGCCTGAAGCCAGAGATCACCGCTCCCGGCGGCAACATCTGGTCCGTCTGGGGCAGCACCCCCGCCGGCGGCGGCTCCGACCAGTATGAGCTCATGTCCGGCACCTCCATGGCGGCTCCCCAGATCACGGGCCTGTCTGCCCTGGTTGCCCAGCATCTGCGGGAAAAGGACCTACTCCCCGACGGCATGACCATGCGTAAGCTGGTCCAGAGCCTGCTCATGTCCACCGCCCAGCCCCTGAAGGATGCAAACGGCCGTTACCACTCCCTGCTGAGCCAGGGCGCGGGCCTGGGCCGTGCGGATCTGGCAGTAAATGCCGACAGCTTCATCCTGGTGGACGGTCAGAGCGACGGCAAGGTCAAGGCCGAGCTCCGCGATGACCCCGAACGCACCGGCGAATACCGCGTTTCCTTCACCCTGAACGACCTGACGGGCCAGGGCGGCAGCTACGCCCTCAGTGCAGACGTCTTCACCCAGGCCGTCTTCGAGGATAACGGCGTCAATTATCTGGACACCGCCACCGCGCCCCTAGCGGCTGAGGTTCGATTCACCGTCAACGGCAAGCTCCTCAGCTCCGGCGATGCGCCCGACTGCGACCTGAACGGCGACGGCGTAACCAACGCCCAGGATGCGGACCATCTGCTGGAATACCTGCTGGGCAACACAGAAGAGTTCCACGCCGACGGCGATCTCAGCGGCGACGGCACCGTGAACACCTACGATGCTCATGTGCTCCTGCAAAAGCTCTCCCAGGTGAGTCAGGTCGAGCTGGCCCCCGGCGGCACTGCAGACATCGAAGCCGTCATCACCCTGACCGATGCCGCAAAGGCCCGTCTGGAAGCCGAGAATCCCGACGGTGCCTACCTCGAAGCTTTCCTCTACGTCCGTCCCATGGACGAGGGCGTGTCCCATTCCATCCCCGTGCTGGGCTGGTACGGAAACTGGACCGACGCTTCCATGTTCGACATCGGCTCCTACGCCGAATTCCAGTCCGGCACCGAGACCCGGACCCCCTACCTCTACGGTCTGGGCTTCGGTCTGGCCGGTGAGAACCGGGTCAACGGTGATTACATCGTCATCGACTACGGCGACGGCGAGGAATATTACTGGGGCGGCAACCCCGTCACCCAGGAGGCCGAATACCTGCCCCGGCGCAACGCCATGAACAACACCGGCGGTGCCATCCTCCGCCGCTTCGGTGACACCCTCATCCGCAATGCCGCCGAGACCCGTCTGGTGATCCGCAATGCGGATACCGGCGAAATCTACCGGGACGAGCTGCTTGGCCCCATGAATGCCGCCTATTACTATGTCAACGACGGCTCCTGGTACAATGCCCGGTTCCAGCTTCCCCTGAACTGGACCGCCGCCGATGAAAACGGCAAGCCCCTGCCGGAGGGCACCACCGTGGAGCTGAGCTTCTACGCCGCCCCCGAATACTACCGTCAGGAGCAGCCCGACGGTAGCTGGACCATCGACTGGGATACCCTGGGCGACGGCGCGGTGGAGCGGACCTTGCTGACCATCGACAATACCGCCCCCGTCATCCATGACATGAAGCTGAGCCAGGAAACTGGCGATATCCTGACCGTCCAGGCCCAGGATAACCAGTACATCGCCGCCGTGGCTCTGCTGAACGCCCGGGGTACCGCCACCCTGGCCGCCGTGCCCGGCAACCAGACCGAGGAGAATGCGCCCGTGGAGCTGAGCCTGGACCTCTCCGGCATTTTCGGCGACAGCTTCCTGGTGGCGGTCTACGACTACGCCATGAACGCCACCGTCTATGAGGTGGAGCTGAATCTGCGGGGTCAGCGGCCCTATTACACCATTCTGGAGAACCCCATGTATGCCGATGCATACCTCTGGAAGGGCTACGATGCCCAGGAGGGCACCACCGGCTCCACCCTGGGCAGTCTGGAGGTCTCCACCGTTCCCGTGGCCGTGGAGTATGTGGACGGCTATGTGTTCACCGTCACCGGCGTCTTCGACGATTTCAAGCTTCAGGTCTCCCGGGACGATGATCTGGAGGTCTTCTACGAGGCGGAGCTGGACCCCACCGGGGCGCACATGCTCATGGGTCTTTCTGATCTGGCCTACAACCCCGCCGACGGCAAGCTCTACGCCATCGTGTCCGCCATGGACAATTTCTGGGGCAATCCCTATTTCGCCTCTATCGACATGGAGCTGGGCACCCTGAACACCATCGCGGAGGTGGGCAAGGGACTGGACTCCCTGGCCTGCGACAGCGACGGCAATTTCTACGGCTTCACCGCATACAGCAGCGAGCTCTACACCTTCACCCCGGACACCGTGGCATCTCCCAGGATGGTGGGCACCGCCGCGCCCTACACCAGCAGCCTGATGAGCAGCGGCAACCTAACCTGGAACGATCTGACGAACCGCTTAAGCTGGATCGTCTTCCAGGACGATGTCCACTACCTGCTGGATGTGGATCCCGCCACGGCGGAGGTCTCCATCGTCCGCACCCTGCCGGACTACACCGCAGGCCTTTACATCCGTACCGAGACCACCGGCGATGTATTCCAGCCCACCGAGGATGTCACCGCCATCCAGCTTCCCGCCACGGCCCAGACCATGATCCGCAACCGCGTGACGCTGAACGCGGTCATCTGCCCCTGGACCGTATCTGACCACTCCGTCACCTGGACCACCTCCGATCCCGATGTTGCCACGGTGGACCAGCGGGGCACGGTCACCGCCCACGCAAAGGGCACCGCCGTCATCACCGCCACCTCCGTCATCGACCCCGCCGCCAGTGCCAGCTGCACCGTCACCGTCGAGGGTCTGGATCAGGAGCTGGAGGCCATCGTCTGGGATGAAAATTCCGAAATCTGGTGGTCCTCCTTCAACACCGACTCCCTGCCCCGGTGGGAGAAGCGCGCTTCCGTCTCCGAGACCTTCATCGCCGCCACCCGTCTGCCCTACGGCACCATCTACGCCGCCGACCTGGACGAGAACATGAGCTCCCGGCTCTACCGGGTGGACCCCGTGACCCTGGAAACGGAGCAGATCGGCGGCTCCGGCATCGGCTACTTCGATCTGGCCTGGGCACCCAATCTGGCGGAAGAGGGCCTGCTCATCGCGGTCTACGGCCCCAATGTGCTGCTGGTGGATCCCGATACCGGCAAGTATATCGGAGCCTTCGCCTGGAGCGAGGATTCCGAGCTCGTGGCCATCGCCTACTGCGAGACCCTCTACAACGGCACCTACGGACAGTATGTGGATTACTTCTACATGATCGACGCACGGGGCCGGGTCTATAAAGAGGGCTTTATGGACATGAATGGCTCCTATTACTACTACGACGGTCCCCAGCGGGGCTTCAAGATTGACCTGAAGCATCCCGTCTCCACGGCCCTTTACCACAGTGCCCACTATGACAGCGATTCGGGCTACCTCTACTGGAGCAATTACAATGAGCTCGATGACCGCAGTGAGCTGCTGGCGGTCCACATGGGCAACGGCAGGATCTACGACGCAGGTGCCTTTGACACCGGCATCTGGCCCGTGGGCGGTCTGATGGGCGAGTCTACCACCGAAGTCACCGGAACAACGGAAGCCAAGGCCACCCCCATGGAGCTGAGCGAACCCGAAACCTTCGCCGTCACCGGAACCCTCAACGGCGCGAAGGATGCGAGCCACCCCGTGGAGTCCGTCACCGTCCCTGTGCCCGTCACCGTCAGCAGCACCAACGGCATCCTGGAAATTTCCTATGATCCCAGCCTTCTGACCCTCTCCACCGTCGTCGGTCACACCGAGGCCTTCGCGTGGACCGAAGAAAACGGCACCATCCGGCTGGCCTACGCCGCCGCTGAGGCCCTGTCGGAGGGCGAAGCCGCCGCGACGCTGACCTTCCTGCCCACCGATGCGGGTGACTCCGCCGAGGTGACCATCCGTTACGGCGAGTGCAACGAGACGGTCCTCGATACCGTGCACATTGTCACCGTCGCGCTGGTGAAGGCCTGTCCCTCTGCCGCCTTTGAGGACCTGAGTCCCGACGGGTGGTATCACGAGGCCGTGGACTTTGTTCTGAACGAGGGTCTGATGAACGGCATGGGCGGCACCGTCTTCGCCCCCGGCGGCACCATGAACCGCGCCCAGCTGGTGACCATCCTCTACCGTCTGGCGGGCAGTCCCCAGGTCAGCTCCGAGTCTCCCTTCACGGATGTTCCCGCCGGTACCTGGTACACCGACGCGGTCATCTGGGCCCGTGACAACGGCATCACCACCGGCGTCACCGCCACGGAGTTTGCCCCCGGCAATCCCATCGCCCGGGAGCAGATGGTGGCCTTCCTGGCCCGGTACTACGCCCTGCAGGGTGTGGAGATCACCGGCGGCGACCTGAGCGGCTACCGGGATGCCGACCGCATCAACGCCTACGCCGAGGCCGCCTTCGGCTGGGCCGTCCACAACGGCATCGTCCAGGGCGTCACCGCCGACACCCTGGTGCCCCACGGCACCGCCAACCGCGCCCAGATCGCGACCATCCTCATGCGCTGCTGCCTGACCTTCGGCAACTAAATCCCAGCCGCCCGAACCAGCCGGTCCGGGCGGCTTTTTTATGGGTTGCATTTTGCCGGAAGCTGGTATATAATTTTCGTAAATAAATGGTGCAGAGGCACCCCTGCCGCAACGGTTTTTCCAGGCATCGGTGCTAGACAAGGGAATGGGGTCCAAGCCCCGCATTTAACCAATACCGTGGGCATCGAGAATGGCGTTCGTCGGCGAAAGCCGGTCATTGGAGGGAAACCCTCTGAGAAGGCAGAGCGCACATTCGTCCGAGATGCGAGTCGGGAGACCTGCTGTGACCGAAAAATGCTTGCCAAGAATGGTTATGGTGACGTTTTATGCGTACCATAACCATTTTTTATTTGTCGAAAGGAGGGAGCTTATGGAAAAGGATACCTTCGCCGGATTTCACCCGGCGGTGAATCTGTGCTTTTTCGCGGCGGTCATCGGACTGAGCATGTTTCTGATGCACCCGGTTTTTCTGCTGCTTTCGCTGGTCTGCTCCTCCAGTTACCTCTGGTATCTGCTGGGCACGAAGCACTTTCTGCGTCAATTGGGCTTTCTCCTTCCGGTGTTGCTGTTCACAGCGGTGCTGAACCCCCTTTTTAACCACGAGGGCGTGACGGTCCTTTTTTACCTTCCCAACGGAAATTCAGTGACCTGGGAAGCCGTCTGCTTTGGTCTGGCGTCGGCGGTCCTCATGGGCGCGTCGATCCTCTGGTTTACCTGCTGCAACGCGGTCTTCACTACGGACAAGATCATCTACCTCTTCGGCCAGGCCATTCCCAGCCTATCGTTGCTGATCTCCATGACCCTGCGTTTCGTGCCCCGGTTTAAGGATCATCTCCTGACCACCTGGCAGGTCCAAAAAGCCATGGAGCCGCCCCAAACCAAGCTCGGCTCCCTGAAACAGGCCCTGACCGCCTTTTCCGCTACAGTAAGCTGGGCCATGGAGCAGTCCATCGTCACGGCGGACTCCATGAAAAGCCGTGGCTACGGCTGTGAAGGCCGGACCGCCTACGCCATCTACCGCTTTGAACGCCGGGACGGCGTGGCACTGGCCGTTCTCGCCGCCCTTTTCCTGGGGACCCTGGTTCCCTGGCTTCTTGGGCAGGTGAGTTGGAGCTTCTATCCCGCCATGACCGGCGCGGCCCTGGGCCTGGGACAAATCATCTCTTACCTGAGCTTTCTGGGGCTTTGTATGCTGCCCCTGATCATCGATCTGACGGAGGATTTCAAATGGAACTCGCTTCGATCCAAAATCTGACCTTTACCTACCCGGAGCAGGAAAATGCGGTCCTGCGGGATGTATCCCTGACCCTGCGGCCCGGTGATTTTGCCGTGCTGGCGGGCCCCTCCGGCTGCGGAAAATCCACCCTCCTGCGCCAGCTCAAGACCGTCCTGGCTCCCCACGGCCAACGGACGGGCACCATCACTCTGGAAAGTACCCCCCTGGATGACATCCCCGCCCAGGAGCAGGCGGCGAAGATCGGCTTCGTCCTCCAATCCCCGGACAGCCAGATCGTCACCGACAAGGTCTGGCACGAGCTGGCCTTCGGCCTGGAAAGCCTGGGTGTCAGCAACACCGAGATCCGGAGCAGAGTCGCGGAGATGGCCAGCTTCTTCGGCATCCAGACCTGGTTCCACCTGGAGACCAATCAGCTCTCCGGCGGTCAGAAGCAGCTTCTGAACCTCGCCTCTATCATGGTCCTCCAGCCCCAGCTCCTCATCCTCGACGAGCCCACCAGTCAGCTGGACCCCATCGCCGCCACGGACTTTTTGCAGACCATCGGCCGCATCAACCGGGAGCTGGGCACCACCGTGCTCATCTGCGAGCACCGGCTGGAGGATGTGATCCCCATGGCGAACCGGCTCCTCATCCTGGACAAGGGCGCGCTCATCGCGGATGAAACGCCCATGGAGACTTTTGAAATTCTAAGAAACCTCGACCATCCCATGCTCCTGTCCATGCCCACCCCCATGCGGGTCTGGAGCACCATGGGCTTCGACTGCGACTGTCCCATGACCGTCAGTGACGGACGAAATGCCCTGACAGCCTTTGCCGAGCAGAATCTTCTGAAGCAGGTGGCGGACCGCCCCTGGCATCAGCCCGATGCCAAGCCCTGCATGGAGCTGCGGGAGGTCTGGTTCCGCTATGAAAAGGACAGTCCCGATATTCTCAAGGGCGTGGACCTGCAGGCCTATCCCGGCGAGCTGCTGACCATCCTGGGCGGCAACGGTACGGGCAAGAGCACCACCCTAAGCGTGCTCAGCGGCACCAGGAAGCCCTATCGGGGCAAACGCATCACCACCGGCGCGAAAATTTCTGCCTTGCCCCAGAACCCCCAGATGCTTCTGGTGCATCATACCGTCCGCCAGGAGTTGCTGTCCGTGTCCCAGACCAAAGCAGGGGAGATGGCCGCCCTCTGCCGTCTGGAGGGACTTCTGGACCGGCATCCCTATGACCTCTCCGGCGGCGAGCAGCAGCGGGTGGCTCTGGCCAAGGTCCTGCTGCAAAGGCCCGACATTTTGCTGCTGGACGAGCCCACCAAGGGCCTCGACAGCGATTTTAAAGAGCTATTCGCCGCCGTTTTGAAGGACCTGACCGCACGGGGCGTGTGCATCATCATGGTCAGCCATGATGTGGAGTTCTGCGCGAAGTACGCGGACCGGTGCGCCCTGTTCTTTGACGGCCAGATCGTGGCCGCAGACGGGCCCCAGCCCTTCTTCTCCGGCAAGAGCTTCTATACCACCGCCGCCAACCGCATGGCCCGGCATCTGCTGCCGGGAGCCGTCACGGCGGAGGACATCATCACCGCCTGCGGCGGCACCGTCCCCCCGGAGAAGCCCCGGACCCCCGCCGCGCCCCTGGATCTGACGCCGCCTCCGGAACGGCGGCCCGAAAAGCTGCCCCTGTGGCGGAAAATTCTTGGGACCGTCTCCGGTGCGGGCTTTCTCGGATGCCTGATCTACGCCCTGACTCAAACGGATCTCAGCAAGCTCTACAGGGGCGATGAATTTTTCCGCAGCTACGGCGGCGTGTATCTCGCGCTGCTTCCGCTTCTGCTTGTTTTCTGCGCCAGCATCACCCGTCGTGCCCCCGTCCGGGACCAGCGGCTGATGAAGGGAAAGCTCTCCCGGCGAACCAAACTGACCCTGGGTCTATGTGTGCTGGCCATCCCCGTGACGCTGTGGCTGGGACTTCGGTTCGGCGGCGGCAGGAAATATATGCTGACCTCGATGCTCATTGTGGCCGAGACCATGATCCCCTTTTTCGTGGCCTTCGAGGGCCGCAAACCCCAGGCACGGGAGCTGGTCATCCTCTCCACCCTAAGTGCCCTGGCCATCGGCGGACGGGCGGTGTTCTTCGCCCTGCCGGGCTTCAAGCCCGTGGCGGCTCTGGTGATCCTGGTCGGCGTGGCCTTCGGCGCAGAGGCAGGCTTTCTGGTGGGCGCGGTGACCATGCTGGTCAGCAATGTTCTCTTTGGACAGGGCCCCTGGACCCCCTGGCAGATGTTCGCCATGGGCATGATCGGACTGGTATCCGGCGTGCTCTTCCGCAAGGGCTTGCTGAACCGGGACCGGCTGAGTCTCAGTGTCTTCGGCGGTGTGTCGATTTTTCTCCTCTACGGCGGCATCCTGAATCCCACCTCAGTGCTGATGTTCCAGGGAACGCCCACCCTGAAAATGATCCTGACCACCTACATCACCGGCCTTGCGGCGGACAGCGTCCACGCCGCCGCAACGGTATTCTTCCTGTGGTTTTTGTCCGAGTCATTGCTTAAAAAGCTGGACCGGGTGAAGGTCAAATACGGACTGATCGAATGAGGTAACACCATGGACAAACGAAAGCTCTATCTTTCCACCATCGACCCGGAGGCGGCAAGAATCGCTCAGGAATACGGCATCGGTATCGAAATTGCGGAATACTGCACCGCCTGGAACATGGACGACGAATTTGACGCTGTCCATCCGGCAGTGACAAAAAAGCTGGCCCGGGCAGGGGAGTGCCTGCTCCACGGGCCATACAACGAGCTCTTCCCCTGCGCCATCGACCGTCAGGCCCGCGCGCTGGCCGCGAAACGCTACCGGCAGGCCATCGATCTTGCCAAGGTCTACGGCGCGAAAAAGGTCATCCTCCACGGCGGCTACAATCCCTGGATCTACTATCCCGTGTGGTATGTGGAGCAGTCCATCGAATTCTGGAAGGAATTTTTCCAGGAGGACCCCGGCGTGGAGATCGTTCTGGAGAACGTTCTGGAAACGGAGCCCCAGTGGCTCCCGGACATCGTCCGGGGTGTGGATGATTCGAGACTGCGGCTCTGTCTGGATGTGGGCCATGTGAATGCCTACTCGAAGATCGGACTTTCCCACTGGCTGGAAAGCTGGGCCCCCTGGCTGAGCCATTTTCACATCCACAACAACGACGGCACCATGGACCGTCACGCCCCGCTGAACGAGGGGACCATTGACATGGAAGCCTTTTTACACAAGGCATCGGAGCTTTGTCCCGATGCCACCTACACCTTTGAACTGCCGGAGGCCCGATCCTCCATGGACTGGCTCCGGGAAAAGGGAGTGATTTGATGAACTTACAGGATATTTTGACCAGCATCGAACCGCTGGATGAAGCCGCCATGGCCGAAGCCCGGGAGCGGCAGGCCCAGCTGGCCAAGCCCCCCGGCAGTCTCGGACGGCTGGAGGACCTGTCCATCCAGGTGGCGGGCATCACGGGTCGGCTTCACAACCGTATGGAACATAAGCACCTTCTGGTCTTCGCCGCCGACAACGGCGTGGTGGCCGAGGGCGTTTCCAGTGCGCCCCAGAGCGTGACACTGATGCAGACCATCAACCTGACCCGCCACAAAACCGGTGCGTCCACCCTCTGCCGCCATTTCGGCTGCGGCATCACCGTCTGCGATGTAGGCGTCAACGCCGATATCCGGGAGCCCAAGGTCCTGAACCGGAAAATTGCCTACGGCACCCAGAACATCGCCCAGGGACCCGCCATGACCCGGAAACAGGCCATCACCGCCATCCGGACCGGCTATGAGCTGGCCCGGAGCACCGAGGCCGACATTCTGGGCGTGGGTGAAATGGGCATCGGCAACACCACCACCTCCTCTGCGGTGCTTTCGGCCCTGCTGGATGTGGACGTGGAAGCGGTGACAGGCCGGGGCGGCGGTATCACCGATGGAGCCTTTGTGAAGAAAAAAGCCGTCATCCGGCAGGCTCTGGAGCTTAACCGCCCGGACCCCGATGATCCGGTGGATGTGCTTGCAAAAGTGGGCGGCTTCGACATCTGCGCCATGTGCGGTGCGTTTCTGGGTGCCGCATCCAGCTGCCGCCCGGTGGTCATCGACGGCTTTATCTCCGCCGTAGCGGCCCTCTGCGCCTTCCGGCTCACCCCCACGGTTGCGGGCTACCTGATCCCCAGCCACGCCTCCTACGAGATCGGCTACAAGCTGGCCATGGATGCCATGGGCCTCGCGCCCATTTTCCTGCTGGGCATGCGGCTGGGTGAGGGAAGCGGCTGCCCCCTGGCCTTTGAGATCGTGGATGCCGCCTGCGCAGTGCTGAACGACATGGCCACCTTCGACCAGGCGGGCATCGACGACGGCTACCTCGACGAGATTCGCAGGGGCGACAGCTTCACCGTGGAGGGCAAGCCATGACGGTCTTCATCGCCGGCGGTGCCAAATGCGGCAAATCCGCCATCGCCCAGGACCTTGCCGTGAAGCTGGCGGGCGGCGGAAGGCTCTATTACGTCGCCACCATGATCCCCACGGGGGCCGAGGACGATGCGCGCATCCGCCGCCATCTGCTGGACCGGGCAGGCATGGGCTTTGAGACCATCGAATGCTTCCGGGACCTTGGGGATATCCGGGACCGGGACGCAGCATTTTTGGTGGACAACATCACATCCCTCATGCAAAACGCCCTCTTCCCGGCGGAAAAGAACTACGAAATGGACCTGCAGGGCGCGGAAAGCTGCACTGGTTCCATCCTGCAATTTGCCGCCGCCGCCCACCACGCGGTCTTCGTCAGCGACCAGATCTACTGCGATGCAGAGACCTACTCCGAGACCACGGAGCAGTATCGCAAGCGGCTGGCAGACACGGACCGGGCCCTTGCGGGCATCTGCGACGTTGTCATCGAAGTCGCGGCGGGATGCCCCATCATCTACAAGGGAGGCGATTTCCTTGAAAACCTATCTTAACGCATTTCTCATGTGCCAGAGCATGTTCTGCGCCATCCCCGCGCCCCAGGTCTGGGACGAACGCGCACGGGACAAGATGCTCCTCTTTCTGCCCGTCGTTGGTCTGGAACTGGGGCTGATTTGGGCGGGGTTTGGGTGGCTCTGCCGGTTTCTGGGACTGCCGGAGCCGGTGACGGCCCTGGTGCTGACGGTCTGGCCCTGGCTTTCCACGGGCTTTCTCCATCTGGACGGGTTCATGGACGTGACCGATGCAGTCAAATCCTGCCGCAGTCCCGAACGGCGGCGGGAGATCTTAAAGGACCCCCATGTGGGCAGCTTCGCGGTCATCGGCCTTGCGCTGCTGATGCTGGCCCAGTTCGTATTCTTCGCATCCGTCGGGCGCGAAACGCCCCTTTGGGTGCTGGTCTTTGTCCCGGCGGTGAGCCGGTGCTGCTCCGCCCTGGCGGTGACGGTTCTGCCCGCCATGTCCACCAGCCAGTACGCCGAGCAGAAAAAGCCCAGGGGACATATCGCGGTCCTGGCTGTCATGCTTTTGATGTACCTGACCATGGCATGGTTCCTGTGTGGCAAGTATGCGGCGGTTTTGATCGCAGTTCTCTCGGGCTACGGTCTGACCCTCCGCCGGGGATACCGCTCCCTGGAGGGCATGAACGGCGACATCGCGGGCGCGGCCCTGACCATGGGGGAGCTCTTTGCCGCCGGGGCTCTGATGCTGTTTTAAGGAGGTAAAAGCATGATCCTGATGATCGGCGGAGCCTTCCAGGGCAAGCTGGATTTTGCCAGGGAACACCTTGGCGTCACCGACTGCTTCACCTGCGACGGGCCCGAAATCGACTTTTCCTGCGGCTGTGTCCGCAAAATTGAAACCTTCGCCGCCTGTCACGAGGACCCCGTGGGGTATTTTGAAGCCCACCGGGACCAGTGGCGGGACTGTGTGCTCATTATGGAAGACATTTTCTGCGGCGTGGTACCCATGGGCGCGGAAAACCGGGCATGGCGGCAGAAGGCAGGCCGTCTGGCCCAGTACTTAAGCCGGGAGGCGGACCGGGTCAGCCGGATCTTCTGCGGATTGGAGCTGCGGCTGAAATGACCATCTATCTCATCCGCCACGGCAAGACCCTGGCAAACGAACGGCGATTGTACTGCGGCAGCACGGACCTCGGCCTGTCCGAACAGGGCAGGGAAGAGTTGAACCGGATCCACTTCGACATTTCCAACGTCCGCTTCCGCACCAGCGGCATGAAGCGGGCCAACGAGACCATGGAGCTGCTGTTTCCCGGCGTACCCTACGAACAGGACTCCCGGTTCCGGGAGGTGGACTTCGGCGTTTTTGAAATGCACAGCTACGAAGAACTGAAAGAAAGAGCTGACTACCAGGCCTGGCTCACCGGGGACAACGAACGCAATGTTCCCCCCGGTGGCGAAAGCGGAGAACAGATGACCGCCCGGGTCCTGTCCGCCTACCGTGGACTGACGGAGGATACCTGCCTCGTGACCCACGGCGGTGTCATCGCCGCCATCATGGCGTGCCTCTTCCCCGAGGAAAACAAGCACCGCTACCAGTGGCAGCCCCCAAACGGCCACGGCTACCGCATCACAGAGGAAGGCTGGGAGCCCATCTGACAGAAGGAAACACCGCCCGGAAAATTCCGGGCGGTTCATTTTTTACGGCTGGTAGCTCCAGCCACAGTCGTTGTGGTAGATCATCAGCCGTGTCTGGCCGCCGTCGATGCAGATGTTTTCGCCGGTGATGAAGCCCGCCTTGTCTGAGCAGAGGAAGAGCACCATATTGGCGATATCTCCCGGATGGCCCACCCGGCCCGCAGGCTGCTGGAGGGCATCAGGGCCCTCGTAGACCGTATAGGCCGTGACGATCCAGCCGGGACTGATGGAGTTGACCCGTACCCGGCCCGCGAAGCTCACCGCCAGGGCGTGGGTCAGAGCCGCGATGCCGCCCTTGGCGGCGGTGTAGCTCTCGGACTGGGGCTGGCTCATGCGGTCCCGGGAGGAGGAGATGTTGATGATGCTGGCCCTCGGCGCGAAATGGGGCGCGAAGAGCTTTGCAAGATAGAATGGCGCGGTGATGCCGATGGCCATGGACCGCTGGAACTCCTCATAGCTGCATTCGTCGATGCCCAGAAACAGGGGAGGGGCGTTGTTCACCAGCACATCCACCCGCCCGTGCTCCCGGATGACGGACCGGGCAAAGTCCTCCAGCGTATCCCTGTCCGCCAGATCCCCCACAAAATGATCTCCGGGCGCGGTATCGATGATGCAGACCTTCGCCCCCTGGCTCTTAAATTCCTCCGCGATACACTGACCGATGCCGTTTGCACCACCGGTGATGACGACGACCTTGTTTTGAAACATGGATGATCCCTCTTTTTTCCTCATTATAGCCGTGACCGGCCTAAAAATCCATTGAAAATTTTCACCGCCCGGATCAGCGTGATCCGGGCGGTGTTCTGCTAAAATCAGTCGTTCATGACCCGCACGATGGTGTTGACCATACGGGTCCTGGAGCTGTCAAGCTCACTGGTGATTTTATAAGAGATCTCAAAATAGCCGCCCTCGACGCCGGGGGCAATGCGGGGAGAATAGGTGATCGTAAAATCAGAGATCACGAGATCCGGGTATGCGCCGGTGTTCACCAGCTCCACAACGTTGGGATTGCGGGTATTCTTCATCTGCAGGGCACCCATATTTCTGCCGCTCTCGTGGAAAGGGACATAGAAATAGGCATCCTGAATGCCATAATCCAGGCTGGTGAAGACATAATATTTTCCGGTACCGCCGGCCTCGGGGATACCCACATCGTTGCCGTATTTCTCTCGTTCCGTTGCGGTGGTCTCCCGGACATCGATGCTGTAGCGGAGGATATCACCCAGCGCGGTATTCAGAATACCGGCCAGGGTGGCGCTTTCCGCCTCAAAGGTCGCCTCCTGGTAGATGGTACCGCCGGCCTTGAAGCCCACGTCGATGGCCATGATCAGCAGGACCAGGATCAGCAGGGCGCACATCATCTCGATCAGGGAGAAACCGCCCTTTTTCTTCAGTTTCTTCATGATCAGCCTCCTGTGTGGACAAAGTAGGTGTAAAGGCTGCCGTCCTGGCCGCCATAGATATCCACGTTCGTCTCTGCGATCTCGGTGCCGTTCAGGGAGAAGGTGATGTCAGCAGAGCCATTCTGGGCTCCGGGCAGTCCCTTTTCCACGGCGATCAAATGCTGCTGATTGGCCTCGTCCATTTCCTTGGCCGTCCGGTTGAGATCGGCAGCCGTAGTGACCATCGTATACATGACGAGAGAAGCCATGGTGAAGATCAGGATCGCGGCCAGGGATTCGATCAGACTCTCACCGGCCTTGTTTTTCAGCTTGCGAAACAGATTTTTCATCAATCTGCGCCTCCCTTCTCGACCAGAGGATTCTCCCAGGAGATGGTGGTGGTGGTGGATGTTCTCGTAACCTGGATGTATCCAGAGGGGGTCGGATCACCGGGAACGCTGCCCGTCGTGGGCGGGTCGGGAACGGTGATGGGGGAGCCGGTACCGCTGTAGGCATTCATGGTCATGCGGACCTGGCTGTTCTCGCCGAAATGCACGAAGAAGTCAAACAGATCCTGATCTCTGCCGGAGGAGAAATAGGCGATGTAGTCCGGGATCGAAACCGTGGTTCCGGTAGCGGTGGAGGACACGTTCAGTGCACCTTCAATGTTGTGTTCCTGGATCACAGGCTGGAACTGGAACTGATTGGTGGCCGTGACACCGTCCGGGAAACCAACAAAGCTCAGGCTGACAGCGGTCTCATCGGGATCATATTCGTCAAGGTACCGCCAGACGGTGGCCTCAAGCATTAGCCGGTGCATGGGTGTCAGATTGGCGTTGGTCAGGACCTGGAAGGAGATGCTGCGGACCTCGGTCTTGTATCCGTCGGGCAGGGGAACGATGGTGCCGCTGCCGGGAGCGACCTCACCGGCCTCCTGGATGACACTGATCTCGTCCTTGATGCTCAGCCGCAGATACTTGCCGCTCTGCAGCTGGAGCTGGTCGGAGGCCATCAGCGCCGCCGACCGCTCCAGGAGGAAATCCTGCTGCTCCGCCATCTGGGCCACGCGCTGGGCGTTGGCCGTAGCCGACGCCAGCACGGTGCCGCCGATGAAGGCGCAGAACATCATGAACATCATCGCCAGGATCATAGATGCACCGGCCCGGGAGCGCAGCTTTTGTTGAATTTTGTTCATGGTCGCGCTCCTTTCTTATTTCTGGATACTGGAGATAATGATCTGACCAAATCGATCGTTTGTAAATGTCATTTCCCACACAGGAGACTTTGTCACGCTGTACAGTGTAATTGCACCGACCTGTTTGTCATTTATTTGGAAGGAACCATTGTTATAGGTCAAGTACTTACCGCCGTTCAGCGATACTGCCAAACCACTGTTACCCGCTCTGGCAATGCCTGCGGCAATTGTCTTCTGATCACCGATAACTGCATTACTCAGATTCAGATACTTACCTCCATTGGACCAAACACCAGAATTGTTTGTCCAGATACAGGAGACGAGATTGCTGTTCGCACCGGCCTTCGTGTTGAAAGTCGAGATGAAGTTTTCAGCTCCTGTAGAGACAGAAAGTGCCTTAGCATTATTACCAACAATCATATATGTTCCATCATTTAGAGTATAAGAAGATACCAAGTACAACGTTACTCCAATACTCTTATTGGAATTAGTGTTACCTAAATCGGAACCACTAATATTTACGAATCGCTCAGAATTTTCCAGAGAGCCGTTCATATTTGTATCAGCCCACAATTGCACTCCATAATATTTGACCAGCCATCTATCCGTATATTCATATTTATACCAAACAGGATAGTAATTACCACCAGACAAATAATAGTAGCTGGTAAGTGTTTGGGCATCCTCATTAGTACCAAAGCTTCTAACATTTAGGTCAGTGATATCGCTAAATGTGATAGAAGGGTTGAAAAGAGTTGTAACATACGAATCATACTGATCTTCAGTGCCATCAGAATAGTACTTTGTGTTGGCGACCTCCTGCTTATATCTGGTGGAACCGCACACGTAGGAGCAATCAAAGATCGTAATGTCAAAGTTCACAATCGACAGGCCAGCAGCATCATACATCTTCTTGGCTTCTTCGAACTGAGCTTCAGACGAAGCAGTATAGGGGGAGCCGGACATAGGCGTATCAAATCCGCCATAAGTACCCTTCGTAAAGGTTTCAACGGTTTTATGCTGCACCTGACCCAAGAACTGATACAGATCAGAACCACCATCACCGGCACACTTGTTAAAGGAACTTGCGGTTGCTACATAGCCAACGAACTGTCCGATAGGGCCTTTGCTGTTAGGACTGATGATGTCTCGAATTGCATCACTAACATCTGCATTATGCAACTTTGCTACGCCCCAATTACCAAGCATAACATTGGTGGTTATGGTGTTGAATTTAGTATTGGAACAAGCTTCTCCAACCGCACCGCCGACCACATAAGCTCTGCCGTTGCCGTCGCCGCTGAGGGTGATGGAGCCGGTGGCATCGCTGTTGCCGGAGCCGGTGATGGAGCCGCCGCTCATGGTGCCCACCAGACCGCCGAGGACGGCATTGTCGGTGGTCTCAGCGGGCTGGACATAGGTCACATCCACATTGGCCTTGGAGCCTTCGATGGAGCCGCTGTTGGAGCCGGTCAGGCCGCCGAAGGTGGTCTGGAAATCTGCTGCACCGTTCAGGGTCACGCCCTGGGCGGCATTTTCCGCAGTCTTCTCCACAGTGAACAGGTCTGCCACGAGGTCAACAATCTGATCCAGGGCGGACTGCTCTGCCTCGACAGACTTAGCTGCCTGGATGGTGACCGTGCTGTCGACGATGGAGCCTGCGTTGACACCAACCAGACCGCCGACATTGGAAGCAGCCTTGGCGGTGAAGGTCAGCGTACCAACATTAACCGTAGCCTCGAGGGTCTTGCCCTGATCCAGCTTGTCGGCAATGATACCGAAGTTTGCGCCGGTTGCGGTAACATTGGTCACATTCACAACACACTCGTCAAAGGAACCGCTGTTGCTGCCCACCAGGACGCCGCCTTCGGCGGTGACATTCTTCGCAGAGAGGGTTACTTTGCTCAGCGCAGCACTGCTCACGCCGATGGCACTGCCTTTCATGGTGCCGTCAACGGTGAAGTGCACATCAGACATATCGCCACTCATGCTGCCCAGGAACACGCCGGAGGCATCACCCTGGACTTCCACGGAAACACCGCTCATGGACTTGGTCATGGTCTCAGCCAGAGCGCCGGTCTGGGAGGGAGCGGTGATGGTATAATTGCTGATCTCGCCGCCGGCCTCAACGCAGAAGAGTGTGGAGGTCAGAGTAGTGCCATCGGTCACAACGATGGTTCGCTGCTCACTCTCACTGCCACGGAGGATGCCGCCGGTAAAGTTGCCGACCAGGGGAGCGGTCCGGGAGGCCAGGGTGATGTCGCCGGTGGTGACAGTACCGGAGGTGATGGTGTTGATCAGATGGCCGGACATGGCACCGGTCCGGATACTGCCGAAGGAGACTTTTCCGGATGCCTCGTCTCCGGATACCTCGTCTCCGGATACCTCGTCCACCAGAGCTGCGCTCTTGGAGATATCACCGGTCTGGATGCCAATCAGGTCCAGGCTGCCGCTCACCGTACCGAAGATGGGAGCATTGACTGCATCGGTGACTTCCAGATTCAGATTCGTGACCGTGCCGCCCACCTCGGACAGCCAGGGCTGGGTCTGACCGCTAATGGTCAGCTTCAGGCCGTTGCCCTTATAGGTCCGCCCAGCGGCGAGAATGGCAGTCTCCACATCATCGGTTACGATGTCGTGGGTCTGGTTGAAGCTGGCATCAACATACTTCATATTGGCCAGCTGCTCAGGAGTGCGGAGCTGATAGGTCTCATCGTTGCCGAATTCGGCATTGACCTTCACAGCATCGGCAAATCTCGTATCGATATAAGCATACTTAGCCTGTCCCATAGGCTTGGAGATCTTGACCACGCCCGTCCCATCAATGGGGAAGAAGTTGTAGGTATATGCACCGACAATCTCAGTCAGGATCGGCTCGCCGTCGCCCTCGCCGGAGGCGGCGTTGTAGAACATGGCGTAGCCGGTCTCGGTGATGGCCAGGGCATTGTCGAAGACGACCTTCTTCATGTCAGTAGTGATATCCGCCTGCTCCATAGTTAGAGAGCTGTCGGACAGGTCATACATATGGGTCTTGATGGAGCCGTCCTCATAACGCTCGTAGTAGGCCACACCGGTGGAATACTGGGGCGGAATGATCCAGCTGCCGAAATGGTCACGCAGCATGGGGTAGAGGTAATCCTCAGGATTCATCGGAGCATAGGGATGTGCGTCATAGCCTGAGGTGAAGCCGCTGAAGGACAGGCTCTGGAGCTTGTTGGGGGTGACTTCACTTGCCAGACCATCGTCATCATAGACCATAACGGACTTCTGATCCCGGGCCTGATTCTCCAGCTGGGCAATGTAGGTGCTGTAGCAATTGCCGGTTCCTGCAATCTTGCCCCGGGCGGTGGTAGCAGAGTCATCCTTACCGTCGCCATACCAGCCGTAGCAGGTAGTGATCAAACCATTGTTGACACCGACGAAACCGAAGCCGCTGTCGAGGTCCACATTAGCGGCACTGCGGCTGATGGTGCCGCTATTGGTGCCTGCAAAGCCGTAGGCACTGACAACGGATTCCTTCTGGATTTCGGTGGGTGCGGTGGTAGCCTCGCTGGGATCGGTTGCCTCGGAAGGCTCTGTGGTCTCCTCTGTGGGCTCGGGCTCCTTTTCGATCTCAATGGTGCCGGAGGAAGAAACTGCGCAGAGGGTATAGGCCGTGGAAACGGAGCCGTTCTTGGCCACATTCAGCACGAAGCCAGCGGCAGAATCGGTGCCGGTGACGGAGAGATTTGCGTTGCTGTTGCCCAGATAGCCTGCATCGTCCTGGGTCAGGGCAGGGGAGACGAAAGCATCGGAGATGCTGCCGCTCACTTCCACCGCAAAGCCTGCGGCATTGCCGCCATGGATTTGGCCGCATCCGACCACATGGGCTTCGCCCACGCTGCCTACAACGGTGTAGGCATAGCCTGCGGCATTTTGGGAGCCCCGGATGACGGCGGCGTTCACGGGAACCAGAACATTGCCGCTGGTCTGATAGCCACCCAGGGTGACATGGCTCTGGCCCATGACGATGGCCCGGGCCTTGATTTCCAAGGCATAGCCGGCTGCATTGCCGCCGTCGGCGGAAACGGTCACGCCAGTCAGGGTCACAGGAACATGGTTAAAGACACTCTCGGAGCCGATGGTACCGGCCACACCGGCAGCACCGTTGGTGCCGGCCACAGACTTGGTAATGACCACCTTACAGTTAGTGGCATCCACGTTGTCACCAACGCCCAGGAAGCCTGCGGCAGTGCTGCCGCTGACCTCGCTGATACCGGCATCGACACCGATCAGGGTGGTATTGATGGCATTGCCAAGAACACCAGAAGCGATACCGGTGGAACGGAGGCTTCCGCTGACTGTTACATCGGTGACAGAGGCATCGGCAGAGCCGCTGAAGGTGCAGCCCTCTGCATAACCTGCCAGACCGGCTGCAATGTCTGCACTGGCATCCAGGTTCTTGACGGAAACGATCAGCTGATCGCAGACCGTATTGACCGCATGACCCAGTACGCAGCCTGCGTAGACAGCTTCTTTGATCTGCAGGGTGCCGTTCATGGTAACACCGCAGCGAGTAATGGTACCCTCGGCGTTGCCGATCATGCCACCGGCATTGGGGGCGGTCAGGGTGACAGTCTTGTTCTCGGCGGTGGTCACGGCGCAGTCACTGACGGTGCCGATGGAGTTGCCGGCCAGTAGACCTGCGTTGGTCTTGGCTCTCAGAGAAGCATTGCCGTTGATGGTCAGATTGACAAAACTGATGGAGCCACGGTTCTCACCGGCAAGAACAGACACATTCTCCTTTTCAGCGGAGCCTGCGGTCATATCGGCAGTGCAGACAACGGTCAGATTGGAGATGCTGCCCGTCTCGCCGATGACACCGAAGATGCCTGCATCCACCACTTGGAATCCGCTCAGGAGGTAATTCTTATGCTCGTTGGTCAGCTCATCGATATACAGGCCGGAGTAGCTGGTATTAAAGGGCTGCTCGGCGGTGCCGATGGAGTTGATCTTCTTGTCATCGTTGCTGGTCCACTGGTACTGATCTGCGTCGATGTGCATCTTCTGGACATAATAGTAATCGCTACTGATATAATTGGACATGGTGCTAAGCGCAGCAAACTGCCGAGCAGAACGAATCTCCATCTCCTCGCCGGTGGGCAGGTGGTACTCATGGGACTTGCCGTTACCGCAGGTGTTACAGCTACCATCGGAGTTGCTGTCAGTGAAGGTGTGATTGTAGGAGCCATTCACCTGAGACTTAGCCACATTGGGGTTAAAGTAGACGGTGTGGGTGTTGCCCTCCTGTGAGAAGGTGATGGGGACATAGAACTGGCCCGTGGCCTTGACATAGTCGCTGGCCGCCTTCATCTGGGCATCCGTCAGCAGGTAGACATGGTAGACCTTGTTGTTGGCGGTGTAGCTGTCGTCGGGAGCGGCATCGTCAAGAAAATGGCCTTCGAGCGTATGCCCGATGATCTGGTCCGGGAAGGCCGCGTCAGCTCTCCCGCCGCCATGACGGAGTTTCTGAAGACCATGATGAAAAATCAGGGCATCCGCGGCGGCAACTGCGCCCTGGTCCTGCCCAGCTCCATGGTCATCTCCCACCATGTCTCCATGCCCGCAATGAGCGAAGCCGAGCTGAAGCTGAACCTGCCCTTCGAGTTCCGCGACTTCGTGGGCAAGGAAGGTGTCAAGTATGACTACGACTACTCCGTCATGTCCATCAAGGACAACGTCATGGAGCTATACGCCGCCGCCGTCCGCAAGGATACCGTGGAGGAGCTGTACAGCATCTTCAAGAAGGCCGGTCTGAACCTGAAGATCGCCACCCCCGCCGAAATGGCCTGGCTGAACCTGATCCGTCAGAACGAGAACCTGCCCAAGAAGCTGTGCATCGTCGACGTGGGCCACAACACCACCCGTGTCAACATTTTCGCCAACGGCAACTTCGTCATGGGCAAGGACATCGACCTGGCCGGCTCTCTGATCGACCAGACCATCTCCGACACCCAGCAGATCGACGTCCACGCCGCCCGGACCCGTAAGGAGTCCAACATGAACGGCATCCTCACCTCCGAGCTGGTCAACGAGGCCTACCAGTCTCTGGCCATTGAGGTCATGAAGACCGTGAACTTCTTCCGCTACTCCGATCAGACCGAGGGCGGCCCCCTGGAGCACCTGTACTACTGCGGCGGCTCCGCCGTGGTCGAGCCCCTGCGCACCTGCCTGCTCAAGGCCACCAACATGACCATGCATCATGTCCAGCGTCTCGTCAAAATGGACGGCGCATCCGCTGACCAGGCCCTCTACTGCGCCCTGGCCGCCGGTGCCGGATGCCAGATCTAAAGGAGGGTGCAATCATGGCAGATACCAAAATCAAAAATATCAACCCCATCAAGAAGAACGCTGTCCAGTACCCCAGCAAGAAGACGATGAACTTCGTCCACCATCAGTCCGGCATCAACCTGAAAAAGCTGATTCCCGCCCTGGTGCTGGTGCTCATCATCGGCGCACTCTTCGCCAAGTTCGCAATCCTGGACCCTCTGGCCAAGCGCGATGTTGCCCTGGGAGAGCTGACCGATAAGCAGACCCAGCTTGCTCTGATCAACGGCAAGCTGACCGGCTACGAGGAGCTGGCCCAGCAGTACGGCCGCTACAGCTACGGTTGGATGAACGAGACCGAGGTCAACATGGTCAGCCGTATGGACGTGCTCCAGCTTGTTGAGCAGGAGATCGCCACCAAGGCCATCATCGACAACATGGCCGTCAACAACAATGTTCTGACCCTGAACATTCACGGCATCACCCTGGAGCAGGCCAGTACCATGGTCCGCAGCCTGGAAGAGCGCGGCCTTGTGGAGAGCGCGGCTGTTTACAACGCCGTCGCCGAGCAGGCCGAGGAAGCCGAGATCTTTATGAGCATCATTATGACCAAGGAGGCTGAGTAACATGAAAAAATCCAAGCTGAGCCTCCGCGAGACCATCATGCTGCTGTTCCTGGTGGTCCTTCTGATCGGCGTGGGCTACTACACCCTGTTCTATACCCCCCTGCAAAATGAGATGGCCTCCATCGCCTCCCAGAGCGCGGACTGCGATACCCAGATCTCCACCGCCATGGCAAAGGTCGCAAAGATGAACGCCATGCAGGAGGAGCTTGACGAAATCCTCTCCCGTCCTGCCGACCAGATCACCGAGATCGCGCCCTATGACAACAAGCAGGTGGTCCTGAACCAGCTCTACGGCATCCTGGGCCGCACCTCCGATTACTCCCTGAGCTTCACCGACCCCGATGTTCAGGACGACGGCACCGTGCGCCGCAACATTTCCATGAAGTTCAACTGCGAAAGCTATACCGCCGCAAAGCAGGTCATCCGGGACCTGACCGACAGCCACTGGCGTTGTCTGGTCAGCAACCTGTCCATCGTCTGCAACGAGGGCGATATGATGCAGTACGGTGTCACCGTTTCCTGCACCCTGACCTTCTTCGAGCATACCGGCCTGAACTGATTTTTCGCCCCCGGCAGATCTGCCGGGGGCTTTTTTCAAAGGAGTTAACCATGCTTTTGATCCTGCTGACCGCCGCCATCTGCGGCCTTTGTATCCTTTTAGAACTGCCCAGGCCCTTTGCGCTGGCGGCACTCGTGATTCTGACTTTTCTGGCCTGCGGTGCTCTGCGCAACAGCCGTACCGACCCCCTGACCGGACTTTACAATCTGCAGCATCTGCATTCGCGCAAACGCGCTTACCGCCGCCGGGTGCTGGCGGTCTGGTATTTCGATCTGGACCACCTGAAGCAGGTCAACGACACCCAGGGACACAGGGCAGGGGACCGGCTCCTGCTGGATTTTGCCCGGACCCTGCGCGATTGCCCCCATCCCGGCGCGGAGGCCTACCGAATCGGCGGCGACGAATTCCTTCTGATCCTCCCAAACCCACCCCAGCAGAGCGCACCGCCGCTTGCTTCCACCGGAACACTCCCGGCCTCCTGGGGCTGCGCATCCGGTTCCGGCGCAGAGCTCGATGTGCTCATCGAACTGGCGGAGCAGCGGATGTATCAAAGCCGCAGCCTATAACATACTTTGGGCGGTCCGAATGGACCGCCCTTTTTTACAGATCGATGGCCGGGTTCATGGCGTAGACGTTTCGCTGGTTCAGCTTCCGCCGCAGCAGCTCGATGGCCTCGCCAAACCGCTGGAAGTGGACGATCTCCCGCTCCCGGAGGAACTTGATGACATCGTTGACATCGGGATCATCACTCAGCCGCAGGATGTTGTCATAGGTGACCCTGGCCTTCTGCTCGGCGGCCAGATCCTCGGTCAGGTCGGCGATGGGGTCGCCCTTGACGGCCATGCTGGCGGCTGTCCAGGGGAAGCCGGAGGCGGCGGTGGGGTAAACCCCGGCGGTGTGATCAACGAAGTAGGGGGCAAAGGCGGAGTCCCGGATCTGGTCATCGGAGAGCTTGCGGGTCAGCTGATGGACGATGGCTCCCACCATTTCCAGGTGCCCCAGCTCCTCGGTGCCGATGTCCGTCAGCAGACCCTTGAGCTCATCGAAGGGCATGGAATAGCGCTGGCTGAGATAGCGCAGGCTGGCGCCCAGCTCGCCGTCGGGGCCGCCGTACTGGCTGATGATGATGGCAGCAAGCCGGGGATTGGGATTGTCGATCTTCACAGGGTACTGGAGCTTCTTGTCATAGATAAACATACACTAACCCTCCCGAT